>NZ_LHPA01000045.1:0-2270 GCF_001297215.1 Pseudomonas sp. RIT-PI-o | reverse complement strand
CCGCAGGAAATACCGCTGGCTGTCTCGGTGATCGCCTTCAACCTCGCCAAGTCCATCACGCTGGATTACACGGTAACGCGCGGCACCCAGGATCCGAAAGAGTCGCGGATTCGTGCGCTGGCGGTGTTGCAACTGCGTGTGGATCTTTCGCACTCGCCGAAAATCATTCAAGCGGCCGACGGTGGTGACGGGACTGACCTGGATGTGTCCACGCTCACTGCTGCGGCAACTCTTCGTGGCGGTTTCTGGCCGCACATTGCCAGCGGCCAGCGTGTCTGGATGCGAGTGGAAGGCACAAAAAAAGACGATAAACCATATACGCGCACCGTATGGACTGGCCCGAGCAATGCGGTGAACGCGCTCTGGATATCGCAAGGTTATCTCGATGCATCCTTGCCCTTGCCTGATCTGCAGGGGTTGAAGGATCAAAGCGAACTGGCGGTGACGTTCATGTCCACCCCGGATCACAGCACGGATGAAAACCTGGCGCTGAGTTTTCCGGTACGTACTTATACCGTGAAGGCCGTTGAGGATGCGGTGCTAGTGAAATTCACCAATGCGCCTTACGTGATCGCACCGAGAGGTCGGCTTAAGGATGTCGAAGTTCAACTCAGCAATTTGGACGGAACCCCCCTGCAGGGAACCGTCACATTGGACCTCCCCGCTGATTTCAGCTTTAGCGATGGAGGAAGCGGCTCACGGGATTTCCCCAGCGACATCGAGGGCAAAGTCAGTGTCCGCGGTGTAACAGGCGCTCAGACAAGTGGAAGTTACAATCTGGTGGCCAGTAAAGGTGCGTCAGTTGGCGAGGCATCGGCCACAGTGACGGCCCAGGGGCAACTGAAGAACATCCCTATTGGTGGTGGGAGCTGGGACGTGAAAATCAGTGCGGATGGCACGCGTATATACGTTTCCAGTTGGCAAAAAAAGAATCTTTCCATTATCGATACAGCAACCCATGAGATTATTACAACAATTGAGAACATCACCGGTGCTCATGGTGTTGCTATAAGTCCGGATGAGAGATTCTGTTATGTGAGCAACAGATCTGTCGATAAGATCTCGGTAATTGACTTGCATGCCAAGGAGGTCATTCAAACTGTCGATACTGGTGGAGATACTACAGGCCTGATTCTTAGTCTGGATGGTCGCTGGCTATTCTCTTGCAATTACAGTTCAGGCACTATCACAAGATGCAATACTGATACTTTTGCAGCCGAAACCATCCCCGCCGGGCGAAATCCACGCCAAGGATTCGCTGGCCCTGATGGCAAATCCATTTACATATGCAATCAGACAAGCTCTGAACTTTCCATCATCGACATCGCAACATTTACCCGTCGCGCAATCGTGCTCCCTGCGCCAGCACTGGGTATCACCATCAACCACGCTGGAGATTCAGCCTATATTGCTACAGCGACCGGCATTTCAGTCATTGATATTGAACAGGAAGTAGCAATCCGACACATTGAAAGTATTGGAGGACATGCATTGATCACCAGCAAGACTGACGATTACTTATACATTACGAATATAAGTGAAGACTTGTTGCACACCATAAATCTAAGTACTGGCGCTGCTGGGCCAGCCTATCCAATTGGAAGCGGGCCTCGTCACCTCGTAAGCAGTATGGACGGAGGTTCAATGTATGTATGTAATTATGGGAGCACTTATTTGTCATGGGTTGAATTGTGATTTTCTTACAACCCTTTAACCGACATGTGGGACTGGATCAGGCCAATCGTCACATCGACATCCTTAGGGCAGCCTTCGACGTATTAGCTGAGCGCCCTCTAACCGCATCCGGCTTGTAACGCAATCGGCCGGTCATCGGCATGAAAGCGCAGCGCAATTTTTAGGGGTTTTATCAGCGGCGACTCGACCTCCCCAACATTACCACCCGTCGGATTTCCGCCCGCACCTGTCAGATCTGACAGGTGCGCAATCTCCCTTTTAGCCGTTCAATCACTCCATCGCTCAAGCCCACGGAGTGGCCACCATGTTCGACAACGACCCAATCAACGACGCTCCGCAGTTGCTACAGGAACTCAAAATCCCCGGCCGTACGGGTCCAGTGTCGTCGACGCCCCTGAGGTGGGGCATCAATCTCGCCGCGGCGAAGCTCAACTTTCCTCGTCAGGGCCTGCTCTGCCAGGCCGGGCCTTGGGGGACGATGGGTAACCGCGACTCGTTGCGCATCTTGCGGGACTCCGATCTGCAGATAGCGCTGGAAATCGTTGATGAGGATGCGGTCGGCACCGAGCTGCAAA
>NZ_LHPA01000041.1:0-363055 GCF_001297215.1 Pseudomonas sp. RIT-PI-o | reverse complement strand
CCCCTTGGGGGGAGAGGGCTGGGGTGAGGGGGGGGGCTGGATCTTGCGGGGACAACAAAAAGCCCCTGAATCTCACAATTCAGGGGCTTTCGTTCAAGCGATGGGGCGAAGATCAAGCCGCCTCGATCTTGCGGTTCTGCTCAACCTTGCCCAGATACGTCGCCAGCTTCTGCTGCTCATCCGGTGTGGTGAACAAGCCCAGCTTGGTACGGCGCCACAGAATGTCATGCGCCGTGGTCGCCCACTCTTCGCTGCACAGGTAATCGACTTCGCGGGTGTAGAGCCCGCCGCCGATGTGCTCGCCCATGTCAGCCAGGCTTTCCACGCCTTCGAGCATGCGCCAGGTGCGGCTGCCGTAGGTGACGGCCCAGCGCCGGGCGATTTCCGTCGGGACAAAATCGAACTCGTCGCGGATCCGCGCGCTCAGGGCTTCGGGCGTGGTCATGTCTTCGCCGCCGGGCAGGGTGGCAGTGGCCGTCCAGCTCGGGCGCATCTGGGTGAAGAACGGCATCAACTGCCCCATCGCCGACTCAGCGAGTTTGCGATAGGTAGTCAGCTTGCCGCCAAACACCGACAGCAGCGGCGCTTCTTCAGCGTTGCCTGAAAGCGCCAAGGTGTAATCGCGGGTGACGGCGGACGGGTTGTCGGATTCGTCGTTGCACAGCGGACGTACACCCGAGTAGCTGTGCAGGATGTCTTCGCGGCTGACTTGCTTCTTGAAGTGGGCGTTGACCACTTTCAGCAGGTAATCGGTTTCGCCTTCGGTGATCGCCACTTTCGCCGGGTCGCCGGTGTACTCACGGTCGGTGGTACCGATCAGGGTGAAGTGGTTCAGGTACGGAATGGTGAAGACGATGCGCTGATCTTCGTTTTGCAGAATGTGCGCGTGCTCGCCTTCGTACAGTTTCGGCACGATGACGTGGCTGCCCTGAATCAAACGGATGCCGTACGGCGATTCCATTTTCAGGTCGTCACGAATGAACTTGGCGACCCATGGGCCGGCAGCATTGACCAGCGCTTTGGCGGTAATCGAAAACAGACTGCCGTCGGCGCGCTCCAGATGCAGATGCCACAGGCCCTTGGTGCGGCGGGCGCTGACGCAGCGGGTCTGGGTGTGCACATGGGCGCCTTTCTCGCGCGCAGCCATGGCGTTCAGGACCACGAGGCGGGCATCGTCGACCCAGCAGTCGGAGTATTCGAAGCCGTTCTTGATTTCGCTTTTCAGTGCGCTGTCGGCGCCAAACTTCAGGCTTTTCGAACCTGGCAGTTTTTCGCGCTTGCCGAGGTTGTCATACAGGAACAGGCCGGCACGAATCATCCACGCCGGACGCAGGTGCGGGCGGTGCGGCAGGACGAAACGCATGGGTTTGACGATGTGCGGCGCCTTGGCCAGCAGCACTTCGCGCTCGGCCAGCGCTTCGCGCACCAGACGGAATTCGTAATGTTCGAGATAGCGCAAGCCACCGTGGATCAGCTTGCTGCTGGCCGACGAGGTGTGGCTGGCCAGGTCATCTTTTTCGCAAAGGAACACCGAAAGACCGCGACCGGCGGCATCCGCTGCGATCCCCACGCCATTGATCCCGCCGCCGATCACGGCAACGTCATAGATCTCGGAGAGAGGGGGCGTACGCAAGGTAGAGGTGGACATCGGCTGGCCTCGGTTCTTTTGGTTTTATGTCTTGGAAATCGAACATTAATGTTCATTTGCGAAAATGGTAGCCCATAAAGACGCGCACAGCCAGTCACGTTCGATTGAAAAAACTCATCGAAGGGCCGAGAAAGGAAAATATCCGAACATTAAAAGCAAAAGATCGCAGCCTTCGGCAGCTCCTACAGAAGGAATGCATTCCAGATGTAGGAGCTGCCGAAGGCTGCGATCTTTTGATGCCTGGAAGCGCGTTAAACGACTTCCAGACGAATCTTGTGCTGGCTCAGCAACTGCGCCAGCGCCGGTACCGGCTGCTGATCGGTGACCAGGCAATCGATCAGGCTGATCGGCCCCAGTCGGATCATCGCGTTGCGCCCGAACTTGCTCGAGTCCGCCGCGAGAATCACCTGCCGCGCGTTGGCAATGATCGCCTGGCTCACCCGCACTTCCTGATAATCGAAGTCGAGCAGGCTACCGTCCTCATCGATCCCGCTGATGCCGACCAGGGCGAAATCGACCTTGAACTGGTTGATGAAGTCCACGCTCGCCTGACCGACCACACCGCCGTCCCGCCGCACGTTACCGCCGGTCAACAGCACATCGAAATCATCCTTGGCGCTGAGCATCGAGGCGACGTGCAGGTTGTTGGTGATGATTTTCAAGTGACTGTGATTGAGCAGGGCGCGGGCGATCGATTCGGTGGTGGTGCCGATGTTGATGAACAGCGAGGCGTGATCGGGGATCTGCGCGGCGATGGCTTCGCCGATGCGTTGCTTTTCGTCGCGCATCTGATCGGCGCGCATCGCGTAAGCGGTGTTTTCAACGCTGGAATCGTAAGCGGCGCCACCGTGGTAGCGACGCAGCAGATTGGCTTCCGCGAGCTGATTGATATCGCGGCGGATGGTTTGCGGGGTGACAACGAACAGCGTGGCCATTTCCTCGATGCTCACATAGCCGCGTTCGCGGACCAGCTCGAGGATTTGCTGCTGACGGGGAGGCAGATTCATGGGGCTTCCTTTGGGCTGCCAAGCAAAATTTGCCCATGATGCCGCAGGAATCTGCTCCCTACCAGTTAGATACCCTTCCGGAACTGTACGTTGGCTTATTCAGCGTCCTCACGCGCCCAGTCACGGGTACGGCTGACGGCTTTTTTCCAGCCTTTGTAGAGTTTCTCTTTCTCGACTTCATCAAGGCTCGGTTCGAACTCGCGCTCGATCACCGCTTTGCCGCGCAGTTCTTCCAGGCTGCCCCAGAAACCGCAGGCCAGACCGGCCAGATAAGCGGCGCCCAGTGCAGTGGTTTCGCGCATTTGCGGGCGCTCGACCTGGGTGCCGAGGATGTCGGCCTGGAACTGCATGAGGAAGTTGTTCGCCACCGCGCCGCCGTCTACACGCAGGGCCTTGAGGCGTTCGCCGGAGTCCTGTTGCATGGCGTCGAGTACGTCGCGGGTCTGGTAGGCAATCGATTCCAGCGCGGCGCGGATGATGTGATCCACGCGCACGCCGCGAGTCAGACCGAACAGCGCGCCCCGGGCATACGGGTCCCAGTACGGTGCGCCGAGACCGGTAAACGCTGGCACCAGATAGACGCCGTTGCTGTCCTTGACCTTGTTGGCGAAGTATTCGGTGTCGTGGGCGTCGTTGACGATTTTCAGTTCATCGCGCAGCCATTGCACGGTCGAACCGCCGTTGAACACTGCACCTTCCAGAGCATAGGCAACTTCGCCGCGCGGGCCGCAAGCAATGGTGGTGAGCATGCCATGCTGGGATTTCACCGCTTTGTCGCCGGTGTTCATCAGCAGGAAGCAACCGGTGCCGTAAGTGTTTTTCGCCTGGCCCGGCTCTACGCACATCTGCCCGAACAGTGCCGCTTGCTGGTCGCCGGCAATACCGCCGATGGCGATGCCGCTCTTGGTGCGACCGTAGATTTCCGAAGAGGCTTTGACTTCCGGGAGCATCTCGCGCGGGATGTCGAGAATCTCCAGCATCTTCGAATCCCACTCCAGCGAGTGAATGTTGAAGAGCATGGTGCGCGAGGCGTTGGTGTAGTCGGTGACGTGTACCTTGCCGCCGGTGAATTTCCAGATCAGCCAGCTATCGACGGTGCCGAACAGCAGCTCGCCATTGCGTGCACGCTCGCGGCTGCCTTCGACGTTGTCGAGGATCCACTTCAGTTTGGTGCCGGAGAAGTACGGGTCGGTGACCAGACCGGTGGTGTCACGGATGTAGTCTTCGTGGCCGTCGCGCTTGAGCTGCTGGCAGATCTCGGTGCTGCGGCGGCACTGCCAGACGATCGCGTTGTACACCGGACGGCCGGTGGTCTTGTCCCAGACCACGGTGGTTTCACGCTGGTTGGTGATACCGATCGCGGCCACCTGGTCGTGATGCAGGCCGGCCTGGGCCAGTGCCTCAACCATCACTGCGCTCTGGGTGGCGAAGATTTCCATCGGGTCGTGCTCGACCCAACCGGCCTGCGGGTAGTGCTGAACGAATTCGCGCTGGGCGGTGCAGACCACGTTCGCATCGCGGTCGAAAATGATTGCGCGGGAGCTGGTCGTACCCTGATCAAGGGCAATGATGTAGTTCTTGTTCTGAATGTCGGTCATGTCGATTGCCTTGGACGAAAAAAACGAGAGTGGGCCATGGCGCAGGCTCGGATGGGCAGGAGCCGGCGCCGACTGTTTCAAGAAGTTCTTGGTTTGCCGTCAATGGCCGGTTCTGCATCCTTTGTAGCAGGTGTGGCGCCGGTCAGGTGACGGGCGATGAGCCCGCGATACCCGGCAGCGCCGAGGCAGGCACCGACAATCGGTGCAAAAATCGGAATCAGGAAATACGGAATATCTCGACCGCCAGTGAAGGAAATTTCACCCCAACCGGTAAAGAAAGTCATCAGTTTCGGACCAAAGTCACGCGCCGGGTTCATCGCAAAACCGGTCAGCGGGCCCATCGCACTGCCGATCACGGCAATCAGCAAGCCGATCAGCAGCGGTGCCATCGGGCCTCTTGGCAGACCGTTGTTGTCATCGGTCAGGGCCATGATCACGCCCATCAGGATTGCGGTGATGATCATCTCGACCAGAAAGGCCTGAGCCGTCGACAGCATCGGGTTTGGGTAAGTGGAGAATACCGATGCCAGTTCAAGGCTGGCGGCCGAACCACGAACCATCTGGTGGGTTTGTTCGTAATCGAAGAACAGGTTGCTGTACAGCGTGTAGACCAGCAGCGCGCCGCAGAAGGCGCCGGCAATTTGCGCGAGGATGTAGAACGGCAGCTTGCGCTTTTCGAAGTCGGCGAAGATTGCCAGAGCGATGCTCACGGCCGGATTGAGGTGCGCGCCGGATACCCCGGCGGTGAGGTAGATCGCCATGCTCACGCCGACACCCCAGATGATGCTGATTTCCCACAGGCCGAAGCTGGCGCCCGCGACTTTGAGCGCGGCGACACAACCGGTGCCGAAGAAGATCAGTAGGGCGGTGCCGAGAAACTCGGCCATGCATTGGCCGGAAAGCGAAGGTTGCGGTAAAGCAGCTGTCATTGAAAACCTCGGTTCTTTTTCTTGTGTGGCGCCTTGCCAACGGAGCAAGGCGCGATCTTCACCGGGTCGGAATCCCCATTCGCTTCCCGGGTTACTGCTGGGTACTGCGCGGAGCATGATTCTTACATTATTCAGATTCGAAAAAATATAGACAAGAAACAAACCTGTCAAAGGTCGAAAGTGAACTGTCAGTCACAATATAACTATTCGCCGCATGAATGATCAGCGCGGCTCCCCGGGTGCATGGACCTGCAGACCACGGGAATCGCGGCTTGGAATAGAGCCTTTTAACCCACGATGACCTAGAATCGGCCGCAGGTTTTTTCTGAGATTGCCGAACCCGGAGCTGCCATGACCCCTGCGTTGGACTTGTTGAAAAAAGTTCGTGCCGAACATCGCGTGCACAGTTACGAACATGATCCGAAGGCCGCGTCTTATGGGCTGGAGGCAGCGGAGAAGCTCGGGCTCGAACCGGCGCAGGTGTTCAAGACCCTGCTGGCCGCCAGTGAGAAAGGCGAATTGCTGGTCGCCGTAGTGCCGGTCGTCGGAACGCTCGACCTCAAGGGGCTCGCGCATGCCGCCGGAGTGAAGAAAGCCGAAATGGCCGACCCGGCTGCCGCGCAGCGTTCGACCGGCTATCTGTTGGGCGGTATCAGCCCGCTCGGGCAGAAGAAACGCCTGCGCACCTTCATCGATAATTCCGCTCAGGGTTTTGCGACTATTTACGTGAGTGCCGGGCGGCGAGGGCTGGAGGTGGAACTGGCGCCAGCAGTACTGGCCGCGCACACCCAGGCGACGTTCGCCGATATCGGCCGGGCGTAACAAGAGCGCTCGCTGTATGAAGAAAAAATTGCGTTTCTGTCACTGGCACTGATCCGGGCCGCCGTTGCATGCTCGGTCGACCAATTCAGGGGGAAAACCATGCAGCTTGCGTTTCATCAGGTCGACGCGTTCAGTGATCGGCCGTTCTGTGGCAACCCGGCGATGGTCTACCGGCTCGACAGCTGGCTGGCCGATGACTTGATGCAGAAGATCGCCGCCGAACACAATCTGGCAGAAACCGCATTTCTGGTGCGCGAAGGGCAGGCCTGGCATATCCGCTGGTTCACGCCGACTACTGAGGTGCCACTCTGTGGGCATGCGACGTTGGCGAGCGCGTTTGTGCTGTATGAAATCCATAAGGAAAGTGCAGCGCGCATCGACTTCACTTGCAAGTCTGGTGCGCTGAGTGTCAGCCGTGAGGGCGACCTGTTATGGCTGGATTTCCCGACCATCGTACCTTCGGAAATCGGCGTGACGCTGGATGTCGAGCGGGCGCTCGGTGTTGAGGCTGTCGACGTGTTGGGCTCGAACGAACTGTTCGTGGTGCTGGAGTCGGAACAGGCCGTGCTCGACTGCAAACCCGATATGGCTGCGCTGGCGAAACTGCCGTGGCTGGGTGCGATTGTCACTGCGCGCGGCAATCAGCACGACTTCGTCTCGCGCTATTTCGCCCCGGCGATCGGCATCAACGAGGACCCAGTGACCGGTTCGACGCACTGCAGTCTGATTCCGTACTGGGCCAAGCGCCTGGGCAAATCGAACCTGACCGCGTGCCAGCGCTCGGCGCGGGGCGGTGAATTGTTCTGTCGGCTGGAAGGGGAGCGGGTGAAAATTGGTGGCAATGCGACGTTGGTGGCCAGCGGCACCCTGCATCTGAGCTGACCGCAATCCCTTGTAGGAGTGAGCCTGCTCGCGATAGCGGTCTATCAGTCAACATCTTCGGCGACTGATTAACCGCTATCGCGAGCAGGCTCACTCCTACAGGAATATATGTTCGATCAGAGGCTCGTGCTGAATCGGCGCACGCCGTTTTCCACCGCTGGGATCTGCGCCGCCGTGCTGCCCGAAGCCTGGAACAGCACCAGGTGATCCGCCGCTACGCGAATCCCGACCTGCGCGCCGACCAGATGATCGGCATGGCTGGGGAAGATCGATTCCAGCTGCGCGCCGGTCGGCAGTTGCAGGCGGTACAAAGTCGCCGCACCGAGGAACATCTTGCCGACAATCTGCGCCTGCAATGCGCTGTCCGGCGCATAGACAATGTCATCCGGGCGCAGCAACACATCCACCGCGCCGCCTATCGGCCAGGTGTAAGCACGATTACCGCGCAGCTCACCCAGCTCGGTCTGCACCGACTCCGGACTGACAAGCTGGCCGCGAATGAAGTAACCCTGACCGATGAAGCTGGCGACATACGGCGTCGCCGGTTCGTGATAAAGGTTGTAGGGCGTGTCCCACTGTTCCAGCCGACCTTCCTTGAATACGCCAACGTGATCGCTGACGGCGAAGGCTTCTTCCTGATCGTGGGTGACCAGAATTGCACTGGTGCCCCGGGCCTTGAGAATGTCGCGGACCTCATGGCTGAGCTTGCGGCGCAGCTCGCCGTCGAGGTTGGAGAAGGGCTCGTCGAGCAGCAGCAGTTGCGGCTCCGGCGCCAACGCACGGGCGAGGGCGACGCGCTGTTGCTGGCCGCCGGACAATTCGTGAGGAAAACGCTTGCCGAGGTTTTTCAGGTTGACCAGTTCCAGCAGCTCTTCGACCACGCGCGTCTTGTGCGGGTGCTTGCGAATGCCGAAGGCGATGTTGTCGGCCACGCTCAGGTGCGGAAACAGCGCGTAGTCCTGAAACACCATGCCGATCCGGCGTTTCTCCGGCGCCAGGGTGAAACCGGCACTGGAAAGGGTTTCGCCACCCAGGGTGATCTCGCCTTCATGCACCGGTTCGAAACCGGCGATGGCGCGCAGGGTGGTGGTCTTGCCGCAGCCGGACGAGCCGAGCAGGCAGCCGATGTCGCCGGCGTTGAGGTGCAGATTGAGGTTCTGCACCACGCGTTGATCTTGATAGCCGCAAGCGAGGTTGCGCAGGTTCAGCAGTAATTCATGGCTCATGCGTGGTGATATGCCGGTTCGACGAGGAACTCGAGCAGGGCCTTCTGTGCGTGGAGACGGTTTTCTGCCTGATCCCAGGCGACTGAGCGCGGATCATCGAGCAGGTCGAGACTGATTTCTTCGCCACGGTGCGCCGGCAGGCAGTGCATGAACAGCACGTCCTCGGCAGCGAGGTCGAGCAGGGCACGGTTGACCTGGAACGGCGCGAACAGCTTGAGGCGCTTGGCAGTTTCCTCTTCCTGACCCATCGAAGTCCAGACGTCGGTGCTGACCAGATGCGCGCCGCGTACGGCATCCTGCGGGTCGCGGACGATGGTCACGCGATCACCGGCCCTGGCGACAAACTCTGGGTTCGGCTCGTAACCTTCCGGACAGGCGACGCGCAGCTGGAAGTCGAACTGGATCGCCGCTTCTATATAGCTGTTGCACATGTTGTTGCCGTCACCGATCCAGGCCACGGTCTTGCCCTGGATCGAGCCACGGTGCTCAAGAAAAGTCTGCATGTCGGCCAGCAACTGGCACGGGTGCAGATCATCGGACAGGCCGTTGATCACCGGCACGCGCGAGTTGGCGGCGAATTCGGTCAGGGTGCTGTGGGCGAAAGTGCGGATCATCACCGCATCGAGCATGCTCGACATGACGATGGCGCAGTCGCTGATCGGCTCGCCACGGCCCAGTTGGGTGTCGCGCGGGGACAGGAAGATCGCCTGGCCGCCGAGCTGGATCATGCCGGCCTCGAAGGAGATCCGGGTGCGGGTTGAGGATTTTTCGAAGATCATCCCCAGCACGCGGTTTTTCAAAGGCTCGAACAGTACGCCGCGGTTACGCAGGTCCTTGAGCTCAACGCCTCGACGGATCACGCTGACCAGCTCTTCGGGCGTGCAATCCATCAGGGAGAGAAAGTGCCTTGCGCTCATCATTGACTACCTTTTTGCTACAGACCGCAGATGCTCAAAGCCTTGTTTAACGGAACAACGGGCGAGACCTGCGGCGTAAGCCGCACGGGGCGACGAAATAGGGGGAGGCGCGATATTGACATTAAATGTCGCGTTACGCCAATAGGCTACGGTTTCAACGGGATGCGGAGCGCGGAGCGAGGGTTTCGATCGCGCATGGTGAAGCCGGGTTCAGTACAACAGCGAGCTTCTTTGTACACTGGCCCCGCCGCGCTTGGCAATGTGCCGCGACGGCAACGGTGCGGCTTTGGTCGCTTTGCGCTCGCTGTGCCACGGATTCGCTTGGTCGGATGTTCAGACTGAAACATTTGCTAAAGCAAAGTGCTGGGTTATAAAT
Source organism: Pseudomonas sp. RIT-PI-o (assembly GCF_001297215.1). Classification (NCBI taxonomy): domain Bacteria; kingdom Pseudomonadati; phylum Pseudomonadota; class Gammaproteobacteria; order Pseudomonadales; family Pseudomonadaceae; genus Pseudomonas; species Pseudomonas sp. RIT-PI-o. Next base: position 353,650 of record NZ_LHPA01000041.1, on the reverse strand, counting down.
AACTTTCGAGCGACGCAGGAAGCCTCCGCATGGAATCGAAAGAACAACTGTTAATGGAACTGCTGGGCCACACGGCTCGCTCTCTGACCCATCTCACCGCCTCGGTGACCTCGATGTCTTTCGAGTTGTTGCGCAGTGAAGACGAAGTGGTCAAATCCGCCGGTCGACACATGATCGATCGAATGGCCACCATCAGCGCCGGGCTCGACGAGCACTGGCGATTGATCGGCGAACTCACCGGCGTGCATGTCGCCCACGAGCAGATCGAAACCATCCAGGAAATCCAGCTGGCTGCACCGCCGCAGTTGCCTTCGAACTGATTGCAGCGGTTTATCGGCTGCCCTGATAACCGTCGATTCACAAGACGAACGTCGCTGGCGCAGCCTCTGTGCACGGGCCATAGTTTTGTTCCCGCGGGCGTGATTGCCTGCCTCCGAACAAGACAGAGACTGGCCATGACCAAGACTCTTCACCACCGTGCGTGCCACCTGTGCGAAGCCATTTGCGGCCTGACCATCGAAACCACAGAAACCGATGGCAACGTCGCGATCACCTCGATCAAGGGGGATGCCCTTGATACCTTCAGTCGCGGGCATATCTGCCCGAAAGCCGTGGCCCTGCAGGATATCCAGAATGATCCGGATCGCCTGCGCCAACCGATGCGTCGGGTCGGCAATGAATGGCTGCCGATCGAGTGGGACGAAGCCTTTGCGCTGGTGGCCGACAAGCTCGCGGCGATTCAGGAGCATCATGGGCAGAACGCGGTGGCGGTTTATCAAGGCAACCCGAGCGTGCACAACTACGGGCTGATGACCCACAGCAATTACTTCCTCGGTTTGCTGAAAACGCGCAATCGCTACTCGGCCACTTCAGTCGATCAACTGCCTCATCACCTCAGCAGCTACCTGATGTACGGCCACGGTTTGCTGTTGCCGATCCCGGACATCGACCACACCGATTTCATGCTGATCCTTGGCGGCAATCCGCTGGCCTCCAACGGCAGCATCATGACCGTGCCGGATGTCGAGAAACGCCTGAAGGCTATTCAGGCACGCGGCGGCAAAGTGGTGGTGGTCGATCCGCGGCGCAGCGAAACCGCAGCGATGGCCGATCAGCATGTGTTCGTCCGCCCGGGCGGCGACGCGGCGCTGTTGTTCGGCATGCTCAATACGCTGTTCAGCGAAGGCCTGACCCGCGACAGCCATTTGCCAGTCGAAGGCTTGGACGAGGTGCGCACTGCCGTGGCGTCGTTCACTGCCGAAGCCATGAGTCCATTGTGCGCCGTGCCGGCCGAACAGATTCGCCAACTGGCGCGCGACTTCGCTGCCGCACCGAGTGCTGTCTGCTACGGTCGCATGGGGGTTTCGACCCAAGCCTTCGGTACCTTGTGTCATTGGGTGGTGCAACTGATCAACCTGGTCACCGGCAATCTCGACCGCGTCGGCGGCGCGCTGTGCACCGAACCCGCTGTGGATCTGGTGGCGTCGACCTCGGGCGGGCATTTCAACAAATGGCAGAGCCGCGTTTCCGGGCGGCCTGAATACGGTGGGGAGTTGCCGGTCTCGGCGCTGGCCGAAGAGATGCTCACCGACGGCGAGGGCCAGATCCGCGCGTTGATCACCGTGGCCGGCAATCCAGTGTTGTCGACCCCCAACGGCCGGCAGCTGGAACAGGCGCTGGATGGCCTGGAGTTCATGCTCAGCATCGACCTGTACATCAACGAAACCACGCGCTATGCCGACCTGATCCTGCCGTCGACCTCGGCGCTGGAAAACGATCACTACGACACTACCTTCAACCTGTTCGCGGTGCGTAATGTGACCCGCTTCAATCGCGCGATCCTCGCCAAGCCCGAGGGCGCGCTGCATGACTGGGAGATCTTCGTCGGGCTGGCCAAGGCGTTCGCCGAGAATACCGGCAAAGAGCTGAAACCGACCATGCCGCCGGCGAAGATGATCGACATGGGCCTGCGCATGGGCCGCTATGGCGATGCGTCGGAGCACAAGCTGTCGCTGGCGACGCTGTTCGATCATCCGCACGGCATCGATCTGGGGGCGCTGAAGCCGAATCTGGCGACGCGACTGAAAACACCGAATCAGCATATTCAGGCCGCACCGCCGGAGATCCTCGCCGACCTCGCACGCTTTGCCGCTTTGCGGGCGCCAGCTGCCGATGAGTTGTTGATGATCGGCCGCCGCCATGTGCGCAGCAACAATTCGTGGATGCACAATTTTCATCGCCTGGTGAAGGGCAAGCCGCGGCATCAGTTGCTGATGCACCCGGATGATCTGGCCAGCCGTGGTCTGGTCGACGGGCAACGGGTTCGGGTGAGCTCGCGGGTCGGGCAGATCGAGGTGGAAGTGCTCGCCAGTCTCGACATGATGAAAGGCGTGGTCAGCCTGCCCCACGGTTGGGGCCACGCGCGCCCGGGCGTGCAGATGGTGATCGCCAGCAGCCAGCCGGGGTCGAGCGCCAACGACCTGACCGACGAGTGTCAACTCGACGAATTGTCGGGCAACGCGGCATTGAATGGCGTACCGGTGACGGTGGCGGCGGCTTGAGCGGGTCTGTCGGGGAGACCGAGCATGGCGCTCGGGATTCCGTTACAATGCGCCACCGTGCCGACCTCTGAGTCGGAAAGTTCAGCCGAGGTGCTCCATGGATATCATCGAAACGATTAAAGAGCAGATTGCCAACAACACCATTCTGCTTTACATGAAAGGCTCGCCGAATGCCCCGCAGTGCGGCTTCTCCGCAAAAGCTGCGCAGGCTGTGATGGCCTGTGGTGAAAAGTTCGCTTACGTGGACATCCTGCAGAACCCGGAAATCCGCGCCAACCTGCCTAAATACGCCAACTGGCCGACTTTCCCTCAACTGTGGGTCGGCGGTGAGCTGGTCGGCGGCAGCGACATCATGACCGAGATGGCAGCAGACGGTTCGCTGCAAAGCACCATCAAGGCGGCTGTCGAAGCGGCAGCGGCGAACAAGTCCGAAGCCTGATTCGCTTCAATGTAGGAGTGAGCCTGCTCGCGATAGCGTTCTGTCAGGTATTGAACTATCGACTGACACACCGCCATCGCGAGCAGGCTCACTCCTACAAGTGATTTGTGGTGTTGCCTGCATCGCACCAGGCATAAAAAAGCCCCGCACCTCCAAAGAGGGCGGGGCTTTTTTAGTGTCTCGATTCGACGAATGTCAGATCATTCTTCGCCCATCTGCGATTGCAGATAGTTTTCCAGACCGATCTTGTCGATCAGGCCGAGCTGGGTTTCCAGCCAGTCGATGTGTTCTTCTTCCGACTCGAGGATGTCTTCGAGCAGTTCACGGCTGCCGAAGTCGCCAACGGTTTCGCAATGGGCGATGGCGGCTTTCAGGTCAGCGTGGCCGGTCTTTTCGATGCGCAGGTCGCATTCGAGCATTTCGCGGGTGTGTTCGCCGATGTGCAGCTTGCCAAGGTCCTGCACGTTCGGCAGGCCTTCAAGGAACAGGATGCGCTTGATCAGCTTGTCCGCGTGCTTCATCTCATCGATGGATTCTTTGTATTCGTGCTTGCCAAGCTTGTTCAGACCCCAATCTTCGTACATGCGCGCATGCAGGAAGTACTGATTGATCGCGACCAGCTCATTGGCAAGGATCTTGTTGAGATGCTGGATGACTGTAATGTCGCCTTTCATGATCGGAGTCCTGCCCTGTATTAACCGTATATAAGGCGGAGTTTGAGCTCGGTATTTATAAGTGTCAAACCTAAGTTATTGAATAATAAATAAAAATTAATCGGAATAAGAATGTTTGTGTTCCGCGTCTGGACGCTAAGCAATTGATTTTCAGGCATAAAAAAACCGGACGCGAAGTCCGGTTCTTTGAAAAGGGGGCCATTACGCAGCAGTAAATTCTACCGGGTAGGGGATCGCTGCCTGGGCGGTTTGCAGCTTGGTCAGGGTTTCGCGCACTACTTCCTTGGCAAGGCAAGCGCATTTGCCGCACTGGCTGGCGACGCCGGTGGCCTGGCGAACTTCTTTATAGCTGCAGCAACCTTCATAGATCGCTTCGCGGATCTGTCCGTCGGTGACGCCAGTGCAGAGGCAAACATACATAAGTAAGAACCGTCGCTGGTTGTGACTCAATTGCGATGGATCTTAATGTTAACGAGAATGATTGTCAAAGTGCTTTCGGAACGCTTCCCAGCCAATTTGCCTGCGCCTGACGAACGGTATTTTCCAGGCGCTCGCTTTACCCAATGAATACGCGGTGGATAACCGAACAGGGAAAATCCGTTACGGACAGGCGAAATACGCAGTGTATGATGGTCGTCCCTTGCGAAGAGGGTTCGTGTCACAGGGCTGTCGCCTGAGGGTGACAGGCTGGCCCGGACCCTGAACTTCAAGTTTTTACACCAGGAGATATCAATGAGCGTACTCGTAGGCAAACAAGCCCCAGACTTCACCGTCCCGGCCGTACTCGGCAATGGCGAGATCGTTGACAGCTTCACCCTGTCCTCGGCCATCAAAGGCAAATACGGCCTGGTGTTCTTCTACCCACTGGACTTCACCTTCGTCTGCCCGTCCGAGCTGATCGCTCTGGACAACCGCATGGCTGACTTCAAGGCACGCAACGTGGAAGTGATCGCTGTGTCGATCGACTCGCACTTCACCCACAACGCCTGGCGCAACACTCCAGTGAACAATGGCGGCATCGGTCAGGTGAAATACACCATGGCTGCCGACATGAAGCACGACATCGCCAAGGCTTACGACGTTGAGTCCGAAGGCGGCGTGGCTTTCCGTGGCGCGTTCCTGATCGACGACAAAGGCATTGTCCGTTCGCAGATCATCAACGACCTGCCGCTGGGCCGTAACATGGAAGAGCTGATCCGTCTGGTCGACGCTCTGCAATTCCACGAAGAGCACGGCGAAGTCTGCCCGGCCAACTGGAAGAAAGGCGACAAAGGCATGAACGCTTCGCCAGAAGGCGTTGCGGCTTACCTGACCGAGAACGCTGCTGCCCTGTAAGGCGCAACGTCGAGGTACAAAAAAACCGGCCCAAGTGGCCGGTTTTTTCATGCGCGGGATTTGCTCGACGAGGATCAGTCGTCGAAGTCTTCCCAGCCGCCCATCTGCTTCCAGCGATTGACGATGCCGCAGAACAGCTCGGCGGTCTTTTCGGTGTCGTAGCGCGCCGAGTGCGCTTCACGACCGTCGAAATCGATGCCAGCCGCCTGACAGGCTTTCGCCAGCACGGTTTGACCGTATGCCAGACCCGCCAGGGTTGCGGTGTCGAAGCTGGAGAATGGGTGGAACGGGTTGCGCTTCATGTCCAGCCGCGCGACTGCCGCGTTGAGAAAGCCCAGATCGAAGCTGCTGTTGTGCCCGACCAGAATCGCCCGTTTGCAGCCGTTGGCTTTCAGCGCCTTGCGGATGCCACGGAAGATGTCGGTCAGCGCGGTTTCCTCGCTGACGGCCATGCGCAGCGGGTGATCAAGCTTGATCCCGGTGAACTCCAGCGCTGCCGCTTCAACGTTCGCACCTTCGAATGGCTCGACGCGGAAGAAGTAGGTGTGATCCGGGTACACGAAACCCTTTTCATCCATGGCGATGGTGGTCGCGGCAATCTCCAGCAGGGCGTCGGTGGCTGCGTTGAAGCCACCGGTTTCTACGTCGACGACAACCGGCAGGTAGCCGCGAAAACGTGCTGCCATCGGGTGACGGGAACCGCCGCCGCCACCTTGACCGTCCAGCTCATCGTCGAAATTGTCTTCACTCACGCGTGTTCCTCCAGCAGGCGCCAGCGCAGTTTTTCACCGGCGCGCAGCGGGATAACGGTCAGCTCGCCAAATGGCAGGCTGGTCGGGGCGGTCCATTCTTCGCGGACCAGGGTGATGCGATCGGTGTTCGCCGGCAGGCCGTAGAAGCGCGGGCCGTTGAGGCTGGCGAAGGCTTCGAGCTTGTCCAGCGCGTTACGTTGTTCGAACGCTTCGGCGTACATCTCGATGGCGGCGTAGGCGGTGTAGCAACCGGCGCAGCCGCAAGCGGCTTCCTTGGCGTGCTGGGCGTGGGGCGCCGAGTCGGTGCCGAGGAAGAACTTGGCGCTGCCGCTGGTGGCGGCGTCGAGCAAGGCTTCCTGATGGGTGTTGCGCTTGAGGATCGGCAGGCAGTAGAAGTGCGGCCGAATCCCGCCTACCAGCATGTGGTTGCGGTTGTACAGCAGGTGATGCGCGGTGATGGTCGCGCCAACATTGGCCGAGGCCTCGTTGACGAACTGCACGGCGTCGCCGGTGGTGATGTGTTCGAACACCACTTTCAGCGTCGGGAAGCGCTCGACCACGCGGCGCATGTGCTCATCGATGAAGATCTTTTCGCGATCGAACACATCGACGTCGCCACGGGTGACTTCACCGTGGATCAACAGCGGCATGCCGACTTCGGCCATGGCTTCCAGCGCCGGGAAGATCTTGTCGATACTGGTTACGCCGGAATCGGAGTTGGTGGTGGCGCCGGCCGGGTACAGCTTGGCGGCGTACACGAAACCGCTGGCCTTGGCCTGACGAATTTCTTCCGGTTGAGTGCGGTCGGTGAGGTACAGCACCATCAACGGCTCGAACTGACTGCCGGCCGGGCGGGCAGCGAGAATGCGCTGACGATAGCCGTCGGCTTCGGCGGCGTTGCGCACCGGCGGTACCAGGTTCGGCATGATGATCGCGCGCCCGAAGGTGCGGGCCACATCGGCAACGGTATTGGTCAACACGGCACCATCGCGAAGATGAATGTGCCAGTCGTCGGGACGCAGCAGGGTCAGGCGGTCGGACATGAGGGGATTCCAGGCGGGTCAAACTGAGGCGAATGCTACCGGAAAAGACTCTTGCAGGCACCCGCTATCAAGTTTTGCCACGAGCGTCCGATATCCCGAAGGTATGCCGTAAACATTGTGTGAATCGGTGTTTGTGTTTCACAAGCCAATGGAGCCTCCCGTGCGCCAGCGTTATTTAGCCCTGCTCAGTGTGTTTGCCAGCCTCCCCGCGATGGCGCTGACCTACCAGACCCGTCTGGAGAACATTGAGTGGACGGTCGCCGGCGACCAGTTCGAATGCCGCCTGACCCAGCCGATCACCGATTTCGGCTCGGGCGAGTTTGTGCGCAAGGCCGGTGAGCAGGCGATCTTTCGTCTGAACGCCTACAACGCCATGCTTGGCGGCGGTTCGGCAACCTTGCTCGCGGCGGCTGCACCGTGGCAGCCGGGGCGTGGCGACATCAACCTGGGCTCTGTGCGCCTGGGCAGTGGCAACGTGTTGTTCAACAGCTCGCAGTCCCAGGCCGGTGGATTGATCAGCGGCCTGCTGGACGGCCGCAGCCCGGTGGTACGCCGTGCTTCTGGCGATGGCCGCGTCTCCGAAGTGCGTCTGTTGCCGGTGAAATTCAGCAAGGCGTTCAACGATTACCAGACCTGTGTGGCGAAGCTGCTGCCGCAGAATTTCGACCAGATCAAACAGTCGCAGATCGGCTTCCCCGGCGAAGGCGTTGATCTGGACCCGGCTGCCAAGGCCAAACTGCAGGTGATGCTCGATTACATGAAGGCCGATCCGACGGTGAACCACATCGAACTCGATGGCCATTCCGACAACAGCGGCAATCGCCTGACCAACCGCGAACTGTCGCGCCGCCGGGCGCTGGCGGTGGTTGATTTCTTCAAGGCCAACGGCATCCAGGAATCGCAGATCACCGTGCGTTTCCACGGCGAGCAGTATCCGATCGTGCCGAACACCAGCAAGGCCAATCGTGCGAAGAATCGTCGGGTCAACGTGAAATTGTCGCGTGTGGCACCGACCACAGCCCCTGCGCCAGCACCGCAAGCGAGTACGCCAGCCACTGCCGCAACGACTTCCTGACTCGCCGGTCATCGTCGCGCTCTCGACAGATTCTGTCGCTTTGTCGTCTTAAGCTGTCGCGCCTCTGTAAATTATTGCGTTTGAGCGGTAGACTCCCCGGCTTTCCGTAGAACCCCGTGGAGTGATGGCATGGCGGACGTAAACAAGGTCGTTCTGGCGTATTCCGGCGGCCTGGACACTTCGGTGATCCTCAAGTGGCTGCAGGATACTTATAACTGTGAAGGGGTGACATTCACCGCCGATCTCGGTCAAGGCGAAGAGGTCGAGCCGGCCCGCGCCAAGGCTCAGGCCATGGGCGTCAAAGAAATCTACATCGACGACCTGCGCGAAGAGTTCGTGCGTGATTTCGTGTTCCCGATGTTCCGCGCCAACACCGTTTACGAAGGCGAGTACCTGCTGGGCACATCCATCGCCCGTCCGCTGATCGCCAAGCGTCTGATCGAAATCGCTAACGAAACCGGCGCCGACGCCATTTCCCACGGCGCCACCGGCAAGGGCAACGACCAGGTGCGTTTCGAACTGGGCGCCTACGCGCTCAAGCCAGGCGTTAAAGTGATTGCGCCATGGCGCGAGTGGGACCTGTTGTCCCGCGAGAAGCTGATGGACTACGCCGAGAAGCACGCGATCCCGATCGAACGCCACGGCAAGAAAAAATCCCCGTACTCGATGGACGCCAACCTGCTGCACATTTCTTACGAAGGCGGCGTGCTGGAAGATACCTGGACCGAGCACGAAGAAGACATGTGGCGCTGGACAGTCTCCCCGGAGAAGGCTCCCGACACCCCGCAGTATCTGGAACTGACCTACCGCAACGGCGATATCGTCGCGCTGGACGGCGTCGAAATGACCCCGGCCACCGTACTGGCGACGCTGAACAGGATCGGCGGGGAACACGGCATCGGTCGTCTCGACATCGTCGAAAACCGTTACGTGGGCATGAAGTCCCGTGGCTGCTACGAGACCCCGGGCGGCACCATCATGCTGCGCGCTCACCGCGCCATCGAATCGATCACTCTGGACCGCGAAGTCGCTCACCTCAAGGACGAGTTGATGCCGAAGTACGCCAGCCTGATCTACACCGGCTACTGGTGGAGCCCTGAGCGTCTGATGCTGCAGCAGATGATCGACGCTTCGCAGGTCAACGTGAACGGTGTGGTGCGCCTCAAGCTGTATAAAGGCAACGTGATCGTCACCGGGCGCAAGTCCGACGATTCGCTGTTCGACGCCAATATCGCGACCTTCGAAGAAGACGGCGGCGCCTACAACCAGGCGGACGCGGCGGGCTTCATCAAGCTCAACGCCTTGCGCATGCGCATTGCTGCCAACAAGGGCCGCAAGTTGTTCTGATCGATTCAGAACGACGCGCAATAAAAAAGGCGGCCTGTTCGGGGCCGCCTTTTTTTTGGAATTTTTGTCTGATTCATCAGGCTGGTCTCTCGTCTGTGCGCGTGCGGCGCATGACTCATCTGTCAGCTTGTTCTTCCCAACAACGTGACTGTCTGTGAGCACAGGTTGTAAACGATACACAGCGTCGCACCTGAGCCTTTCTTCGCTTGCCGGATCTGCTGCAATGCGGTGTGAGCCAGCGAGTCCGACACATGGTTGGACAAAAACACCAGCACTCGCGGGTTTTTCTTATCGGTTCTGCGCAAAGTCTCGAGAATCGCATCGAATTCCCTCGATGCATCAATATCCCTCGTGTCGATGATGTTCAGTTCGCTGATCAAGGGCGACAACTTGATGGTCTGTACAACCGGACTGGGTGGGTCGCCCATATCGGCTGGCGGATCTGGTGAGTTGTGTATTCGGCATGGCCGTTGAAACCTGCCATCACCCGTTTTACCCACGATGCTGCTGGTTATTTCGAAAGCGCACGGTGCGCCTGTCTCGTGCGGCGGTCCGTTTCGTTTGTTGACGCGCTCATGCTGCTCTGTTGCCCTTAAAAAGCTTTTGTCTTTGCCAAAATCCGAGGGTGAGTAGAGCGAGCGGTGGTTGAAGTTGAGGGTAATAAAAAAAAGAAACAACAAGTAGAAGGGAAAACTGATCAGAAACCAGACGTAGATTTCCCGATCCTTATTGTCAAGGAATGGCAGTGAGACGGCAGCCGATGTTTCCGAAATAATCGCAAATATTGCGATGACCGTCATTGGGTTGGTTATCTTTTTTTTTATCTTGAGCATTGTCTTGAGTTCGATAGGGTTGTTTGGCAGGTTGTATTTCTATTTATAGCAAAAGCAAGAATTTAAGTATGCGGCTGTTGTTTCAAGTTTTAAATTCCCGCTCAAGCACAGGGTGCTCTAAAGGATTCAGGCGCTACTGCGTAACGTTTCCATGATGAATGCCGCATTAGTACCGCCAGAGGTCCAGTGCTCCATGCCTCCCCGCTACTGAGGGCGGGCGTCGACAAGTCCGTTAACGGTTGGTGTAGGGCGCTGTCGCCATGGAATTGAAAATCCTCACACCGGGGTGAAGGAATTAGCCGAATAAACAGCGCGTCGAGGCTCGATTTGTGGGAATTATCCTCAATGCCTGTAGGGAATGTCTCTCGATGCAAGTGCGTGTAAAAGTTGTTATGCGATCGAGCAAGTGACTGGGATATCGTGCGTGTTCTAAAAATTCGAACAGCGAAAACTGGACTTGCCCATGAATAAAGTGCTGATCGTGGATGACCACCCCGTCATTCGACTTGCGGTACGTATGCTGATGGAACGGCATGGCTACGAAGTCATTGCAGAAACGGATAATGGCGTTGATGCACTACAAATTGCTCGCGAACAAATGCCGGATCTTGTCATTCTGGATATCGGAATACCCAAACTCGACGGGCTGGAAGTTATTGCACGCTTGACGTCCACCGTGATGCCGGTGAAAGTTCTGGTGCTGACTTCCCAGGCGCCCGGACATTTTTCAATGCGTTGCATGCAATCGGGCGCAGCAGGTTATGTGTGCAAGCAACAGGATCTGACCGAATTGCTGAGTGCAATCAAAGCAGTGCTCTCGGGATACAGTTACTTTCCCAACCAGGCCCTGCACACCGTGCGAACCAGTCTGGGCAATGCGAGTGAAGCAGACATGGTCGATCGCCTGTCCGGTCGGGAAATGATGGTGTTGCAACAGTTGGCGCGCGGCAAGACCAACAAGGAAATCGCCGATGGCATGTTTCTGAGCAACAAGACAGTGAGCACTTACAAGACTCGCCTGTTACTGAAACTCAATGCCCGCTCTCTGGTTGATCTGATCGAGCTGGCGCAGCGCAATGGCCTGGTCTGAACGATTCGACAGCTGAGACCGTCATGGGCCGATCAAGCTCAGTTGCCGCATAAAATGAAAAGCCTCCGTCAAGGGAGGCCTTCAGATATCAGAAATCAAAATCGTAGTCGGCCAATTGCCTTTGCAATCGGCGCTCCTCAAGCAGGTTGTCGATTGTGCGACGCTTGCTGAGGTTGGTCTTGGCCACTTCAACCACCGGTTCGACCTCATCGGTATCGGTGGAAATAAGCTCTTCTACATCCAGTTGCTCTGTGTCGGTACTCATGAAGTCAACTCCCGGCTAAGACTGCCTTTGGCGCTCCTTATATCGACATTACTGCGGCGGGTAAAAAAGATTTTTTCAATCGATGGATGCAAAAAACTGATGGGGGATCAATCGTCGGAAGTTTTGTGTTTGTATTCGCACAGATCTTCGATGCGGCAGCTGCCGCAGCGCGGTTTGCGAGCCAGGCACACATAACGGCCGTGCAGAATCAACCAATGGTGCGAGTCGAGCAGGAATTCTTTCGGTACAAACTTCATCAACTTCATTTCAACTTCCACCACGTTTTTCCCCGGCGCGATGCCGGTGCGGTTGCTGACGCGGAAAATGTGCGTGTCGACCGCCATGGTCAGTTGACGGAAAGCCGTGTTGAGTACCACGTTGGCAGTCTTGCGCCCGACGCCCGGCAAGGCTTCCAGTTCCTCGCGAGTCTGCGGGACATCACCGCCATGGCGCTCTACCAGCAGGCGACAGGTTTCGATGACGTTTTTCGCCTTGCTGTTGTAGAGGCCGATCGTCTTGATGTATTCCGACAACCCCTCGACGCCCAGTGCGTGAATCGCGGCGGGTGTGTTGGCGACGGGGAAGAGTTTGGCAGTGGCCTTGTTGACCCCCACATCGGTAGACTGCGCCGAAAGAATTACCGCAATCAGTAACTCGAAGGGCGAAGAATAGGCCAGTTCGGTTTTCGGCTCGGGATTGTCTTCGTGCAGTCGGCGAAATATCTCAAGACGTTTTGCAGCATTCATGGGCGATGCGTTTCCTTGGTGACAGAGTTGCGGCGTCTCCACGCCTGACGAATGGCGAGAAGCAGACCGAGTAAAACAAAAGCGCCGGGAACCAGCGTAATCAGATGCAGCCCTTCGGGAAATAAAACCAGACCTTGCCAATGTGCCGCCAGCCCTCGGCCAAGGGTGCCGTGACCGATAATCTCCCGCAGCCCGCCGAACAACAGCATGAGCGCGCCGAACAAAGCGCAGCGTTTGACGCGGGCAGCGACGGGCTCGCCGAAGAAGCCGTGGTACTCAAGCACGACGCAGTACAAGGCGATCAACCCTATATAGAGCTCGGACTTCTGCTGCCATGGCAAAAACCAGCGTTGCGCGGCGAGATCCGCGCAACTGGTCAATGTCGCGGCGACGATCAGGCTGATCAGCAACGCGCTCATGCCCTTCACACGTTTGCGCAACGGCGACATGCAGACAGCAAAAACGCCGAGTACAGCGCCGAGCATCATGGTCATCCCCAGCGCCGCGTCCAACGTGGGTGTGGCACCCAGGAGCGGCACCAGCATCAATAAACTCACCGTGTGTTTCATGGGCCAGCCCCCAACAGCCGCTCCCGATGCTCATCGAAATAACGCAGTGCGTCATGAATTGCATGGAGGGTGGCACGGGAGGTGATGGTCGCGCCGGCGATCTGATCGAATTGCCCTTGATCCTTTTTCAGCGCCCAACCGGGGTCTGTCGGTTCATTGCGAGATTTACCGGTGAAACGCTGCAGCCAGGCATTCGGCCATTCACCAAGGTAGCCACCCAATCCCGGCGTTTCGCGCTGCTCCAGGGTTTTCACACCAAGGAGTCTGCCGTTGGCATCGATGGCGATCAGCAGTTCGAGCGTGCCTGCGTAACCCTCACTGCGACTGCGCAACAGCACGGCTACCGTTTGCCCGGATCGCATCGCCCGATAGCCGCCCGACAAAATGCTATGGCGCAACGTCACCTTGCCGAGGGCTAGCGGCCGTTCCAGCGGTTGATTGTCGTAATACCCGGCAGGGAGCACATCGAGCAGTTTGCGGCTGGCGCGCAAGCGTTGCTCGGCGCTGATCTGCGGCGCGCTGCTGCGTTGCAGCAGGTACGTCGCGCTGACGCCGCCGAGTGCGAGCAGCACAACCGTCACGACACTGGCCGAGCGGTTCATGCGCTCACCGGCGGCTGACGCCTGGCGGCGAAGCGCTCCAGTGCCGGTACCAGAAGATTCATCAGCAATACCGCGAACGCGACGCCGTCGGGGTAACCACCCCACGTGCGAATCAGATAAGTCAGCAGGCCGACGCCGATGCCGAACAACAGGCGGGCGAGGGGGCTTTTTGCACCGGAGACCGGTTCGGTGACGATAAAGAATGCACCGAGCATCGTGGCGCCGCTGAGCAGGTGAAACAGCGGCGAGCCATGGGAATCCGACCCCGAGCCGTTCCAGCACAACAGACTGATGACGAACAGACTGGCAAGCATGCCCACCGGCGCGTGCCAGGAAAAGACCCGCCGCTGCAACAGGAACAGGCCTCCGAGCAGGAACGCCAGATTCACCCACTCCACACCGCGCCCGCCAAAACGGCCGAAGGCCGGATTGCCGGCGAACAGCTCATCCATGGTCAGGCTTTTATTGATGCGCAAGCTGTCCAGTGCCGTGGCCTGCACCCAGGCGTCCGGCGCTGGTGCCGGACTGAAAACCTGTTGCAGCGCTGAAAGGAAATCAAGGCCATGACCCGGCCAGTGCGTCATCGCTTGCGGGAACAGCGCGATGCTCAAGGCAAAGCCAAGCATGGCCGGGTTGAACGGGTTCTTGCCGACGCCGCCATACAGGTGCTTGCCGAACAACAAACCCGAGGCGGTTGCGATGACCGTCAGCCACCAAGGGCAATAAGCGGGCAGCGCAACGGCCAGCAACATCGCGCTGACCAGCGCACTGCCATCGAGCAACGCAGGTTGCAGCGCTTGCCGACGCAGACGGGCAACGCCAGCCTCGACGAGCAAAGCGCTGACGACCGCCAGCAGCAGGTTGATCAACACGCCCCAGCCATACAGCCAGAACAAAGCAAGCAGCCCCGGCAGAGCTGCGAGCAGCACGCTATTCATCGCCTGTTGCAGGCGAGCGTCCGCTGCCTCAAGGGGCGGCATGGTCTTGCACCCGGCGCTCGGCATCGGTCACGGCGTGTTCCAGCGCGGCGATCTGCTCCGGCGCAGCCTCCGCGGCCTGGGCCTTTTTCAATTCGGCGCGGCGCATGGCCAACTGAATCTTCGCTCGCTTCAACTCTGCGTCGTTGCTCGGGGCAGGGATGGCGGGAATAGCCGGTTGACTGCTTTCCAGCTTCGCCAGTGCTTGCTCGGCGACTTCGAATTGTTGCTGCAGCACGATCAATTGCGCCTGCTGCTCGAACGTCGGCGGATGACCAAAGGCTTTCAGGGATTTGTGCAGTTGCGCACGACTCATCGCCACATCGACCTTGGCCTTCTTCAGTGCCGCATCTGCGTTCGCCGCTTTTTGCGCACGCACCCGGTCAAGGGCGGCCTGCACCGGGTCGGCGGTGGAAACTTGCGGCTGTGCCGCACGCTGGGCTCGCGCCTCACGTTCGGCCTGTTTTTGCTGTTCTTCACGCAGCAGGCGCTGGTTGCGGCGCTCGAAACGCTGGCGCGCATGGTCACGCTTTTCAGCGCGGGCGCGCTGTTCATCAAGATCGAATGCGAGACCGCCAACCACCGGGATCGTGTTCGCAGGCAGAGGATGCATCTCGATGCAATCGACCGGGCATGGCGCGACGCACAGGTCACAACCGGTGCATTCGTCGATCAACACCGTGTGCATCAGTTTTGCCGCGCCGACGATGGCATCGACCGGGCAGGCCTGAATGCACTTGGTGCAGCCGATGCATTCGGCCTCGCGGATGAACGCCACCTGCGGCGGTGCCGGGCCCCGGCTGATGTCCAGTTCCAGCACCGGTATTTTCAACAGCTCGGCGAGGGCAGCGATGGTTTCCTCGCCGCCCGGCGGGCATTTGTTGATCGGCTCGCCATCAACGATGCCTTGCGCATAGGGTTTGCATCCGGGATGGCCGCACTTGCCGCATTGGGTCTGCGGCAGCAGGGCATCGATGCGTTGAATCAGACTCATGTTTTGATCAATCCACTGAATCCGAGAAAAATCACTGCGATCAGTCCGGCGCTGATCAGCTCGATCGGCAGGCCGCGAAAGGGCAGGGGAATATCGTTGGCGGCCGTGCGTTCACGCAGGTCGCAGAACACGCTCAGCACCAGCCAGAAACCCAGCCCTGCACCCAAACTCAAAGCTGTCGCGTGCAGCAGGCCATGATCGTTTTGCGCATTGATCAAGGCCAGCCCGAGTACCCCGGCATTGCCGAGCAGCAGCGGCCACAATCCAGCGAACGGCCAATCGGGCAGGCCGCGCGCCAGCAGTTTCAGCAGCGGCGCGATCAACAACACACTCAGCGGCAGGAACACGAACAGACGCAGCGCTTCAAGCTTCAGTGGCACCAGCATCCACTGCCAGATCGCCTGACCGATGACGCCGACGATCATCATCAGGCACAACGTCGCCAACCCCAGCGCATGGACTTGCCGTCGGCTACCCGCCAGCAGCGGAGCGACGCCCAGCGGCCAGTGCAACACGAAGTTGTTGAGCAGCGCAGCACTGATCAGCGTTAACACGAGTTCGGTCATGGTTCTGCCAGCGAAACGGGCGGGTATCCTTAAGGTTAGGCACTATCCGGCCAGATATGAAAAATCCCACCGGCATGCGGGGCACGTCGGTGGGATCGTTTTACGGCAACGTCTTACTTGATGCGCTGACCCGGCTTGGCGCCGCTGTCCGGACTCAGCAGGTAGATCTCTTCACCGCCGGGACCTGCAGCCATCACCATGCCCTCGGAAATACCGAATTTCATTTTCCGTGGCTTGAGGTTGGCGATCATCATGGTCAGGCGACCGTCGAGTTTGGATGGATCCGGGTAAGCGCTCTTGATCCCGGAGAACACATTGCGTTGCTCGTCACCGATATCGAGGGTCAGGCGCAGCAGTTTGTCGGCGCCCTCCACGTGTTCGGCCTTGACGATCAGCGCCACGCGCAGGTCGATGGCGGCGAACGCGTCGAAATCGATTTCCGGCGACAGCGGATCCTTGGCCAGCTCGCCGTTGCCCGCAGGCTTGGCTTCGCCGGTGTCGGTCTGGCTGGCGGTCAGGTCTTCTTTCGAGGCGTCGGTCATGGCTTGCACTTTTACCGGGTCGATGCGGGTCATCAACGGTTTGAATTCGTTCAACTGATGGTTGGCCAGCAGGGTGGGGTGGTCGGTCCAGGTCAGCGGCGCGACGTTGAGGAACGCCTCGGCATCGGCGGCCAGCAGCGGCAGCACCGGTTTGAGGAAGATCACCAACTGGCGGAACAGGTTGATGCCGGTGGCGCAGATTGCCTGGACTTCATCCTGCTTGCCTTCCTGCTTGTTCAGCGACCACGGTGCCTTGTCGGCGATCCACGCGTTGGCGCGGTCGGCCAGGGCCATGGTTTCACGCATGGCACGGGCGAAGTCGCGGGCTTCATAGGCGTCGGCAATGCTCGGCGCAGCGGCGAGGAAGGCCTCGGTCAGTTCCGGCGCGGCATTGTTGTCGACCAGCAGGCCAGCGTTGCCCTTGTGAATGAAACCGGCGCAACGGCTGGCGATGTTGACCACTTTGCCGACCAGGTCGGAGTTGACCTTCTGCACGAAGTCTTCGAGGTTCAGGTCGAGGTCATCGACGCCACGGCCCAGTTTGGCTGCGTAGTAATAGCGCAGGTATTCCGGCGACAGGTGATCGAGATAGGTGCGGGCCTTGATGAAGGTGCCGCGCGACTTCGACATTTTCTGGCCGTTGACGGTCAGGTAGCCGTGCACGTTGATGCCGGTCGGCTTGCGGTAGCCGGCGCCTTCAAGCATGGCTGGCCAGAACAGCGCGTGGAAGTTGACGATGTCCTTGCCGATGAAGTGATACAGCTCGGCGGTCGAGTTCTTGCCCCAGAACGCGTCGAAGTCAAGCGCAGGCTTACGGTCGCAGAGGTTCTTGAAACTCGCCATGTAGCCGATCGGCGCATCCAGCCAGACGTAGAAATACTTGCCCGGTTCGCCCGGAATCTCGAAACCGAAGTACGGCGCATCGCGGGAGATGTCCCACTGTTGCAGGCCGGCGTCCAGCCATTCGGCGATTTTGTTGGCCACGGCGTCCTGCAGGGTGCCGCTACGGGTCCAGGCCTGGAGCATGTCCTGGAAATCCGGCAGCTTGAAGAAGAAGTGCTGGGAATCCTTGAGCACCGGGGTGGCGCCGGAGATCGCCGACTTCGGATCTTTCAGGTCGGTCGGAGCGTAGGTCGCGCCGCATTTTTCGCAGTTGTCGCCGTACTGGTCTTCGGTGCCGCATTTCGGGCAGGTGCCCTTGATGAAGCGGTCGGCCAGGAACATTTTCTTTTCCGGGTCGAAATACTGGGTGATCGAGCGCTGGGCGATGTGCCCGGCGTCACGCAGCTTGAGGTAGATCTGGCTCGACAGCTCACGGTTTTCTTCGGCGTGAGTGGAGTGGAAGTTGTCGAAATCAACCAGGAAATCGGCAAAGTCGGCGCTGTGTTCAGCCTGCACGTTGGCGATCAGTTGTTCCGGGGTGATGCCTTCCTTTTCCGCGCGCAGCATGATCGCCGAACCGTGGGCGTCGTCGGCGCAGACATAGATGCATTGGTTGCCGCGATGCTTCTGGAAGCGCACCCACATATCGGTCTGGATGTATTCCAGCATGTGGCCAAGGTGGATCGAACCGTTGGCGTAGGGCAGGGCGCTGGTGACGAGGATCTTGCGTGGCTCGGACATGGGGCTTCGCTACTTGATGAAACGGAGGTCGGCCACTATAAAGCGCCGGCAAAGATATTTCACCCCTGCAAATGGTTGCCGGGCATGCCGTCTGGAGGGCAGAAGGGGTAGGATAGCCGCCATCCTTTCCAGTCTTGTTATCGGAGTTGCCCATGAGCGCCGTCACTCGCGCAGCGGTGGAAGCCGTCCTCAGCCAATACACCGACCCTTACCTGAACCAGGACCCGCTCAGCGCCGGTTGCGTGAAAAACATCGAGATCATCGGTGACCGCGTCAATGTGCAGATGGAAATCGGCTATGCCGCGGGGCTGTTCAAGAGCGGTTGGGCGCAGATGCTGCAACTGGCAATCGAAAATCTCGACGGCGTCACGGCAGCGAAAGTCGAGGTCACCAGCGTGATCGCCGCGCACAAGGCCCAGGCGCAGATTCCGGGGCTGGCCAACGTCAAGAACGTCGTCGCCGTCGCTTCCGGCAAGGGCGGCGTGGGCAAATCCACCACTGCCGCCAACCTCGCACTGGCACTGGCCCGCGAAGGCGCCAAGGTCGGCATCCTCGACGCCGATATCTACGGCCCGAGCCAGGGCATCATGTTCGGCATCCCCGAGCGCACCCGCCCGGAAATCAAGGATCAGAAGTGGTTCGTGCCGCTCAAGGCCCACGGTGTGGAAGTCATGTCGATGGCATTCCTGACCGACGACAACACGCCGATGGTCTGGCGCGGGCCGATGGTTTCCGGGGCGCTGCTGCAACTGGTCACGCAAACCGCGTGGGGCGATCTGGATTACCTGGTCATCGACATGCCACCAGGCACCGGCGACATCCAGCTGACCCTGGCGCAGAAAGTCCCGGTGGCGGGCGCGGTGATCGTCACCACGCCGCAGGATCTGGCGCTGCTCGATGCACGCAAAGGCGTGGAAATGTTCCGCAAGGTCAACATTCCGGTGCTGGGCGTGGTGGAAAACATGGCCGTGCACATCTGCTCGAACTGCGGGCATGCCGAGCATCTGTTCGGTGAAGGTGGCGGTGAGAAACTGGCCACCCAGTACGGCGTCGAACTGCTGGCCTCGCTGCCGCTGTCGATGCTGATCCGCGAACAGGCCGACGGCGGCAAGCCAACCGTGATCGCCGAGCCGGACAGCCAGATCGCCATGGTCTATCAGGAACTGGCCCGCCACGTCGGCGCGCGCATTGTGTTGCAGGAAGCCGTTACGCCGGCGATGCCGAACATCACCATCAGCGACGATTGATCAATTCGCAACACCGATAACCCTGTAGGAGTGAGCCTGCTCGCGATTGCGGTCGTTCATTCAACGCATCTGTTGAATGTTAATCCGCTATCGCGAGCAGGCTCACTCCTACAGTGGTTTTGTGGTGGGACTTAGATACGCAACCCGCCATCCATCTCCAGAATCCGCCCGGTGTAATAGTCGTTCTCGAAGATATACGCCGCCGAATGGGCGATCTCTTCCGGCTTGCCCATGCGCTTGAGCGGAATACCCGAGGTCATCTTCTCCAGCGCTTCCGGCTTCATGCCCAGGGTCATCTCGGTTTCGATGAAGCCCGGCGCAATGCCCGCGACGCGAATGCCGTAACGCGCCAGCTCTTTTGCCCAGGTCACGGTCGCCGCCGCTACGCCAGCCTTGGCTGCCGAGTAGTTGGTCTGGCCGACGTTACCCGCGCGGGAGATCGACGAAATATTGATGATCGCGCCGCTGTTCTTCAGCTCGACCATTTTCGCCGCGACTTCACGGGTGCAGAGGAACACGCCGGTCAGGTTGACGTCGATCACCGCCTGCCACTGGGCGAGGCTCATCTTGCTCATCTCGCCGTCCTTGACCTTCAGCAGCAGACCATCGCGCAGGATCCCGGCGTTGTTGATCAAGCCGTGGATGGCGCCGAAGTCTTCGGCCACTTGCGCGACCATGTGCTCGACCTGTTCTTCATTGGCGACGTTGCACAGGTAGCTGCGCGCGTCGACACCCTGGGCTTTGCAGGCGGCCACGGCGTCGTCGAGTTTTTCCTGATTCAGATCGACCAGGGCCAGTTTCGCTCCCTTGCCGGCGAAATACTCGGCCATGGAGCGGCCCAAACCCTGGCAACCGCCGGTGATAATGATTACTTTGTCGTTGAGTTGCATTCGCATGTCCCGCTGGCAGGTCTGAGTTGTTTTTGTTGTCGGCAACGCTCGATCGGCACCGGTCCGGGCCTGGTTGCACTAGAACATTTGCCCGATGCGCGCCGGTTACTTTTCACTGCGCGCCTGTCCGTTTTCTAGACGGAACCCATTTAAGGAGTCACAAATTGAGCGCTGAAGTGGCGAAGAATGCCCGAGAATTGCTTCTCAAGGAATACCGTGGAGTGCTGTCGACCCATTCCAGATCGATGCCGGGTTTTCCCTTCGGCTCGGTTGTGCCGTATTGCCTGGACGAGCAGGGCCGGCCGCTGATTCTGATCAGCCGCATCGCCCAGCACACCCACAACCTGCAGAAGGATCCGAAGTGCTCGATGCTGGTGGGCGAGCGCGAGGCCGACGATGTGCAGGCGGTCGGGCGTCTGACCTATCTGGCGCAAGCGCGGAAGCTCGAAGACCCGGCAGCCATCGAGGCCGCCGCCGAACGTTATTACCGCTATTTCCCAGACTCGCAGAATTATCACCAGGCTCATGATTTCGATTTCTGGGTGCTCGATCCGGTGCGCCATCGCTACATCGGCGGGTTTGGCGCGATCCACTGGGTCGACCATCTGGTCCTGGCCAACCCGTTCGCCGGCAAGGCGGAAATCAGCATGGTCGAGCACATGAACAGCGACCACGCCAAAGCCATCGCCCATTACGTCGCGCTGGCGGGGCTGCCGAACAGCGAGCCGGCGCAACTGGCCGGCATCGACAGCGAAGGCATGCATCTGCGCATCGGTCAGGCGCTGTACTGGTTACCCTTCGCGGCGCCATGTAATACGCCGACACAAGTGCGCGAGGCCTTGGTTTCATTGGCTCACGCCGAGGTCTGGCCAAAAAAACCGGATTCTTAAGGTTGAATTCACGCAAGGGCGACGTCATCTAAGGCTTACTGCAAGGCATTTCTTGCGTTGAGGAAACTTTGATGCGCCCTTTTCTGTTGCTCTTTCTGCTGTTTCCAGTGCTGGAGCTGTTCGTATTCGTCAAAGTGGCAGGCTCTATCGGGTTCTTCCCGGCCCTGCTGCTGATCATTCTCGGCTCGATGTTCGGTGTGTTCGTGCTGCGCGTCGCCGGTCTGGCCACCGCATTGCGTGCCCGGGAAAGCCTGAATCGCGGCGAGTTGCCCGCGCAGACCATGCTCGAAGGCCTGATGCTGGCGCTGGCTGGTGGCCTGTTGATCATTCCCGGCTTCATCAGTGACGTGGTCGGTCTGGTGATGCTGTTGCCGGTCACTCGTCGTCTGCTGGCGAACAAGATGCGCCAGCGCGCCGAAGATCAGGCCATGCGCCAGCGCGCTTTCGCCGACGACCTGCAACCCCGTGGCGGCCCGGCCCCGCGCGAGCCGCTCGGTCGAGAGCCGAATGTGATCGAAGGCGAGTTCGAACACCGCGACAACAAGTGACATCAGCATCGACACGGCACCTGCGGGTGCCGTGCTCGTTTATGGCTGTTATTTACCGTGTCTGGATGAAAAATTTTTTCCGCCAGCCCTTGTAATCGGCTTGTACGCCCCTATGTATCGGTCACCGAAAGGTTTCCGGTATTTGAACCGGACAGACTTCCGCGGTTCGCTCGACGAATCGCGACCGGCGCAGGCCGGATTTGTTAAACCCGCCGGGACTACACCGGCCGATGAAAACCACAATTAGGAGAGATCGACAATGAAGCTTCGTCCTCTGCATGACCGCGTCGTTATCCGTCGCAGCGAAGAAGAAAAGAAAACCGCTGGCGGTATCGTCCTGCCAGGTTCGGCTGCTGAAAAAGCCAACCACGGTGTGATTCTCGCTGTAGGCCCGGGCAAAGCTCTGGAAAACGGTGAAGTGCGTGCACTGTCCGTGAAGGAAGGCGACAAGGTTGTGTTCGGTCCCTACTCCGGCAGCAACACTGTGAAAGTCGATGGCGAAGACCTGCTGGTAATGAGCGAGAACGAAATTCTCGCGGTTATCGAAGGCTGATACTCCCGTTCATTTTCCCGTTACTACAAAGTATTTAAGGAATATCGATCATGGCTGCTAAAGAAGTTAAGTTCGGCGATGCCGCCCGCTCCAAGATGCTCAAAGGCGTCAACGTTCTGGCTGACGCGGTAAAAGCGACCCTGGGCCCGAAAGGCCGTAACGTGATCCTCGAGAAGAGCTTCGGCGCTCCGACCATCACCAAGGACGGCGTTTCCGTCGCCAAAGAGATCGAACTCGAAGATCGTTTCGAAAACATGGGCGCGCAGCTGGTCAAAGACGTTGCCTCCCGTGCCAACGATGACGCTGGTGACGGTACTACCACCGCTACCGTTCTGGCTCAGTCGATCGTCAACGAAGGCCTGAAAGCCGTCGCTGCCGGCATGAACCCGATGGACCTCAAGCGCGGCATCGACAAGGCGACCATCGCCATCGTCAAAGAGCTCAAAGCCCTGTCCAAGCCATGCGCTGACTTCAAGGCCATCGCTCAGGTCGGCACCATCTCGGCCAACTCCGACAACTCCATCGGCGACATCATTGCCGAAGCCATGGAAAAAGTCGGTAAAGAAGGCGTGATCACCGTTGAAGAAGGCTCGGGCCTGGAAAACGAACTGTCGGTTGTAGAAGGCATGCAGTTCGACCGTGGCTACCTGTCGCCATACTTCGTCAACAAGCCGGACACCATGGTTGCCGAGCTCGACGGCCCGCTGATCCTGCTGGTCGACAAGAAGATCTCGAACATCCGCGAAATGCTGCCAGTGCTGGAAGCCGTTGCCAAAGCCGGCCGTCCACTGCTGATCGTGGCCGAAGACGTTGAAGGCGAAGCCCTGGCGACTCTGGTTGTGAACAACATGCGTGGCATCGTCAAAGTCGCTGCCGTCAAGGCACCGGGCTTCGGCGACCGTCGCAAGGCCATGCTGCAGGACATCGCTGTTCTGACCGGCGGTACCGTGATCTCCGAAGAGATCGGTCTGAGCCTGGAAAGCACCACCCTGGAGCACCTGGGTAACGCCAAGCGCGTGACCCTGTCCAAGGAAAACACCATCATCGTTGACGGTGCTGGCGTACAGGCAGACATCGAAGGCCGTATCGCTCAGATCCGTGCCCAGGTTGCCGAAACGTCCTCGGACTACGACCGTGAAAAACTGCAAGAGCGTCTGGCCAAGCTGTCCGGCGGCGTTGCAGTGATCAAGGTTGGCGCTGGTTCCGAAGTTGAAATGAAAGAGAAGAAAGCCCGCGTTGAAGACGCCCTGCACGCAACCCGTGCAGCCGTTGAAGAAGGCGTGGTACCTGGCGGTGGCGTGGCGCTGATCCGTGCTCTGGAAGCACTGACCGAGCTGACCGGCGACAACGCTGACCAGAACGTCGGTATCGCTGTGCTGCGTCGCGCTGTTGAAGCGCCGCTGCGTCAGATCGCTGCCAACTCCGGTGACGAGCCAAGCGTAGTCGTCAACGAAGTGAAGAACGGCAAAGGTAACTTCGGTTACAACGCTGCTTCCGGCGAATACGGCGACATGATCGAAATGGGCATCCTGGACCCAACCAAGGTAACCCGTTCGGCTCTGCAAGCCGCAGCTTCGATCGGCGGTCTGATCCTGACCACGGAAGCAGCTGTTGCTGACGCACCGAAGAAAGAAGGTGCAGCGGGCGGCGGCATGCCAGACATGGGCGGCATGGGTGGCATGGGCGGCATGATGTAAGCCAGCCCTGGCCCTGTAACGCAAAACCCCGCTGGCGAAAGTCAGCGGGGTTTTTTATTGCCCGAATTCCAGAGTTGCACCGCCCCCTGTAGGAGTGAGCCTGCTCGCGATAGCGGTATGTCAGTCACTGGCTATTTGAATGACACATCGCTATCGCGAGCAGGCTCACTCCTACATTGGATTTGTATTTCAGGCGTTGATTGGCTGCGCATTCAAAACCGTCGAAGTCTTGCCTGCCGGGCGATAAAGCACCCAGTAATAGGCCCCCAGACAAATCAGCCAGCAGAAGATCGCCGTCCATACATTGTGCGAAAAGAAGTGCGCGCCCTGCATCATGCGGCTGATCGAGAACACCGAGCCCAGCGCGAAGGCAAATACAAACGCCAGCCGTGCCAGCCGGGGACGGCGGTCGCGCAGCACGAAGAACAACGCAAACAAGGTGAACCCGGTCGCTGCATGGCCACCCGGCCAGCAACGCCCGGGCTTGTCGGTGGCGGGACGATGCTCCATCAGTTTGCTGTAGGTTTCATGGCCGCCGAATTGCTCCAGACTCCATGGGCACTGCACCGCGGTAACGGCTTTGACCGGAGTGACGAACGAAGTGGCCAGTCCCAGCGATAGCACCAGACAGCCCAATTCACGCTTGAACGGTTTCAGCCGTTCGATGAAAAACGCGCCGATGAAACCGAGGATGGCAAATACCGAGAAGCCGATCACCACCTGTTTCGCCCGGTCATGCAGGATGTCTTCGAGAAAATAGCTGTGCCGCCCGATGAAATCACCGGCGACCGGGTCGTAGAACATTCGCGCCAGAACCATGTCCAGATCGGTCAGTTCCAGCAACAGGAGAATGATCGCCGCCGCTGCGGGAATGCCCAGACACAACCACCCGTTCAGTGGTCTTGAAGCGGGAAGGGCAGAGGTCGACACCATGGCAGATTCCTTGGTCGATGAAGGGAGTGGAGAGAGCGAGATCGCGCGGAGTCTGCGCGCGGTGGCGTCGGCGATTTGTTAATCGAAAGTGAAAAAAACGTCGGGTAGCGCAATGCGCGGGTTTATCCAACGGCCCCTAGCCCTGAGCCACACTTGGCCGTAAGCTGCGCGGGCCAAGACGGCCGTTACCCCGTTCGGAGGAGGTGCCCATGCGAATTCTGCTGGTCGAAGACAACCGTGACATCCTGGCCAATCTGGCCGATTACCTGGGCATGAAAGGCTATACCGTCGATTGCGCCCAGGATGGTCTGTCCGGTCTGCATCTGGCGGCAACCGAGCATTACGACCTGATCGTGCTCGACATCATGCTGCCCGGCATCGACGGCTACACCTTGTGCAAGCGCCTGCGTGAAGATGCCCGGCGCGACACTCCGGTGATCATGCTCACTGCGCGCGATCAACTCGACGACCGGCTGCAGGGCTTCAAGTCCGGTGCCGACGATTACCTGATCAAACCGTTCGCCCTGTCCGAACTGGCGGCGCGCGTCGAAGCGGTCATGCGCCGTGCCCAAGGCGGCGGTCGCCGCGCGTTGCAGGTCGGTGATCTGAGCTACGACCTCGACACCCTGGAAGTGACCCGTGAAGGCAAGCTGCTCAAGCTCAACCCGGTCGGCCTCAAGTTGCTCGCGGTACTGATGCAGAAGAGCCCGCACGTCCTGCGTCGGGAGATTCTCGAAGAAGCGCTGTGGGGCGACGACTGCCCGGACAGCGACAGCCTGCGCAGCCATGTTCACCAGTTGCGCCAGGTGATCGACAAGCCATTCGCCAAGCCACTGCTGCACACCGTGCACGGTGTCGGTTATCGCTTGGCCGAGGGCCGAGATGGAGTTTAAGCAGAGCCTTTCCCAGCGGATCATCATCGCCTTTGCGCTGATGAGCGCACTGGTGGCCGGCGCTTTCGCCATGGGCATCGTGGCGACGGTGCACCTGGTGGAAGAGAAATTGATTTCCGCAGGGCTGGGCGGCGACCTGCAACGCCTGCTGCTGATGGACAACGTCTCGGACTGGAGCCATCGCCCGGAGCCGGATCAGCTGTTCTATTTCAGCGGCGGGCCCGGGGATTTCGAGCTGCCCAAGGATTTGCGGCATCTCGATGCAGGTTTCCACGAAGTGTTTCGCGAGCAGCTGTCCTATCACGCCATGGTCGAAGTGGTCGATGGCCGGCGCTACGTGCTCCTGCAGGATCAGAGCGATTTCGAAGAGCGCGAGCGCGTGCTGTTCGCCGTGGTGCTGGTGGGCTTCGTGCTCAGTCTGGCGCTGGCGGTGTTTCTCGGCTGGGTGCTCGCGCGCAAGGTGATGGCGCCGGTGGTGCGGCTGGCCCGGCAGGTGCGCCATCGCGATCAGTTGCTCGGCCTGGCGCCACCCCTGGCACCGGATTACGCCGCGGATGAAGTCGGTGAACTGGCAGTGGCGTTCGATGCCACGCTGGGCCGGTTGCGTCAGGCGTTGACCCGCGAGCGGCTGTTCACCAGCGACGTCAGCCATGAATTGCGCACGCCGTTGATGGTCCTCGCCAGTTCCTGCGAACTGCTGTTGGAAAACCCCGGCATCGATCAGCGCGGTCGCGCCCAGGTCGAGCGTATCGCCCGCGCGAGTGAGGAAATGCGCGAGCTGGTGCAGACCTTCCTGACGCTGGCGCGCGCGCAGAACGAAGAGGCCGGGGCAGCGCCGCAGCAGAACCTCACGCAAGTGGCCGAAAGCCTGCTGTGCCTGTGGCGCGAGCCGATCGAGCGCAAGGGCCTGACGCTGATGTTCGAGGCAGGCAACCCTCCAGACACCCGTTACAACGCGACCTTGCTCAACGCGGTGATGGGCAATTTGCTGCGCAATGCACTGCATTACACCGAGCAGGGTTTCATTCGCCTGACCCTCACCGCCAACGGCTTCGCCGTCGAGGACTCGGGCGTGGGCATTCCCGAGGAAAAACGCGAGGCGATGTTCGAGCCATTTGTGCGCGGCAGCGAGAAGCGGGGCGAGGGTCTGGGCCTGGGGTTATCGCTGGTGCAGCGCATCTGCGAAAACCAGGGCTGGACGGTCAGCCTGAGCACAATGGAGCCCAATGGCTGCCGATTCGAGGTAGATCTTGGCGTGAATGCAGGCAAATAGTGGCTCGAGGCTACTCCCGCCCACCTGTCTAAATCCTGTATAACGTTGTAATACTTTGCAGATTTACCTGACAGAATTTTCACAATTGGATGACCTGACGCTGACACGTCGCTGCCTAAGGTGACGTCATCAGAACTCAGGAGTCCAGATGATGGCCGGCCCGATCAAGCTCGATTTTTCCGAAAAGTACGACGACCAACACGCGCAACGTTACCTGCGCAAGCACAAGGAGAGCCTTGGCCGCCGCCTGTCGCACTGGCGCGACGAGCAATTGGGGCGCAAGGCCCTGGCGCTGGCGGGGGATCCCGGACTGGTGCTGGACCTGCCCTGCGGTGCAGGGCGCTTCTGGCCGATGCTCGCGGAAAAGCCCAATCGGGTAATTATCGGTGCGGACAATTCCGAGTCGATGATCAATACGGCGCTGCAAGGTCAGCCGGCCGAGGTGGTCAAGCGCGTACAACCGCTGCACACCTCGGCATTCGATATTGCTCTGCCGGATAACGCGGTCGACAGCATCTTCTGCATGCGTCTTCTTCACCACATCGGTGAAGCCGAGCACCGTAAGGTGATCCTGCGTGAATTCGAGCGGGTTACCCGTGACAGCGTGATTGTTTCATTGTGGGTCGACGGCAACTTCAAAGCCTGGAAGCGCAAACGTGCTGAGCTGGACCGGCCAAATCGCGATTACCAGAATCGCTTTCTGATTCCGGCAACGACGATCGAGAAAGAATTTGAACAGGCGGGTTTCCGCATTCAGGAACAACTGGACTTTATACCGCTCTATGCGATGTGGCGGGTTTACGTATTACGCAAGAGGTAGAGGATGGCAGTGCAAGCAGCGGTTGGAGCGGGTGTCGCTCCACAGGATGGTTTCGATTATTACTGGGCCCAGCGCGGCGAATGGGTTGAAGAGCCCAACGTGCGCCGCGGCGGTGAAAGTGGTGTGCAGCGCATCGTCGGCCGTGACGGCCAGTTGCTGTACGCCAAGCGCCAGACCGGGCACATCTATCGCAGCTGGTTGCACCCGTTCGGTCGCCCGACCGTATTGCGTGAACTCGATGCACTGACCGGCGTGAGCAAGCTCGGTGTGCGGGTTCCGCAGATCGTTTTTTGCGGCGCTCAACCGGATCCGCAGCACAAGTGGCGGGCCCTGCTTGTCACCAGATCGCTCGACGGCTTTCAGGAACTGGAACACTGGCTGGCCGCTGCTGGTGGCCGCGATCAATGTGGCGACGTGGTTTACGAGCGTGTCCTCAAGGACCTCGCCGAGAACCTGGCGCGCATGCACAAGGGTCGCTGGCAGCACAGCTGCATCTACATCAAGCACGTGTTCGTGCGGGTGATCGGTGAAGGTGAAGCGGCGCAGGTTGAAGTGGCGCTGATCGATCTGGAGAAGTGCCGCCAGCGCCTGACCGCCTATCGCGCCGCGCAGCATGACATGAAGCAGCTGCGTCGCCATTCGTCGTTCCGCGATGCCGACTGGAAAAAACTCGTCTACTTTTATGAGACGGCGTTTGGCAGCGCTATCAAAGGTTTATAGCGATGAAACTCGAAATTGCACGAGGTTTGTTCCTGGTTGGGGCCTTGGCAGTTGCTTCACTGGCGGTGGCTGCCTGGGAGCAGCCGCGCATGCAGGTCATAGGAGCGTCCGGGAACGACGCTTTCTGTTCGGTTCCACGGGTGGCCAAGGCCTCCGTGGCGACCCAGCCCGATCATGATTTGTTGTTGTTCATGTTCGGACTGTCCCAGGGAATGAGGCCAGCCAGTTGAAACGAATGAAGCCCAAATAAAAGGCCTCGCAAATGCGAGGCCTTTTTTTTTACACACCGCTCCCCCTGTAGGAGTGAGCCTGCTCGCGATAACGGTGTGTCAGTCAACATTATGGAAACTGACATACCGCTATCGCGAGCAGGCTCACTCCTACAAGGAGCTATGTGGTGGGTTTGGGATCCGGTTTCGCCAGGAAGGTGTAGACACACGGCAGCACGAACAACGTAAACAACGTGCCAATCGACATCCCCGTGGCAATCACCAGGCCGATATCAAACCGGCTGACCGCTCCCGCGCCGGTCGCGAGAATCAGCGGCACCATGCCGAACACCATCGCCGCCGTGGTCATCAGTACCGGGCGCAAGCGAATCGCCGCCGCTTCCTCCACGGCTTCGCGGGCAGTCAGGCCCTTGTCCTTGCGCAACTGGTTGGCGAACTCGACGATCAGGATGCCGTGCTTGCTGATCAGGCCGATCAGCGTCACCAGCCCGACCTGGGTGTAGATGTTCATGCTCGACCAGCCAAGGAACAGCGGAATCAGCGCGCCGCAGATCGACAGCGGCACCGTCACCAGAATCACCAGCGGATCACGGAAGCTCTCGAACTGCGCGGCCAGCACCAGAAAGATGATCGCCAACGCCAGGGCGAACGTGACCCACAAGGCACTGCCTTCCTGCACGTACTGGCGCGAGGCGCCGCCGTAATCGAAGGCAAATCCTGCCGGCGCTTCTTCACGGGCGATCTGCAGCACGGTATCGATGGCTTCGCCCATGCTCACCAGCGGGAAACCGGAAATCTTCGCCGCGTTGAGCTGCTGGAACTGGTTGAGCTGGCGCGGTCGTGCGCGGTCGCTGACCTTGATCAAGGTCGACAGCGGCAACAATTCGCCCTGAGTGTTTTTCACGTAGTAGTTGTTCAGCCAGTCGGGGTTGTCGCGGTAGGCCCGTTCGACCTGGGCGATGACCTTGTAGCTGCGCCCGTCGATGGTGAAGCGGTTGATCTCCGCCTCGCCAAGCAAGGTCGCCAGCGTGCCGCCCAGATCGAGCATCGATACGCCCATCTGCGCAGCCTTGTCGCGGTCGATATCGACCACCACTTCCGGTTTGTCGAACGCCAGATCGAGGTCGACGAAGGCGAACTTGCCCGACTCCATGGCGCGCTTCTCGATGCGCTCGGCAACTTGCAGCAGCAACTCGTAGTCATTGGAGGTGTTGACCACGAATTCGAACGGCAACCCTTCACCGGTGCCGGGCAAGGAGGGCAGGTTGAAGCCGAAGATCTGCAAGCCGGGAATGCTCTCCAGCTTGCTCTGCACCTCGGGGAGGATTTCCATCTGCGTACGGCCGCGCTCGTTCCACGGTTTGAGCAGGAAACCGCCGATGCCGGCCTGCACGCCGTTGTAGCCGTTGATCTGGAACGAAGAGTAGTACTCGGGAAACTCTTTGAAGATGGTGATGAATTGGTCGGTGTAGGTGCTCAGGTAGTCGAGGTTGGTCGGCTGCGGCGCGCTGGCCATCATGAAAATGATGCCCTGGTCCTCGTCCGGCGCCAGTTCCGACTTGGTGAACTTGAGGAACACCGGAATCAGACACAGCACGATCACCGCGAACACCAGCACCACCGGCCGGGTATTGAGCGTGCCGTGCAGCATGCTTTGATAGCGGCGCTTGAGGCCTTCGAAAACCCGGTCGAGACGATGGGCCAGTCCGCTGGGATTCTCTTCGTGACGCAGCAGAAACGCGCACATCATCGGCGACAGGGTCAGGGCGACGACGCCGGAAATCACCACCGCACCGGCCAGGGTCAGGGCGAACTCCTTGAACAGTGCTCCGGTCAGCCCGGTGAGAAAACCGATCGGCGCGTACACCGCCGCCAGGGTGATGGTCATCGACACCACCGGCATGGCGATCTCGCGCGCACCTTCCAGGGCAGCATCGAACGGCGTCTTGCCTTCTTCGATGTGCCGGTGGATGTTTTCCACCACGACAATCGCATCGTCCACCACCAGACCGATGGCCAGCACCATTGCCAGCAGCGTCAGCAGGTTCATCGAGTAACCCATCATCTGCATGAAGAACATCACGCCGATCATCGACAGCGGGATGGTCACCACCGGGATCACCACCGAGCGCAGTGCGCCGAGGAACAGGAACACCACGACGATGACGATCAGTACCGCTTCGAACAGGGTTTTCACCACCTCATCGATCGAGGCTTGAATGAACAGTGTGGCGTCGTAGGCGATTTCGCTTTTCAGGTTCGGTGGCAGCTGCGCTTCCAGCTCGGGCATCAGCTTGCGCACTTCCCTGATCACGTCCAGCGGGTTGGCCCCCGGCGTGGCCTTGATGCCGATGTACACCGACGGCGTGCCGCCGAACGAACTGATCGAGTCGTAGTTTTCCGCGCCCATTTCCACCCGCGCGACATCGCGCAGCAGCACGCGGCTGTCGCCGTCGACCTTGAGCGGAATCGCCGCGAAGGCTTCGGCGGATTTCAGTTCGGTGTTGGCATTGATGCTGGTGACGGTGTACTCGCCTTTCACCTCACCGGCGGCGGATAGGAAGTTGTACTGACGCACCGCGGCGGTGACGTCGGCGGCGCTGAGGCCGAAGCCGGCGAGCTTCACCGGGTCGAGCCACAGGCGCATGGCGAATACCTGATTGCCGAGGATTTCCGCTTCGGCCATGCCCGGCAGCGTCGCCAGTTTCGGCTGGATGACCCGCGACAGGTAGTCGGTGATCTGCGGGTTGCTCAGGTCCTTGCTGAAGAAACTGATGTACATCAGCGCCGAAGCGTCGGCAGATTCCTTGCTCAGCACCGGGTCTTCAGCGTCCTGCGGCAGCTTGTTCTTGACCTCGTTGGCCTTGGCCAGCAACTCGGTGAACAAGCGGTCGGTGTTGGCGCCAATGCGCGCGTAAATCGAGATCACCGAGAAGTTCTGCCGGCTGACCGAGGTCATGTAGTCGATGCCCTCGGCGCTGGCCAGGCTCTGTTGCATCGGTTGGGTGATGTAGCCCTGAATGGTCTCGGCGTTGGCCCCGGGATAAGCCGTGGTCACCGTGATCAGGGCGTTTTCCATTTGCGGGTACTGGCGCAGCGGCAGTTTGCTCCAGGCCTGGAAGCCCAGCAGCACAATCAGCAGGCTGACCACGGTGGCGAGCACCGGGCGGCGGATGAACGGATCGGTAAAAGCCATGGGGATTCCTTGATCAGTCGGCGCGAGGCGGACTGTTCTGCTCGCCGAGGGTCTTGTCGTCGCTGATGGCGATGTGGGCGCCGTTGTCCAGTTTGATCTGGCCAGCCGTCACCACCTGTTCGCCGCTCTGCACGCCCTTGTTGATCATCACCAGGCCATCACGGCGTTCACCGGTCTCGACGAAACGACGTTCGGCGATCAGCAGCGGTTGGCCGTTGTCATCCTTGGCGACGCTGCCGTCCTCGGCTTTTTTCTGCCCGACCACGTACACCGAGTTGCCGTACAGGGTGTAGGTGATCGCGCTCTCCGGCACCACGATGTGTTTCTGCGGATCGGGCAGTAGCACCTCAAGGCTGGCGAACATCCCCGGCAGCAGCTTGCCGTCGGGGTTGGCCAGGGTGGCGCGGACGAGAATGTTGCGCGTGGTGCTTTCGACGATCGGGTTGATCGCGCTGATCTTGCCGGTAAAGTTCTGCCCCGGGTAAGCGGCAACGGTGAACTGCACGGGCTGGCCTATGGCGAGTTTCGGCACCGCTTGTTCCGGTACGTAGAAGTCGGCGTAGAGGCTGCTCAAGTCTTGCAGCGTGGCGATTTTGGTGCCGCTGGCGAGGTAGTCGCCGACGTCGACCTGACGGATGCCGATGGTGCCGCTGAATGGTGCGAGGATGCGCTTTTTCGCCAGTGACGCATTGAGCTGATTGACCGTGGCCTTATTCTTTTGCAGCACGGCGGAGAGGCGATCGTATTCGCCTTTGGAGATCGCGCGGCTGTCGACCAGTTGCGCGCCACGGCCGAAGTCCAGTTGCGCCAGGCCGAGATCGGCGCGGGCGGTTTCCAGCAGGGCGGTTTCCACGGCGCTGTCGAGTTGCAACAACGGTTGGCCGGCCTTGACCTTCTGCCCGGATTCGAATTTGAGTTCAGTGACGGTGCCGGCGACTTCCAGGCTCAGATCAACGCCTTGCAGCGCCTTGAGCGAACCGACAGTGGGCAAACGCATCTGCCACGGCTGTTCGCCGGCCGTGGCCACGGCGACGCTGATGGGTGGTTTCGGTTTGGAAAAGCCCTGGATCATCGTGTAGATCGAAAAGGCCTTGTATCCGCCCAGCACCAGGACGAGCAGCAAAACAACACCCAACATGATCAGCATGCGGCGACGCAGCATATGTCCAGTTCCTTGGATAAATCATGAGACAGGCGGGCACATTACTCCGAGTACAGGGGGGATTCCAACTGGCAGTTATTACAGGTGCTGCACACCCGAATCCATGTGGCGAGGGAGCTTGCTCCCGCCGAGGCGCAAAGCGGCTCCTCTTTTTGTGCAAAAGCGGGGCCTGCTGCGCAGTCCAGCGGGAGCAAGCTCCCTCGCCACAAATCGCGTGGTGCCTAGGCCATCAGATGGAGATGGTTATCCCAGAGCCCCGCCGGCAATTCCAGCGGCTTGGCCAGCAGTTGTTCCTGACGGCAATCGTAGTAGCGGCAACGGCCCTGACCCGAGGTCACGACAAAGCCATCCTTCACCGCACCGACGCCGGCACAATCAGGCAACGGCGCATCGAGGCGCAGTTCGCCGCTGTCCAGATCCCAGATAAAGAAGCGGTTGCCACGCGGCGCCGTCAACGCGACCAGACGCAGATCGCTGTGCACCGCGACGCTGGCGGTGTAGTGCCCCATCGCCTGCAGCTGTTGCTCGGCCACCGGGAACGCCACGAACGGTTGCCCCGGCCGTTTGATCGCCAGCAGTTCCGAGCGCTCGTGGGACGGCCCCATGAATTGCTGGCCCGCGACGATGGTGCCATCGCTGGCGATGCCCAGGTGGCGCACGCTGTTCATCTGCTGGGCGAGGGTTTCCTTGCTCAGCAACGTGCCGTCGCGCTGCATCAGCACCAGGCGGGGCTCCATGGCGTTGAGGTTCATGTCGCCGCGGCTTTCCGCCTCGGTGCGAACCCCGCCATTGGCCACCACCAGCGTCTCGCCATCGGGCATCCACGACACTTGATGCGGGCCGAGGCCGTGGGTGGAGATCTCGCCCGTGTGCACCAGTCGCTCACCCTCGAACTTGTACACGCCGAGCAGGCCACGGCCGGGATCGGTGGTGTCGTTCTCGGTGGCGTAGAGGTATTCGCCGTCCTTGTGCACCACGGCGTGGCCGTAGAAGTGCCGGTTCGGTTGCGAGGTCACGGTCTGCAGCAACTTGCCGTCGCGCAGATCGATCAGGTAACTCTCGGTACCCGGACGCCGCGCAACGAACAGCGCCAGCGGCTGCGTCGGATGATTGATGATGTCGTGGCATCGCTGACCGACATGGGTGGCGAACACCCGCGTGCCGTCGAGCCGATAACCGACGGCATAATGCTTGCCGTCGCTGTCATCGCGCGCCGACAACAGCAACGGGCTCTGATCCTTGCGTTTGAACAGCGTCCAGCCGCCCAGGGTCACTGCTCCCAGCAGTGCACTACCTAAAGTCAGAACCTGACGTCGCAGCATGGCACTCGCCCTCATCAGTCACCGTCGTTGGCATTGAAGCCCAGTTGGATGCCCAGCGCCTTGGCCAGCTCGCCTTCATGCAGGCGATGGACGACGTTGAGGCTGTCGTAGATATCGTTGAGTTGCTGGCGACCGGCGTCGTCCTCGAGCATTTCGCCGAGCGAGCGCTGAGTGCTGTCGAACAGCTTCAGCGAGGCGGCGTACGCGGCGTCGATCTTGTCCGCCAGGGGTTTCTGCTCGGCTGGCAACAGCCCGCGCAGGCCTTTGTTGTCGACGCCTTCCCAAACGGTTTTGGCCGCGGCAAGGCTGGCTTCCAGTGCGGTCAGCGACGACTGGCTGCGCCACGCATCCGCCTGGAACGGCTGCGGCACGCCTTTGCTCTGACGGCCCATCGGCGTACCGAGTTTTTTCTTCAGGGTATCCAGTGCAGTGACTTGTACGCGTAGCAGATCGGCAATCGCTTCGTGGGAGTCGGCGTAGCGCTGGTTGGGGAACTTGCTCATCTGCGCGAGCATGCCGTCGGTGTTGTTCCAGCCCTGCAGGATCTCCTCGGCCAGTTGCTTCTGGCGTTCGCCGATGGCGATCAACAGCGGGCAGTACTTGGCTTTCTGCGCATCGTTAGCGACGTCAGGCTTGGCGTCAAAAAGGATGTATTCGTAAGCCGACAGGCCTTGCACCACGACGCTGGATTTGGCCAGCGCGGCGGCATCGATCTGCGGCTGGGCGACGACCAGTTGCTCGACCTGACGGCCGACGAGGTTTTTCTTGTCCGGCCAGAACTGCACTTGCCACGAACGATTGCCCTCGGCCAGCGGACCGATCAGCAGCGGTTGCAGCTCGGCCCAGGCTTTCTGCGCGTGGAGGAAATCGGCGCGGGCGGTTTCCAGGCTTTCCTTGCCCTGGCAGTAGGCGAGGGCGCTGACCGCCAGTTGCCGGTCGGCTTCGACCCAGCGGGTGTAGGTCGGCAGGATCACCGATTTGGCGATCGCCGCCGAGGTGACCGCTTGCGGATCCTGCGGCGAGCAGGCGCCGAGGGCGAGCGCGGCAAGGCTGGTGAACAGTAACTTGGGACGGAACATGTCGGGCTCCCGATGCGTTTTCAGTATTTAAAGTGAGTTCAGAAATGCCAGCAACGCAGCGCGCTGCTCGGCATTGAAAGACAAAACCTGTCGCTGCGCAGCCGTCGCTTCGCCGCCATGCCAGAGCACCGCTTCGAGCAGGTTGCGAGCGCGGCCGTCGTGCAAAAACTGCGTGTGACCGCTGACCGCTTGCGTCAGACCAATCCCCCACAACGGCGGCGTGCGCCAGTCGCGGCCGGAGGCCTGAAATTCCGTGCGGTTGTCCGCCAGTCCTTCGCCCATGTCGTGCAGGAGCAAATCGCTGTACGGACGAATCACTTGATTGGCCAGCTCAGGTTCGGCGGCGTTGGCGGCGGTGGTGTATTTGGGCGTGTGGCACGACTGGCAACCGGCCTGGAAAAACAGGTTCTTGCCGGCCAGCACCTGTGGGTCGTTGACGCCACGGCGCGCCGGCACCGCCAGATTGCGGCTGTAGAACAGCACCAGACGCAGGATGTTGTCGCTGACTTCCGGTTCGCCGTCCGGGCCATTGCCGTTCGGCGCCTGTTTGCAGGCGGTCTGCGCCTCCGTGCAGTCGTCGAAAGGCCGCAGGCTGGTGGTCAGGCCCATGTCACCGGAGAACGCGTGAACATTCTGCTGGTTGAGATTCGGCTGCCCGGCTTTCCAGCCGAACCGGCCGATCACGGTTTTCTGCAACTGGTCATCCCAAACCCGGTTGGGCCGGCCATTGATGCCGTTGTTCTCTTTCGCCTGGGCGGCGGCGTTGGCGAGGATCGCCTCTTCGGGGATTGCTTCGAGCAGGCCCAGACCAATCATCGGCGGTGCCACCCGCGCGGAAAAACGCGTGTCCGGATGCATCGGGCCGTAACCGAGTTGAGTGATCTTCAGGGTCGGTTTGCGCAACTCCACTTGCGTGCCGTCCTTGAACCGTACGGGCACTGGCGTGTAGTCGACGCGCACCTTGCCTTCCGGGGCGACGCCGGGCACGGCCATGTCCTGGAACTGCCCGCCATACACCGGCTCCGGCACCACGCCGAGCTGTTCGATGATTTTGGCGTAGGGCGGCGCGTCGGGAATCGACAGGCGCACCAGCATCGATACCGCATTGGTCGCATCGGGGGACGGAGGATGACCGCGACCGTCCTTGATGTGGCAGTTCTGGCAGGCGTTGGTATTGAACAACGGGCCGAGGCCGTCGCGCGCCGTGGTGGTCGACGGCGCAATTACCCACGGGCTGCGGAAGAAGCTGTTGCCGACACTGAAATCCACCCGCCGCGACGGCGGCAGGTTGGCCGATGGCAGGGAGAACGCGTTCTGATCACTCTTGCGCACGGTCGCCGCACCGCCCGATCGCGCTTCACCCGGCTCGGCCTTGGTGAAACGCGGGGCGTCATCGCAGGCACTCAGGCCCAGGGCCAGCAACAGTGCGGACAAGCGAAGCGGCAACGACGGCATCAGACATCCTGCAAACGGGCGAAAACAAAGGCGCAAAGTCTAACAGGGCAGGGGAGTTTGAATAAGAGGAATTATCGTTTGCTTGATACAGCGCAAGCCTTGAAGCGCGTGCCAACACTGTGGGAGCGAGCCTGCTCGCGAAAGAGACGCCCGACGCGCTGAAAATGCCGCGCCGGATAAGGCCTTCGCGAGCAGGCTCGCTCCCACAGGGACAGCGGTGTGCCAGGTATGAAAAAGGCGACCCGAAGGTCGCCTCTTTTTGACGCGGACGGGGTGATCAGAACTCGTGATCGGCGTTGTCCGGGTTCAGGTCGCTGATGCCCAGTTTGCCGGCAGCGGCTTCGATCGAACCGGTCTGCTTGACCAGTGCGGCGATGGCGTCGCGAACAACCTGGTTGCCAGCGGTGTTGCCGGCGGCGATCAACTGGTCGTAGTGCTCACCCTTGTTGGCGTGATCGACCATGACCTGGATTTTCGCTTCGGTCGCGGCCAGATCGGCTTTCAGTGCGGTGTCGGCGGCCGGATCGGCCTTGGCCACCAGCGACGACAGGCTGGCGCCGGTCAGCTTGGTGCCATCAACCCGGGTGTACTCGCCCAGATAAACGTTACGCACGCCTTTGGCATCGTAGAAGTGCGAGTAGTGGGTGTTGTCGCTGAAGCAATCCTGCTCGTCTTCAGGGGAGTTGGCTTCCAGGGAAACCTTCATGCGCTCGCCCGCCAGTTCACCCAGGGACAGGCTGCCCATGCCGAAGAGCATTTTGCGCAGGCCGGTTTCGCCTGGCTCGGCTTCCAGTGTGGCGCGGTAGTTGTCGGCCACGTTCGGCTTCCAGTTGCCGACCATTTCTTCCAGATCGCTGACCAGCAGTTGGGTCACGGCTTTCAGGTAGGCACGACGACGCTCGTTGTGACCGCCGGTGGCGCCAGCGCCTTCCAGGTAGTCCGAGGCCGGACGGTTGCCAGCGCCCGGGCCGGTACCGTTGAGGTCCTGGCCCCAGAGGAGGAATTCGATCGCGTGGTAGCCAGTCGCAACGTTGGCTTCGGAACCGCCCAGCTCATTGAGGCTGGCGAGTTTTTCCGGGGTGATCTCTTTCACGTCGACCTTGTCTTCGCCGACCTGAACTTCGGTGTTGGCGATGATATTGGCGGTGGCGCCCGGGTTACCCAGTGCGTGCTCGTAGGATTTGTCGACGTAGTCGATCAGCCCTTCGTCCAGCGGCCAGGCGTTAACCTGACCTTCCCAGTCGTCAATGATGGTGTTGCCGAAGCGGAACACTTCGCTTTGCAGGTACGGCACGCGCGCGGCAACCCAGGCAGCCTTGACGGCTTTCAGGGTGTCGGCGTTCGGCTTGGCGAGGAACGCGTCGACGGCGGTTTGCAGGCTTTTCGCGGTGGATTCGGCATCGCTGTAAACGGCGAAGACCATGTCGGCGTAGTGCGCGACCACAGCCTTGGCGGCGGCATCGTCAACTTTACCGGCAGCAGGAGCAGGGGCAGCGGCCGGCGCCGGGGCTGGAGCAGCGCTGCTGGAAGCCGGAGTCATTTCGGAGGCTTTTTCTTTGTCCTTGCCTTCGCCGCAACCGGCGAGGGAAATAGCGATGGCCAACAGACTGGCGGTAGCCAGAGGCATACGAATCATGGCGAACATCCTGCTTCGGTAGTTGAGTGGACTGGCGCCGGGGGCGCGCAAAACTGCGACATAATGCAAATCTTTCGCATTATGTGTAAAGGCGTGGGTGGAAATATTTCTTATTTGCGCAAGAAGATCAAAAGATCGCAGCCTCGTTGCACTGTAGGAGCTGACGAGTGCAACGAGGCTGCGATTTTTGATCTTTAAAGAATCGCCGCATTGCTGCGTTGCGCCTGCTTGAGGTAAATGCCCAGCTCCCGCGCCGGCAGCGGTTTGCTGTAGTGGTAGCCCTGACCTTCGTGGCAACCCTCGGAAATGATGTAGGTTTCCTGCTCGGCGGTCTCCACGCCTTCGGCAATCACCTGCATGCCCAGGCTCTTGCCCAGTTGAATGATCGCGCGAACGATGGTCGCGTCATCGTCGTCATCCAGCAGATCCTGGACGAAGCTCTTGTCGATCTTGATCTTGTCCAGCGGCAGGCTTTTCAGATAGCTGAGGGATGAATAGCCGGTGCCGAAGTCGTCGATCGCAATCAGCGCGCCGGAGCGGCGCAGGCTCAGCAGATGCTGGGCGGCGGTGGTGATGTCTTCCATCAGGCCGGTTTCGGTGACTTCCAGTTCCAGACTGCGCGGCGGCAGGCGGTACATCTGCAGCAGGTTGTTGACCACCCGCGGCAGCTCGGCATGGTGCAGTTGCACGGTCGACAGGTTGACCGCCATACGCAAATCGACGAACCCCTGATCATGCCACTCGCGCAATTGCTTGCAGGCCTGGTCGAGCACCCACTCGCCGATGGCGATGATCGTGCCGTTCTGTTCGGCCAGCGGAATGAACAGGTCCGGCGGCACCAGGCCGTGTTCGGGGTGCTGCCAGCGAATCAGCGCTTCGACACCCACTACGCGATGATCGCGATAACTGATCTGCGGCTGATAGACGAGGTAGAACTGGTCGCGGATCAGCGCATCACGCAGGTCTTTTTCCAGCTCGCGACGGCGGCGCATCTCGCTGTCGACGCTGGCGATGTAGAACTGATAGCGGTTGCGCGAGCGGGTCTTGGCCAGGGTCATGGTCTGCTCGGCTTTCTGCAACAGCTTCTCGGTGCTGTCGCCGTCCTCCGGGAACAGGGTGATGCCGATGGTCGCGCGCAGGCGGATTTCCTGATCGTCGAGGGCGAAGGGCGCCTCCAGGTCATCGAGAATGCTCTGCGCCAGTTCCGCTGCTTCGTAAGGTTGTTCGATGTCGGCCTGCACCAGGGCGAACTGATCGCCGCCCAGGCGGGCAAGGGCGCCGAGACGACCGCTGTGGGCGCGCAAGCGATCGG
The DNA here is from genome assembly GCF_001297215.1 of Pseudomonas sp. RIT-PI-o. Lineage (NCBI taxonomy): Bacteria > Pseudomonadati > Pseudomonadota > Gammaproteobacteria > Pseudomonadales > Pseudomonadaceae > Pseudomonas > Pseudomonas sp. RIT-PI-o. The sequence continues at coordinate 313,761 of NZ_LHPA01000041.1, read as the reverse complement.
CCAGGGCCAGCAGCAACTGGTCGCCGGTCTGGTAGCTGAATTGTTCGTTGATGCCTTTGAAATCATCCAGGCCGACGCACAACACCGCGACGCGGCGCTGCAACTTGCCGGCATCGACGAGAATCTTGTCCAGCTGCTGCTGCAATTGCTGGCGGTTCGGCAGACCGGTCAGGAAGTCGTACTGGGCCATGCGTAGCAGGCTGTTTTCCGCTTCGTGGCGCAGATGGGTGTTGCGTTCGATGGACTCGAGCAACTGGTTGGCGGTGTTGATCCACAGGCCCAGCTCGTTTTTTTCGTGGCCCTTGAGCTGCGGAATCTTGTGCTCGCTGGGACGATCCGGGTTGATCTCGGTAAGGTGTTCGATGATCCGCGACAGCGGTTTGGTCAGCAGCCAGTGATAGACCAGATACAGCACCAGTCCCATGGCCAGTGCGCGCAGTACGCCGGAAATGAAGATGATCACCGAGCTGACAATGAAACCTTCGCCATAGGTTGCGGTGTCGAGGGTGATGCTCAGGTCGCCGTAGTATTCGCTGTAGGGGCCACGGCCGACCAATTGCGTGGTGAAGGTGCGTTCCTGACCGAGAATCAGGTCTGTCAGCCAACGGCTGTTGGAATGCTGCAATTCGCGGGATTTCTGCGCGAGCATCGCTTCATTGGGGTGACCAATGGAGGCCTGGCGCACGGCGTCGTCCTGGAACAGCCCCTCGATCACCTGCATGCCCATTTCCCGGTCCAGGCTATAGACCGCCTGGGTCGAAGGATCGCGGAACATGTCGAGGATCCGCTCGGCGTCACCGGCCACCGCCTGACGGGTCTTGTAGGCATCGAAGACAATCTGCGCGCAGCTCAAGACTACGCCTACGATCAATGCCGACAGGAGCACGACCCGGAGCAACTTCACCGACAAGCTGTTCTTGAGTTCCAGCTTCAAAGGGTTATTCCTTGTTCCGTGCGGGTAGCGTCAAGTTGCCATGAGTATTGGCAATCCCGGGTTGGCAGTCAAAGGGACAATCAGGCACGGGAAAATTCGCCGGTATCCTGGCCGCGATGTCGTCATTTGAGTAATAGCTCTGAATTACTGTGTCGGTTGCAGTGGTCCGCAACTTGAGCACCGGGTCAAAGATTTTTTCCTGTCTCTGATGGTAGTCGGCTGTCGGCTGGCAGCAAACGGCCCGAAGCTGTTTTTGCCGTGCGACAAACGCCATGCGCAAGGCATAAAAAAACCCGGCCGAAGCCGGGTTTCCTGTCTGGCACGCAGCTTAAGCGGTGAAGGTCTTGCCTTCGAACTGCTCGGCCACGAACTTCCAGTTGACCAGGTTCCAGAACGCTTCAACGTACTTCGGACGCAGGTTGCGGTAGTCGATGTAGTAAGCGTGTTCCCAGACGTCGCAGGTCAGCAGCGGGGTGTCGCCGCTGGCCAGCGGGTTGCCGGCGCCGATGGTGCTGGCCAGGGCCAGGGAACCGTCAGCCTTTTTCACCAGCCAGCCCCAGCCGGAACCGAAGGTGCCGATCGAGGTTTTGCTGAATTCTTCCTTGAACTTGTCGAACGAACCGAACGCTGCGTTGATGGCATCTGCCAGTGCGCCGGTTGGCTGACCGCCAGCGTTTGGCGCCAGGCAGTTCCAGTAGAAGGTGTGGTTCCAGACCTGAGCGGCGTTGTTGAAGATGCCGCCCGAGGAAGTCTTGACGATCTCTTCCAGGGTCTTGCCTTCAAACTCGGTGCCTGGCACCAGGTTGTTCAGGTTCACGACGTAGGTGTTGTGGTGCTTGTCGTGGTGGAACTCCAGGGTTTCCTTGGAGATGTGCGGCTGCAGGGCATCGTGTGCGTAGGGCAGCGGCGGCAATTCGAAAGCCATGATGATTCTCCTAATCAGGTCTGTTGCGGTGAGCGCAAGGCCGATCACGGGCGGCCGGAAATGCACCGGCGAGTTTTTACTCTTTGCGGCGCAGGGTTCGGATCATAGCACCGGGGTCGCGCCTTAACCACGCAACAACTGTGTGGGATAGAGGTTCCAGAGCCTTCAGCATTAATTCATCCGGCGATGATCAACTGCGCGGCCACGGCGAACATCATCAACGCCACCACCAGATCGAGAATGCGCCAGGTGCTCGGCCGGGCCAGCCACGGTGCCAGCCATGCGGCGCCGAGAGCCAGGGTGAAAAACCACAGCAGCGAGGCGCTCGCCGCGCCGACTACATAAGCGCCGGGCACCGATTGCTGCGCGCCCAGCGAGCCGATCAATAAAACCGTATCCAGATAAACGTGGGGATTGAGCAATGTCACCGCCAACGCGCTGAGCATGACCGCGCGCAGGGAGCGTACGGTCTGGTTCTCGCCTTGCTTGAGGCTCTGCTTCGAGCAGGCCCGGCGCAGCGCCTGGCTGCCGTACCAGATCAAAAAGGTCGCGCCGCCCCAACGGGCAATCGCCAGCAGGGTCGGGTTCTGCGCGAGAATCGTCGCCAGGCCGAACACCCCGGCCGCGACCAGAATCGCGTCACACACCACGCACAATGCTGCCACCGGCAGATGGTGTTCACGGCGCAGGCTCTGCGCCAATACAAACGCGTTCTGCGTACCGATCGCCATGATCAGGCCGAACGCCACCAACAGGCCGTTTACATAGCTTTGCCACATGGAAAATATCCTTGAAAGAGAGTGCTTGCTGGCTATTCTCCGGTGTGGCGCTGTATAAGAAAAACCAATAGTGCTGATCGCCCATTAGGAAAACTGATGTTCGACTATAAATTGTTGTCCGCGCTGGCCGCCGTGGTCGAGCAGGCCGGATTCGATCGCGCTGCACAGGTTCTCGGCCTGTCGCAGTCGGCGATCTCCCAGCGCATCAAGTTGCTCGAGGCGCGCGTCGGCCAGCCGGTGCTGGTACGCGAAACACCGCCATCGCCGACCGAAATCGGCCGGCGCTTGCTCAACCATGTGCAGCAGGTGCGTTTGCTTGAGCGCGACTTGCAATCGGCGGTACCGGCGCTGGACGAAGAAGGCCTGCCGGATCGCCTGCGCATCGCCCTCAACGCCGATAGCCTTGCCACTTGGTGGGCTGGCGCCGTTGGCGATTTCTGCGCCGAGCAGCATTTGTTGCTCGATCTGATCGTCGAAGACCAGACCGTCGGCCTCAAGCGCATGCGTGCCGGTGAAGTGGCCGCATGCCTGTGCGCCAGCGAGCGCCCGGTGGCCGGCGCACGCAGCGTGTTGCTCGGTGCCATGCGCTATCGCGCGCTCGCCAGTCCGGCCTTCATCGCCCGGCATTTTCCCGATGGCGTACGCGCCGAACAGCTGCCACGCACCCCCGCACTGGTATTCGGCCCGGACGATTTCCTCCAGCATCGCTACCTGGCGCTGTTGGGCGTCGATGGCGCGTTCGAACACCATATATGCCCGTCCTCCGAAGGCTTCATTCGCCTGACCGAAGCCGGCCTGGGCTGGGGGCTGGTGCCGGAACTGCAAGTGCGCGAACAGCTGGAGCGCGGCGTGCTGCGCGAATTGCTGCCAGATAAACCGATCGACGTGCCGTTGTACTGGCATCATTGGCGCAACGGCGGCCAGTTGCTGAACCTGCTTACCGAACAACTGCTGCGCGCCTCAAAGCAATGGCTAGTGGCTTGAACGCAGCGGCAAGCGTCAAGCTGCAAGCGGCAAGAACAAGCACCGTTTCAACTTGCAGTTGACAGCTCGAAGCTTGCAGCTGCTTCCCTGGAGTTTTTGATGAAGATTTTGGTTACCGGCGCCAGCGGCTTTATTGGCGGGCGCTTTGCGCGTTTCGCCCTGGAGCAGGGCCTTGAAGTGCGGGTCAACGGTCGCCGGGCCGAGAGCGTCGAGCATCTGGTGCGCCGGGGTGCGGAGTTTGTGCCGGGCGATCTGACCGACGCCGATCTGGTACGCGACCTCTGCCGCGACGTCGAAGCGGTGGTGCATTGCGCCGGTGCCGTCGGCGTGTGGGGGCGTTATCAGGACTTCCATCAGGGCAATGTCCAAGTCACCGAAAACGTTGTCGAAGCCTGCCTCAAGCAGCGCGTGCGGCGGCTGGTGCATCTGTCGTCGCCGTCGATCTATTTTGATGGCCGTGACCATCTCGGCCTGACCGAAGAGCAAGTGCCCAAGCGCTTCAAGCATCCCTACGCCGCGACCAAATATCTGGCCGAGCAAAAAGTCTTCGGCGCACAGGAGTTCGGTCTGGAAACCATCGCCCTGCGCCCGCGTTTCGTCACCGGCGCCGGTGACATGAGCATCTTCCCGCGACTGCTGAAAATGCAGCGCAAGGGCCGTCTGGCGATCATCGGCGACGGTTTGAACAAGGTCGACTTCACCAGCGTGCAGAACCTCAACGAAGTCATGCTCAGCAGCCTCTTGGCGGCTGGCTCGGCGCTGGGCAAGGCCTACAACATCAGCAACGGTACGCCGGTGCCGCTGTGGGACGTGGTCAACTACGTGATGCGGCGGATGGACGTCGATCAGGTGCGCAAATATCGCTCTTACGGTCTGGCCTACAGCGTCGCGGCGCTTAATGAGGGCGCGTGCATGCTCTGGCCCGGACGTCCGGAGCCGACCCTGTCGCGCCTGGGCATGCAAGTCATGAAGAAAAATTTCACCCTGGATATCAGCCGCGCCCGGCATTATCTCGACTACGACCCGAAAGTCAGCCTGTGGGCTGCCCTCGATGAGTTCTGTGCGTGGTGGAAAGCTCAGGACATTCGTTGAAACGATTCGGCCGGGCGGCAATGAACCGCGTTGCGGCTTGAGGGTCAATGCCTGCGGCTGCGGCGGTTATACTTCGCAGCATTTAGCCATCACCGCGTTTGCCAAAGGTTGCCTCAATGTCCATGCGAAACGATGCCCACGACGACGATTTCGATAACGTGCCAAGCCTGCGCGCTGACCCGTTCGATGACGATGACATTGCGCCCGGCCCCCGCACTTCCGTGCATTCGCGCACCGCGCCCGTGGTCAGGGTCAAGACCGCCAGCACCGGGCCGCTGTGGGCGCTGGTCGGCGCGTTGTTTTTCGCCTTCATCGGTCTGGCCTGGTGGAGCTTCCAGCAGATCTCGCTGATGGAACAGCAACTCGTCGCCACCCAGGAAAGCTTTGCGCGCATCAGCGAAGAAGCGGCGGGGCGCCTGCAGGATATTTCCGGCAAGGTCGTCGCCAGCCAGAGCAACGTCAGCAGCGACAGCGAAGCGCTGAAGTTGCAGATCAAACAGCTTGAAGGCAAGTTGCTCGACCAGAGCAAGCAGCAGCAAGGCGTCGCCGGTCAGGCCAGCGAGCTGGACAAGCGTCTGGCGCAGATGACCGCGCAGACCACCGAACAGCAGAACGCCAACACGCAGTTGCAGGCGCAGGTCAAAGCCCTGAGCGCCGAACTGGCGACCATCAAAAGCACGCCGGCCGATACCAGCAAGGTCGATGCGCAGCTGAAGGCCTTCGACGCCCAGTTCAAGAGCCTCGGCGCCGATATCGCGGCGCTGAAGAAACAGGGCAATCCGAGCGCGGCGATCGATCGTCTGGAGCAGGACATCGTGGTGTTGAAAAGTCAGCAGGACAATCGCCCGGCCGCGCCACAGGGTGGCGGCAATACCGCCGAGTTCGATGCGTTCCGCGCGCAGATGACCCGCAACCTCAACACCTTGCAGGCGCAGATCCAGAACCTGCAGCAACAGATCAATTCCCGCCCGTAAGCGCTGATCGAGGCTGGCGAGCATTGCTTGGCAGCCTCACGGCGCAATGTTCAGAAACGCTCTGAATATCTCGACATGACCGCAAGCCGTCTACGCTCTTGAAACACCAAAAAGAACGAGGGATGCGCTATGGGGTTTTTGCATAAGGTGGCCTGGCTCGGCCTGCTGTTGTTGGCCGGTTTCGGCCAGGCCAGCGCCGCCACCGCCGCCAAGGATGACAGTCAGGCGGCCATCGCCCTGCTGGAAAAAGCCTTGGCCTACTACCACGACAATGGCGACAAGGCGTTCGCCGCATTCAGCCGCCAGGGCGAATTCGTCGACAAGGATCGCTACGTCTTCGTCCTCGACACCAAGGGCGTCATGCTTGCCAGCGGCGGGCCGTCTTCGGCGCTGATCGGCCGCGATGTCAGCGAAGTGCTCGGGCCGGATCTGCAGAAGGCGTTCAAGGACGCGCTGAAAGTGCCGGAAGGCAACGGCATCCAGCAGGCCGAATATCGCTGGCAGAACTGGGCCGACGGCAAGGTCGAGCGCAAGCATGTGTTCTATCAGCGCGTCGGTCAGCGCATTCTTGCGGTCGGCTACTACTTGCCGCGTGCCTCTGCCGAGCAGGCCAAGGCCTTGCTGGATAAAGCCGCGACGGATCTGGGCAAGGACGAGAAGGGCACGCTGACCGCGATCAACTCGCTCAAGGGCGGTTATCTGCAGGACGATCTGTATGTGTTCGTGGTCGATCTGAACAACCAGCGCTACGTCGCACACGGCACCAACCTGCGCTTGATCAACACCGATTTTGGCAAGGTCAAGGACCCGGAAGGCAAGCCGGTGGGCGAGCCGATTCTGGCGCTGATCGGCAAACAGGATGAAGGCGAATACGAATATCGCTGGAAAAACCCGGTGACCGGCAAGATCGAGGACAAGCATGCCTACCTGAAAAAGGTCGGGCACTTCCTCGTCGCGGTGGGTTACTACAGCCCTTGAGCGAACGCCGTTCCTCTGTAGGAGTGAGCCTGCTCGCGATGCGGTGTTTCATACAACAATGATGTCGACAGGCATACCGTCATCGCGAGCAGGCTCACTCCTACAGGGTTTTGCGGTGCTTGTGCTATTTCGCGCCGTGTTCGCGCCCGCGCAGCAGGTTGTTCGGCATGGCAATCGCCGCCGCCAGCCCCAGCAGCGACACTGCCGTGCTGACCCAGAGCAAGTGTCGGAAGGTCACCAGCAGTTCTGCTCGCAAAGCGTTCTGCGCATCTCCCGGCGCGGCGTTCAGGCCATCGAGCAGGACATTGCCAGAATGCCCTTCGCTGATCAGCGAACTGTTCGCCAAGTGGGCGAAGCTGGAGTCGTGCAGCAAGGCGAGCAACAGCGCCGACATCAACGCCACGCCTACCGCACCGCCGAGTGAGCGAAACAGGTTGGTGGTGCTGGTAGCGACGCCGATGTCCCGTTGTTCCACTGAGTTTTGCGTACCGACCAGCGAGGTCGGGAACTGCATGCCGCCGGCAATACCACTTAGCAACATGAACAACCCGCTGAGCAACGTCGCTTGCGGCGGACTGAAGGCCATGCCGAGAATCGAGATCGGCATGAGGATCGCCCCGGTGAGAATCTGCGGTTTGTAGCGTCCGGTAATCGACGTGCGGCGGCCGGCGAAATAGGCGCCGATCGGCAAGCCCATCGCCAGTGGCAGCAAGTGCAACGCGGCGCTGTCGGCGCCGGCGCCGGTGACGCTTTGAAAGCGCAGCGGCATCAGCACGATCAGCGAGATGGCCTGGAAACTGGTGAAGAAAATCGTGCACCAGCACAGCAGGGCATTACGGTTGGCGAACAGGTGCATCGGCAGCAACGGCTCGCGTGCCCGGCGCTCATGCCAGACGAACATCGCCAGGACGATCACGGCGCAGGCGAGCAGGCCGAGCACTTCGCTGCTGCGCCATGAATGGCCCTGGCCGACTTCGGTGATGCCGAGCAGCAACGCAGTCAGACCGATGATCATCAGCACCGTGCCGAGGTAATCGATCACCGGTTTGCGCTGCGGAATCGGCAAGCCGCGCAGGTTGCGCCGCGCCACCCACCACGCGCCGAGGCCCAGCGGCAGGTTGATCAGAAACACCCAGCGCCACGACAGGTATTCGGTCATGTAGCCGCCGAGCACCGGCCCGGCAACGCTGGCCACGGCGTACATGCTGCTGAAGTAACCCTGATAGCGCCCGCGTTCACGCGGTGGGACGATGTCGCCGATGATCGCCTGACTCACCGAGATCATGCCGCCAGCGCCGATGCCCTGAAGAATGCGCGCCAGCACCAATTGCTCCATGCTTTGCGCCATGCCGCAGAACAACGAGGCGAGGGTGAACAGGCCCATGCCGAACAGCATCAGTTTGCGTCGCCCGTACAGGTCGCCGAGCTTGCCGTAGATCGGCACCGCGACGGTCATCGCCACCATGTAGCCGGAAATCACCCAGGCCAGCAGGCTGACGTCCTTGAACTGCGCGGAGATCGCCGGCATCGACACGGCGACGATGGTCTGGTCCAGCGCACCAAGAAAGATCGCCATCATCAAGGCGACCAGCACGCTGCGAATGGCCGGTTTGGGCGTTTCAGGCTGATTGAGAGTGGTCACGGAAAACCTGCGGGCAGTGATTGACCCGCTCGGAGCAAGGCGAGCGGGTAAGTGCTCGCCAGTGTAAGTCGATAGGAGGCTATTCGATAGCCTCGTACGGGAGCCCGACGTAATTTTCTGCAATGGTTTTCTGCCCGGCTTCCGAGCTGACGAAGTAGTCCAGTTCCGAAGCGCTGATGCGCTGGCTGAATTCATCGTGCTCGTCGAAGCGATGCAGCATCGACGTCATCCACCAGGAAAACCGCTCGGCTTTCCACACCCGGCGCAGGCAAATCTCTGAATATTTTTCCAGCAGATCGCTACGGCCTTCTCGATAGACCTTCAGCAGAATATTGAACAGCGTACTGACATCGCTGGCCGCCAGATTCAAGCCTTTGGCACCGGTGGGCGGGACGATGTGCGCGGCGTCGCCGACCAGGAACATCCGGCCGTACTGCATCGGTTCAACGACAAAACTGCGCAGCGGCGCGATGCTTTTTTCGATCGAAGGGCCGGTCACCAGTTTTTCCGCGAGGGCCACCGGCAGGCGGTTTTTCAACTCATCCCAGAAACGCTGATCGCTCCAGTCATCGACGTTTTCATCCGCCGGCACTTGCAGGTAATAACGCGTGCGGGTGGCCGAACGCATGCTGCACAAGGCGAAGCCGCGCTCGTGACGGGCATAGACCAGTTCATCGTGAACAGGTGGTGTGTCGGCAAGAATGCCCAGCCAGCCGAACGGATAAACCCGCTCGAAGATCTTCAGGCAATCGGCAGGAATCGACTGCCGCGCGACGCCGTGGAAGCCATCGCAACCGGCGATGTAATCGCAGTCGACGCGCCACGATTCACCGTCCTTTTCGAAGGTGACAAAAGCTTCGTCGCTTTTCATGTCGTGGGGAACGACATTGCTCGCCTGATAAATAGTCGGCGCGCCGGCCTCCCGACGAGCGGCCATCAGGTCGCGGGTGACCTCTGTCTGGCCGTAGACCATTACGGTTTTGCCACCGGTCAACGCGTGCAGGTCGATGTGCACCTGACGACCGTCCAGCGCCAGATCGAATCCGCCATGGATCAGGCCCTCGGCATCCATTCGCTGACCGACCCCGGCCTGACGCAGCAGCTCTACCATGCCTTGTTCAAGCACACCGGCACGGATGCGTCCGAGAATGTAATCAGAGGTCTGGCGTTCGAGGATCAGGGTGTCGATGCCAGCGTTATGCAGCAACTGGCCGAGGAGCAGTCCGGAAGGACCGGCGCCGATAATGGCGACTTGGGTTTTCAGGGTTTTCATTGTTTTTATGACTCGCAAGCTTCACGCAGCAATAGCCGGTGAATGATTTTATGGATCGAGTGCTTGCATTTTTCCCTTGCGGGTCTGTCAATTGAAGGTGAAAACTGAGCTGATACCTGTACATTCTGCCAATCGGTGCGATTATCGCCCATAAACCCGAGGCCTGGATTGAAGTGATGAACAAGCCTGCCCTGCCTTCGATTCCGGTGTTCAAGCTCTATGGTGAAAGCCTGGACTGGCCGACCCCGGACTTGCTGCACTGTGAAACCATTTCCTCGCGCAGTCGCGAACATCAATGGGAAATCAAACCTCACCGCCACGCGGATCTGTGCCAGCTGCTATTCGTTTTCAAAGGTCAGGCAGAGCTTGAAATCGAAGGCCAGCGCACGCAACTCGAGACGCCTGCGATACAGGTGTTGCCACCGTTGTCGGTGCACGGTTTTCGCTTTTCCGAGGACGTCGAGGGCTTCATCGTCACCCTGGCGACGCCCCTGATCAACCATTTGCAGGCGCAACTGGGCGACTCGGTACACGCCCTGGCCCGGGCGGAAAACTACCCGGCCGGCGAGGACGGCGATTACCTCAACAGTCTGTTTGCAGCGTTGCAGGCCGAGTACAACGGCCATCAACCAGCGCGGGAAATGCTCATGCATTCGCTGGTCAGCGTGATCATGGTCTGGGTTAGCCGTCAGGCGATCGTCCGCCACAAGGCCAGTCAGCGCCCACAACGTCAGCGCGAGTACCTCAACGGTTTCATTCAGTTGGTGGAAGAGACTTACCGCCAGCACGTCAAAGTGGAAGACCTCGCCCATCGCCTGGGCATTTCCGTATCGCACCTCAACGGCACCTGCCGTGAACTGGCCGGGCAACCGGCGTTGCAGATCATGCACGAGCGCCAGTTGCTGGAAGCCAAGCGCCTGCTGACCTACACCAGCATGACCATTTACGAGATGTCGGAGTTGTTGGGCTTTTCCGACCCGACCAACTTCACGCGGCTGTTCCGCCGCCGGGTGGGGATTTCGCCAAAGGCATTCCGCGACCGCTTGAAGGCCGAGCAGCAATCCTGAGAACACCGCAACCCCCTGTGGGAGCGAGCCTGCTCGCGAATACGGCCTCTCATTCAGCAACGATGCTGGCTGACACAGCGCATTCGCGAGCAGGCTCGCTCCCACAGGGATTGCATTCCAGCCCAGGTCAATCAGCGCAATGCATTCAGTGTGGCATTGTGCGGAATACACCGCTCATAGTTGCAGCTCGCATACTCGCGCGGCAGCTGGCGTAACTGCTCGACCCGCCAGGCAGCGGCGCCATACAACGCCAGCGTGGCGGCGCAGGTGATGAAAATCGCGGCGTATCTTTTTGTTTTGATGTTCATGGCGTAGACCTCTGAACGTCTACCTTGCGGTATTACTTTGAGCATAGGTCAGCGGTGCACACTTGCCAGCGAGTGCGCTTGAGGATTTACCTGGCCATTCAGCACACTGATGAGCCCCTGTAGGAGTGAGCCTGCTCGCGATAGCGGTGTGTCAGTCACCGCTGTGCCGACAGAAATACCGCTATCGCGAGCAGGCTCACTCCTACAAGGGATTGCTTTACAGGCCGGCGTCCCACGCGGGATTCTCAGGAAAGCGCTGCGCCAGAAAATCGAGCAGGCTGCGCAGCGCTGCGGGCATGTGTTTGCGTGAGGCGTACACCGCGTAGATGTTCATCTGTCGCGGTTCGGCATGTGGCAGCAAACGCAGCAGTTCGCCGTTGTGAATATGCACCCCGGCCTGGTAGGTCGGCAGCATCGCCACACCCGCGCCGGCCAGGGTGGCGCGCAGGAGGGTGCTGGCCTCGTTGGCGCTGATATTGCCCTGCACCGGTACAGAAACCGGTTGGCCATCCTCTTCGAAATGCCACAGGCTCTTGCCGAAGTAGGAATGGGTCAGGCAATTGTGTCGGCTCAGATCTACAACTGTCCGCGGCGCCGGATGCTCTCGCAGGTAAGCCGGCGCTGCGCACACCACCGAACGACAAACGGTCAGGCGTCGGGCGATCAGATTCGGATCGAGATCGTTGCTGGTGCGAATCGCCAGATCGATGCGTTCATCGACCAGATTCACCGTGCGGTCGAGCATTTGCAGATCGATGCTCACGCCTGGGTAAAGCTTGACGTATGCCGCCATGGCAACGGCCAGTTGCGCCTGGCCGAACGAGGTGCTGACGCTGATCCGCAGCAGTCCGCGCGGGGCGTCATCGGGTTCGCTGACGGCGGCCTGCATGTCGTGCGACAGGTCGATCATCTGCCGACAACGCGGGAGGATTTCACTGCCGGCGGCGGTCAGGCTCAGTTTGCGCGTGGTGCGGTGCATCAGCCGCGCGCCGACCCAGTCTTCCAGCTCCGCCAGATAGCGCGAGACCACCGGTCGCGACAGGTCGAGGTGGTCGGCCGCCGCTGACTGGCTGCCCAGATCCACCACCGTGACGAATACGCGCATTGCTTGAAGCCGATCCATGATTTGCCCGCTTTTAGAAACAAACTATGTTCAAGCATCGCATTTTTTGTACTGAGTCTGGCAACTAAGCTCTGTTGCATCGCCAGCCTGGCATTCGAAACTCGGAGCAACAGATGATCGGTTTCACCCAGTTCAAACGCGTGCTGCTCGCCTCAGCATTTTTCGCTTTTGCCGCCCATGCGTCCGCTGCCGAGCTGAGCCTCGATATCTACAACCCGGGCACCCAGGCGATTTTCCCGGTCAGCTCGGTGCTGGTCAGTGGCGACAAAGAGGCGATTCTGGTCGACGCGCAATTCGGCAAATCCCAAGCCGAGCAGGTGGTGGAAAAGATCCGCGCCAGCGGCAAGCAATTGACCACCATCTACATCAGCCACGGCGATCCGGATTACTACTTCGGTCTCGACACCCTGACCAAAGCATTTCCACAGGCGAAAGTGCTGGCCTCGCAGCCGACCGTTGATCACATCAAGCACACCGTCGATGGCAAACTGGCCTACTGGGGCCCGAAAATGGGCGCCGATGTGCCAGCGAAAACCATCGTCCCGGACGTGCTCAAGGGCGACAGCCTGACCCTCGAAGGGCAGAAGTTGCAGGTGATCGGCCTCGACGGCAAACAGCCAGATCGCAGCTTCGTGTGGATTCCGTCGCTGAAGGCGGTGGTCGGCGGCGTGGTGGTCGCCGAGAACATTCATGTGTGGATGGCCGACACCCAGACTGCGCAATCCCACGCCGACTGGCTGCACACCTTGCACACCATCGAAAGCCTGAAACCGCAAACCGTGGTGCCTGGCCATTACCTGGGTGATAGCAGCCGCTCGCTGGACAGCGTGAAATTCACCGCTGATTACATCAAGGCCTTCGATGCCGAAACCGCCAAGGCCAAAGATTCTGCTGCGTTGATCGCGGCGATGAAAAAGCGCTACCCGCAACTTGGCGAGGAAAGCTCGCTGGAACTCAGCGCGAAAGTCGCCAAGGGTGAGATGCAGTGGTAAGCCGAACCTGAACACGCAGCCTTTTCAAGCCAACTGGAGAATCTCATGAGCAAGATTGCAATCATCGGCGCCACCGGACGTGCCGGTAGCCAACTGCTGGAAGAAGCCCTGCGTCGCGGTCACAGCGTCACGGCCATTGCCCGCGATACTTCGAAGATCGGTAATCGCGCCGGTGTCGTCAGCAAAAATCTCGACGTGCTGGATGCGGCGGCGCTGCAGGCGGCGGTAGCCGGTCACGACGTGGTGATCAGCGCAGCGCATTTCGCCACCGTGCCGGCCTCGGCGATTGTCGGGCCGGTCAAGCAGGCGGGCGTTAAACGCTTGCTGGTGGTGGGCGGCGCCGGTTCGCTGTTGCTGCCGGATGACACGCGGGTGATCGACAGTGCCGAGTTCCCGGCCGAGTACAAAACCGAGGCGAGTGCGGGGGCGGCGTTTCTTGAAGCGTTGCGTCAGGAACAGGAACTGGACTGGACTTTCCTGTCGCCGTCGGCGGAGTTTGTCGAAGGTGAGCGCAGTGGCACCTTCCGTGTCGGCAAGGATCATCTGTTGGTCAGTGCGCAAGGGCGTAGCTGGATCACGTTTGCCGATTACGCGATTGCGCTGATTGACGAAGTGGAAACGCCGAAGCATTCGCGCCAACGTTATACGGTCGGATATTGAGTCAAGACTTTTCCCCTCACCCCAGCCCTCTCCCGGGGGGAGAGGGACGCGACCGAGTTGTCTTGGATCACGCATTGACCTGAACGACCGTGTCGATTATGGATTCGGCGCGGCTGTGTCAGGTCGATGAATTTCTTGAGCATCCCCCAATCAGTTCCCTCTCCCTGGGGAGAGGGCTAGGGTGAGGGGGAGAAGCTTCAGCGCAAATGTGCCTGCTCAACCAGCCAAAGCATCAACTCTTCCAACTGCGGCGAGGGCTTGGCTGCAGCAGGCACCACCACGTAATACGCCAACCCCGTCTTCACCTTCAACGCAAACGGCATCACCAGCCGCCCGGCGTTCAGATCATCACCAATCAGCGACCAGTCCCCGATCGCCACACCTGTGCCATGGGAGGCCATCGACATCGCCTGATCCAGCGTTTCGAAATGCTGCCCGCGACCCAGATTACTCAGTTGCAAACCCGCCGCATCGAGCCACACCGACCAGTCCTGAAGGTCGTGGGTCGGGTGCAACAACAGATGCGCCTGCAAATCCTCCGGTGAATTCAGCGCAGGCGAGCCCTTGAGCAATTGCGGCGAGCAGACCGGTGTCAGTTGCTCGTCGAACAGATGCAGCGCGCCTGGCGAATTATCCGGTGGCGGGCCGTAGATCACGGCGGCGTCGAATTGCTCGCGCTGAAAATCCACACCGTGTTGCAGCGAGGCCGTCAGTTTTACCGGCACGTCCGGGCGCTCCTTCTGCCATTGCAGCAGACGCGGCAGCAGCCAGCGCATCACGCAGCTCGGGGCCTTGAGTTGCAAAGTCTGATGTTTGAGCCCGATCTGCTCGGTCGCTTCGCCGATCAGTCCGAAGACCTTTTCCACCTGCGGCAGCCATTCGCGGCCTTCGGCCGTTAACGCCAGACCGCGGGCCAGACGAATGAACAACGGATAACCGAGCTGTTCCTCCAGCCCGGCGATCTGCCGGCTCACCGCGCCCTGAGTGATGTGCAACTGCTCGGCGGCGCGGGTGAAGTTGCAGCATTGCGCGGTGATCCAGAACGTATGCAGAGCGGGCAGGGGAGGCAGGCGTTTCATGGCAATCCGAGGTATGACGGGAGGACATGGCTAGTATGACTTTTAATCGATTGTTGCTGCCAGTTGTGCACCGTTCCAATGAACGCATTCCACGGCTTTTCTGTAGGAGTGAGCCTGCTCGCGATAGCGGTGAGTCAGTCACCGCAATGTTGAATTTCATGACGCTATCGCGAGCAGGCTCACTCCTGCACAAGCTGTGTTTCAGCGAACGAGAAAGGGCAATCAACATGGCAACGTGCGGCGAAGTACTGGTCAGGCTGTTGGAGAATTACGGGGTCGAGCAGGTGTTCGGCATTCCCGGTGTGCACACCGTTGAGCTGTACCGGGGCCTCGCCCGTTCGAGCATCAACCACGTCACGCCTCGCCATGAGCAGGGTGCCGGGTTCATGGCCGACGGCTATGCGCGCACCAGCGGCAAACCCGGTGTGTGTTTCATCATTACCGGCCCGGGCATGACCAATATCACCACCGCCATGGGCCAGGCTTACGCCGATTCGATTCCGATGCTGGTGATCTCCAGCGTGCAGTCGCGCCATCAGTTGGGCGGTGGCCGAGGCAAGTTGCATGAGCTGCCGAACCAGAGCGCACTGGTTGGCGGCGTTGCAGCGTTCTCGCACACGCTGATGTCTGCCGCCGAGTTGCCGGTGGTGCTGGCCCGTGCGTTTGCGTTGTTCCAGGCCGGGCGACCGCGTCCGGTGCACATCGAAATTCCCTTGGACGTGTTGGTGGAGGAGGCCGATGAATTGCTCGCCAGCATGCCGGTGAACATCGACCGTGCCGGCGCCGCACCGGCTGCCGTAAGTCGCATGAGCGAACTGCTCGCCAGCGCGCAACGGCCACTGATTCTCGCCGGCGGCGGTGCCATCGACGCCGCCCCGGAGTTGAGGCGAATTGCCGAGTTGCTCGATGCGCCGGTAGCGCTGACCATCAACGCCAAGGGCATGCTGCCGACGGGCCATGCGCTGTTGATCGGTTCGACGCAAAGCCTGGTCGCCACCCGCGCACTGGTCGCTGAAGCCGACGTGGTGCTGGCTATCGGCACCGAGCTGGCCGAGACCGATTACGACGTGACCTTCGCTGGCGGCTTCGAGATCCCCGGCAAGCTGCTGCGCATCGACATCGACCCCGATCAGACCGTGCGCAACTTCCCGCCGCACGTCGCACTGGTCGCTGATTCGCGCAACGCCGCGCAGGCATTGCTCAGCACGCTGACGCAAAAACCGCTGGCCGAGCGCCGAACCGATTGGGGCCACGCTCGAGCCGGGCGTTTGCGCGATGAGCTGGCCGCGAGCTGGGACGCGCCGACGCTGGCGCAAACCCGCTTCCTTGAAACGGTGTTGCATGAATTGCCCGACGCGGTGTTCGTCGGCGATTCCACGCAACCCGTGTACACCGGCAACCTCACTTTCAACCCCGAGCGTCCCCGCCGCTGGTTCAACGCCTCCACCGGTTACGGCACCCTCGGCTATGCGTTGCCTGCGGCGATTGGTGCGTGGCTCGGTGGACAACTCGATAACGGCGCCCGTCCGCCCGTGGTGTGCCTGATCGGCGACGGCGGCTTGCAATTCACTCTGCCGGAACTGGCCAGCGCCGTCGAAGCGCGGGTGCCGGTGATCGTGCTGCTGTGGAATAACCAGGGTTACGAGGAGATTAAAAAGTACATGGTCAACCGCGCCATCGAACCGGTCGGCGTGGACATCTACACCCCGGACTTCGTCGCCGTGGCCAAGGGCCTCGGTTGCGCCGCGCAAGCCATCAGCAGCGTCGACGAACTGCGCGCAGCGCTGCGCAAGGCGACGGACCGGCAAGGCCCGACGCTGATTGAAATCGACCAGAACCAATGGATGCAGGCGGTGGCCCCATGATCAATTTTCCAACCACACTCGATGGCCTCTACATCAACGGCCAATGGTCGTCGGGCCGTGAACACCTGCGGGTGATCAACCCCGCTACGGAGGCGCTGCTGACCACGGTCAATGGCGGTGACGAACAGACCGTCGATCAAGCGATCAGCGCCGCGTGCGAAGCGTTCAAACACTGGTCGCAGACCACCGGCACCGAGCGCGCGGCGATCCTGCGCAACATTGCCAATGGCGTGCGCAAGGGTCGCGAGCATTTGATGAACCTGCAATCGAGCAACAACGGCAAACCGCAGTTCGAAGCGGCGATCGATGTCGATGACGTGATCGCCACGTTCGAGTATTACGCCGAACTCGCCGAAGGCCTCGACGCAAAACAGGACAGCCACGTGCCGCTGCCCAGCGCGGATTTCAGCGCGCGCCTGCGTCGTGAGCCGTGCGGCGTGGTCGGGCTGATCGTGCCGTGGAATTTCCCCATGGTCACCACCGCATGGAAACTCGCACCAGCGCTGGCCGCCGGTTGCTGCGTGGTGCTGAAGCCGTCCGAGGTAACGCCGCTGCCGGAGCTGGAACTGGCGGCGATCATCGCTGAATCCGGTTTGCCCGACGGCGTGTTCAATCTGGTCTGCGGTACTGGTCTGGCGGTGGGTGCGCCGTTGTCGGCGGATCCACGTATTGCCAAAATCTCCTTCACCGGCAGCAACGCAGTTGGCGTGCAGGTGATGCAACGCGCTGCCGAAACCGTGAAGGGAGTCAGCCTGGAGCTCGGTGGCAAATCGTCGTTGCTGGTGCTGGCGGATGCCGATGTTGATCTGGCGGTGGAACTGGCGTGTGGCGGTGCGTTCTTCAACGCCGGGCAGATGTGTTCGGCCACCAGTCGGGTGCTGGTCGCCGAGCAATTGATGGATGAATTCCTTCAGCGTCTGCAAAAACGCGCGCAGGCGATTCGAGTCGCCGATCCGTTCGACCCGGACGTGGAGATGGGCGCGCTGGTCAATCAGGCGCAATACCAGCGGGTGCTCGGGCATATTGATCGTGGCCTGAGTGCGGGGGCGCGTTTGCTCTGTGGCGGCAATCGCCCGGCAGATTTGCCGCGGGGCTATTTTCTGCAACCGACGGTGTTCACCGACGTGCCGCTGGACAGCGCGTTATGGCGAGAGGAGATTTTCGGGCCGGTGGTGTGTGTGCGCAGTTTCGGCAGCGAAACCGAAGCGATTGCCTTGGCCAACGACACCCGGTTCGGCCTGGTGGCGAGTGTGGTGACGCGCGATGCCGCCGCAGCAGATCGCGTGGCCAATGGGTTGCAGGCGGGGCTGGTGTGGATCAATGCACCGCAGGTGATCTTCCCGCAGACGGCGTGGGGCGGATACAAACAGAGCAGCATTGGCCGCGAACTGGGGCCTTGGGGGTTGGCGGCGTTTCAGGAGATCAAGCATGTGATTCGAGCGGTGTAAAAGCCGACCCTCACCCCAGCCCTCTCCCCGAGGGAGAGGGAGCCGACCGAGGTGTCTTGCGATGTTCGCCGACCTGAAAAATCGAGTCGATTATGGATTCAAAGGTAATCGTTCAAGTCGGTGAACCTCTTCAATATTCCCCAATCTGTCCCCTCTCCCTCTGGGAGAGGGCTAGGGTGAGGGGCTTTTAACGGTCAGACCGACAGCCGCAGCCGCGCCAGATCCCGCAACGGCGGTGCGCCAAACAGCCGGCTGTACTCGCGGCTGAATTGCGACGGGCTTTCATAGCCCACGCGATACCCCGCCGCTGACGCTTCCAGTCCTTCGGTCAACATCAGTCGCCGCGCCTCTTGCAGGCGCAGCTGCTTCTGATACTGCAACGGACTCATCGCCGTCATCGCCTTGAAGCGGTGATGCAGCGTCGACACGCTGAGGTTCACTTCTCGCGCCAGATCATCGATGCGCAACGGCTGCTCGAAATTGCCGTTGAGCCATTTGATCGCCTGGCTGATGCGATGGCTCTGGCTGTTGGCAATCGCAATCTCATACAAGCGATGACCCTGCGGGCTGCGCAGCAGGCGATAGAGAATCTCCCGGCGAATCAGTGGCGCGAGCATGGCGATGTCTTTCGGCGCGTCGAGCAATCGCGCCAGACGCAACACCGCGTCGAGCATGGCGCTGTCGATTTTTTCCACGTACAGACCACGGCCGGTCGGGCGCGTCGGCACGCCCATCGGGCCGGCGTCGGCGATCAGCGCGGTGATTTCCGTCGGGTCGATGTCGAGGCGCACGGCGAGGATCGGTTCTTCGGGGGAGACGTTGACCACCCGCCCGCTGAGCGGCATCGAAACCGACACCACCAGATAATTCAGCGGGTCGTAATTGAAGAACTCGTCAGCCAGTCGGACCTCTTTACGCCCCTGCGCCATGATGCACAGCGCCGGCTGCGCGAGCACCGGGGCGAAATCATGGGACTTGGTGTGGCGCGACATGAGCAGCGAGCCAATGGCGGTCTGGTAGCTGCCATCATCGCTGGTGTTGCGGCGGATGATCGCCGCCAGCTCCGCGCGCTGCTTTTCCATGTCGGCGCTGGGTTCGGCTTGAAAACGATCGAATGACGTCATGCACGGCATCCTCGGCAAGTGAGGGGGAATGCAACAGAGCATATGTTTGTGCAAGCAGCGGCGGTAGACACATTCTGCCAAATGCTTGCCTGATTCTGCCCTGAGGTGCGCACATGTCTCCCGCCATACGATCCTGTAGGAGCTGCCGAAGGCTGCGATCCGTTGATCTTCAAGGCAAAATCAAAAGATCGCAGCCTTCGGCAGCTCCTACACAAAACGCGTATGACCCACGTGTTGCGCAGGTTTACAGGTTGTTACAGGTCGTCTGCACAGTCTCGCAGGATTGTGCAACGCGAAGGCAGGAATCGACTAACGGCGCTGCCGGCCCGGCCTTTAATCTTTGCTTCAGTCGCAGCCCGTCCCCCGGCTGCCACGCGATTTCATGGAGGGTTGATCATGTCCAAGCAGATGCCTGTCAGTCATATGGCCTTCGTTCGTGCCCAGGCCGGGCGCTCGGCGGAACTCGGTGTGCGCCTGAGCGCTTTGATCGAGGTCTCGCGCGCTGCGCCCGGTTGCCTGAGTTTCTCGTTGCAACAATCGCAGTGCGACGCCGACCTGTGGCTGGTCAGCGGCTACTGGAGCAGCCAGCAGATGATGACTGCTTACTTCAACAGTCCGTCGATGGAAGTCTTCGCCGAGCTGGTCCAGGACCTGGTGGTCAACAGCCTCGACTTCCACACCTTCAGGGACGTTTCCGCCGCGCAGGCCCTCGGTCAATGTTCGGCGCCGATACACAAACTCGCCGGTTGAGGGTTTAATGTCCGGCTTAATTGATTGAGCCAGGATCCGCGACATGGCACGTAAAGAGTTTGAACGCTTCGAAGCAGTCTCCGCAGTCGTCCCCGTCGAGCTGGGCGGCAACAAGGGTTATTACGCGGCCATCGCGGTCAAGGCCCTGATCGATGGCGGCGCACCGCGCTTTCACAAATTGCTGAACGAGCAGGTGTTTCCCGGCGCCATCGCAGCCGATGAAGCGGCGATCAACGAGCTGGATAAACTCCAGGGCGTCACTGATGACGCCGAGCTGATCTGGTAGTTATTTCTGCGCCCCCGGGCGCCACATCTTGAACAATGCTTCAGGCCCCAGCTGGAAATAATCCGCCGGCCCGCCGCCGCGCAGAATCGGTTGTGCGGCGGCGGTGTCGTACACGCCATCTTTCAGCAGCCATTTGGCGATGTGCACGGCGACAACTTCACCGAGGATCAGCCAGCTCGGCACGGTTTCACCATCGGCGCGTTGCAACTGGATGATCTGCGTGACCTTGCACTCAAAGGACACCGGGCTTTCGGCGACCCGTGGGACGGAAATCACCTTCGACGCCACGGTCGTCAGCCCCGCCAGTTCAAACTCGTTGACCTCCGGCGCGACCATCGCGCAGCTCTGGTTCATCTGCTCGGCCAACGGGCGGGTGGCGAGGTTCCAGACGAACTCACCGGTCTGCTCGATGTTGTTCAGGCTGTCTTTGCGCCCGATGCTGGAAAAACCAATGATCGGCGGAATGTAGTTGAAGGCGTTGAAGAAACTGTACGGCGCCAGATTGAGCCGGCCTTCGGCATCCTGCGAAGAGATCCAGCCGATGGGGCGCGGGCCGACGATGGCGTTGAACGGATCGTGAGGCAGGCCGTGGCCATTGGCAGGTTCGTAGAAGTGGATGTCATCGGGCATGGGGAGCGGATTCCTGAGCTGCATTCGGATGCAGCCATAGTGCAAGGAGCCAGTGCATATTTCCACCCGGATGCAAACCTTGTAGGAGTGAGCCTGCTCGCGATGGCGGTGTGTCAGATATCAGTGATGGCGACTGATACACCGCTATCGCGAGCAGGCTCACTCCTACAGTGGATTTGTGTTGATCAAAAGCCCTATCAGTCAGTCACGATCCGCGAATGCTTCTGGGTGTCTTTCATGGTGATGTACACCAGCAGCGACACGGCAATGCACGCGGTGACGTACCAGTAGTAACCGGTTTCCATGCCGATGCTCTTGAACCACAGCGCGATGTATTCAGCGGTGCCGCCGAAGATCGATACGGTCAGTGCATAAGGCAGGCCGACGCCCAGGGCGCGGATTTCGGTCGGGAACAATTCAGCTTTCACCACGGCGTTGATCGAGGTGTAGCCGCTGACGATGATCAGCGCCGCCATGATCAGGAAGAACGCGCCCCACCAGGTCTGGATGGTGTGCAGGGTCATCAGGATCGGCACGGTGAAGATCGTACCGAGCACGCCGAAGGCGATCAGGATCGGGCGCCGGCCGATCTTGTCCGACAGGCCGCCGATGATCGGTTGCAGGCACATGAACAGGAACAGTGTGGCGGCAGAAATGGTGGTCGAGTCGGAGATGCTCATGCCGACGGTGTTCACCAGGTATTTCTGCATGTAAGTGGTGTAGGTGTAGAACGCCAGGGTACCGCCCATGGTCAGGCCGACCACGGTCAACAGCTCTTTCGGGTGGCGCATCAAGGTGCGCATGGCGCTTTCCTTGGACTTCTCTTTTTTGGTGAACGACTCGGTTTCTTCCATGCCGCGACGCAGGTACAGCGCCACGACCGCACACAGCGCGCCGATGGCGAACGGGATGCGCCAGCCCCACGCGTACAGCTGTTCGGTGGTCAGCATGTTTTGCAGCACGATCAGCACGCCGAGGGCGATGAGCTGGCCGGAGATCAGCGTTACGTACTGGAAGCTGGAGAAGAAGCCGCGACGTTCCTTGGTCGCCATCTCGGACAGATACGTCGCCGACGTGCCGTACTCGCCACCGACCGACAGGCCTTGCAGCAGGCGGGCGAACACCAGCAGGATCGGCGCGCCGATGCCGATGGTTTCATAGTTCGGGCTCAGGGCAATCAGCAGCGAGCCGAAGCACATCAGGTACACCGAGGCCATCAGCGCTTTCTTGCGTCCGACCTTGTCGGCGTACATGCCCATCAGCCAGCCACCGATCGGGCGCATCAGGAAGCCGACGGCGAAGATCGCTGCGGTGTTCATCAGTTGCGCGGTGGTTGAACCGGCGGGGAAGAAGGTCTTGGCGAAGTACAGGGAGAAGGCGGCATACACGTACCAGTCGTACCATTCGACCATGTTGCCGACAGAGCCGCTGAAGATCGATTTGATCCGGCTGGCGGTGGTTCTCGGTTTGGCCGGCACGGCAGCCGACCCGAGAGGCAGGGCGTTGGAGTTATCCATTGAAGGATCCTTCGTTTAATTGTTTTTGTGGAGCGCGTCGGAACGCAGCCTGCCGGGGCTATAGCAGGAGCTGTGCCAAGGGCCGGAGGGCCGGTTTAGAGGGGGTAGGGGGAATGGGTGAGCGGATTTGTGCCGACTGATTGGTTTGTGTGAGCGGATTTCCGCTTATCGGCGTGAAGATCAAAGCCCCTCACCCTAACCCTCTCCCAGAGGGAGAGGGAACTGACCGAGGTGTTCTCGTGGGTTACATCGACCTGCAATATCGAGTCGAATACAGATTCGGGAAAGCATGGAGATCGGCTCCCTTCCCCCTCGCCCCCCTGGGGGAGAGGGCTGGGGTGAGGGGGATGGATTTCAGCTACACCACAAATCTCTGCCTCACTCGGCCAAAAACATCTCCCGACTCAACCCATGGCGCTGCATCTTTTCATTGAACGTGCGGCGCGGCAGTTGCAGTTCTTCGAGCACGGCTTTCACATCGCCTTTGTGCCGGGTCAGCGCCGCGCGCAGGCATTGCGCTTCGAAGGCTTCCTGCTGCGCCGCCAGCGATTGCCCCGGATCGATTCCGGCGACCGGTTCATCCAGCCCCAACACCTGACGCTCGGCAACGTTGGCCAGTTCGCGGACGTTGCCTGGCCAGTCGTGGCTGAGCAGGTGACTCAGTTGGGCGCCGGTCAACGGTGGGAAGGTCCGGCCCAGACGCTGGGCGGCGTTCTGGGCAAATGTTTCGAACAGCAACGGAATATCTTCGCGGCGATCGCGCAGCGGCGGCAAGCGCAGTTCGGCGACGTTCAGGCGATAAGCCAGGTCTTCGCGAAAACGTCCGGCGCGGGCCTCATCAAGCAGGTCCGGTTTGGTCGCCGCAACGATGCGCAGATCAACCCGAATGCTCTGATTCGAGCCCAGCCGTTCAAGCTTTTGCTCCTGCAACACCCGCAGCAATTTCACCTGTTGGGCCAGCGGCATGCTTTCGATCTCGTCGAGAAACAGCGTGCCGCCATCGGCGTACTCCAGTTTGCCGATGCGCTTGCCCGAGGCGCCGGTGAACGCGCCGCTCTCATGGCCGAACAGTTCGGCCTCGAACAGTTGTTCCGGGATCGCCGCGCAGTTCAGCGCCACGAACGGTTTGTCGGCGCGCGGGCCGAAATCATGCAAGCAGCGCGCGACCAGTTCCTTGCCGCTGCCGGTTTCGCCACGGATCAGCACGTTGACCGGCAGCGCCGCCAGATCCACCACCTGCCGACGCAACGTCTGCAAACCCCGGGACACGCCCAGCAACGTCGCATCCAGCTTCGCGCGGTTGTCGGCCAGTTCGTGCAGGGCGCGGTTTTCCAGGACCAGGCGGCGTTTGTCCAGCGCCCTGCGCAGACTGCCGAGCAGGGTTTCCGGGCTGAACGGTTTTTCCAGGAAGTCGTAGGCACCGTCGCGCATGGCTTCAACTGCCATCGGCACGTCGCCGTGGCCGGTGAGCAGAATCACCGGCAGATCCGCGTCGCGCTTCTGCACCTCGGCGAGCAATTGCAAACCGTCCATGCCGGGCATGCGCACATCGCTGAGGATCACCCCGGGAAAATGCTCCGGCAGCGCGGCGAGGCATTCTTCGGCGCGGCTGAACAGCTGCACTTCGAAGCCCGACAGGCTCAGCCATTGTTCGACGGCGTCGCGAATGCTGCTTTCGTCGTCGACCACCATCACCGAATTGAGCATCAGATGTGTGCCTCCAGATCGATTGGCAAAGTAAGACTGAACACCGCGCCGTTGTCGGCATTCTCGGCGCTCAGACGGCCGCCGGATTCATGCACGATGGCGAAGGATACTGCCAGCCCCAGGCCCAGGCCGTCACCCACCGGTTTGGTGGTGAAGAACGGATCGAACACCTGGCCCAGATGCTCCTCGGCAATGCCGCCACCATTGTCGCTGACGCTCAGCCGCCACAATTGCTCGTCGGCCTCCAGACGGATTTGCAGACGCTTGCAGGCTTTGCCTTGCATGGCGTCCAGCGCATTGCGCAACAGGTTGATCAGCACCTGTTCGAGACGAATCGCATCACCGCGCACCCATGCCGGGCGTGTCAGATGCAGCACCAGGCTGACCTGCTCGTCGCGCAGCCGCGCATCGAGCAATTGCAGCGATTGATCGACCACGGTCGCCAGATCCAGACGCTCACGCAAACCGCTCGGACTTTTGCGGGCGAAAGTCTTGAGGTGGCCGGTGAGGGCGGCCATGCGCGTAAGCATGTCGTCCACCGGTTTCAGCGCCTTGTACGCGTCATCCACGCGGCCATGTTCGAGCAGCAGGCGCATGGTCGCCAGTTGCATGCGCTGAGCGGTCAGCGGTTGATTGATTTCATGGGCCAGCGCGGCGGACATCTGCCCCAGCGCGGCGAGCTTGGCCGACTGCACCAGACCTTCCTGAGCAGTGCGCAGGTCGCGGGTGCGCTCCTCGACCAGACGCTCGAGTTCTTCGCGATTGCGCTGGCGGACCTTGGCCAGCCGCCAGCGCTGGTTGAGAAACAGCAACAGGAACACCAGCGCCAGCCACACCCCGGCGGCGGCCAGCGCGGCGTTGCGCAAATCCTCGAAGGCCACTTGCGGGCGGCGCAGCAGGTGCAGGGTCCAGCCTTCGGTCGTCAGCGGCAGCGATTCCCACAGATAATCCGCCGTGCCCTGCGGGCCTTCGACCCGGCGCAGATCGCTGTTGTCATCGAAGCGCCGTAGCGGCAAATGGGTCAAAGGGACCAGCGATTGCTTGTCGTACTGGCGGGTGGTTTTGATCTCGGCCAGATCGCTGGCGCTCAACGGCCGCAAGGCGCGATAACGCCAGCCCGGCTGGTTGGCGATGAAGATGATCCCGCGCGCATCACTGACCAGCAGCGTGTCGCTGCCCTGACTCCATTCGCGCTCCAGCTCGGGAAATTCCAGCTTGACCACCATCGCGCCAAGGAACTCGCCGTTGTCCCCGAGCACAGCGCTTGAGAGGAAATAACCGGGAATGCCGCTGGTCACACCCACCGCGTAGAAACGCCCGGTGCCTTGGGTGCGGGTCTGGCTGAAGTAGGGGCGGAAGCCGTAATTGTGACCGACGTAACTGCTCGGCAAGCGCCAGTTACTGGCGGCCACGGCCAGGCCGGTGCGGTCGAGCAGTTCAAGGGTCGAGGACTGCGCCGCGCCATTGATCTTTTCCAGCTTCAGATTCAGTGCGGTCTGCTGCGCCGCATCGACAGGGCCGCCCAGTGCCGAACGCAATTGCGGATCCAGCGCCAGCACGGCGGGCAGCGCGCGGTAGCGGTCGATCAGGGTGTGCAATGAGTTGGCGTAGAGCCCCAGTTGCTGGTTCGCGCGGGTGGCGTCTTCTTCCTGTGCCTGACGCTCGGCGTGGCGCATGGCGAGGGTCGCGGCCACGACAGTGCCGGCGATGATCAGCAGGGAATACAACGACAGACGCAGGGTACGGGAAGTCGGCAGCATGCTGGGCGCAGGAATAAGGACGGGCAGGCACCTTACCATGAGCGCTGTTCAGGCCAGGAGCGGCGGCGTCACCTTTTCATACGGCAGTAAAAGTCGACGAATTGGAATGAAGCACGGTCCTCAGGTTTCGAAGCCTTCTTATTCGCTGTCCTGTGTCGCGTTCAATGCGTTCAATGCGTTCAATGCGCTTGGAGGGGTCCGTACGACTTAGGGTCTTGACCGTTTCGATTAAATGTTTCGAGCGATACTGCAGCATATTGATCGTGTCGGTAATGTCGGCATCCAGTGCAGTCACCTCATCCTCGGTAAGATCATTTGCGCTGGTTACTATTTCATTCAAGAGATCGAGGGTGTCCGGAATCACCTTAATGGCCGGCCCGACGTAGGGGATCTTGCCAGCGGCTGCCAGGGCCAGTTCCTTGCCAGCCGCGATGCCGCCTTGTTGGATCTCTTGCCGTCCTTCGGGTGTGAGCGGGTTGTAACTGGCGATAGCTTTAAAGTTGATCACGGGCCCTTGTTCGCCCTGTGTTTGCTTTAACAGCCTGGGTCCTTTCAATCGATCCGTTTGCAAGCTGATGGAGGTGTTCAAACCGGTTTTTTTGCCGATCGCTTTCGTCGTTCTACTCACGGTTTTTCCGACGACGAAACCAAGAGCTCCGCCAATCAGCATTCCCAGAGGGCCGCCAGGGATTCCCATTGCTACCCCGGCTGCGCCCATGCCTATGCCAACCGCGTTGGACGCGCCCTTTTCCGCAAGAAAAAAACCTGTTCGTTTCGCGGTTGATACCCTGCTGTTGGTCTCGGAACGATGATTGAGTATCTGTGTGGTGACATCCCTGACAGCCAGATCGACCGCTGAAAGCAGCTCGTTATGGAAGGCCAGTTTCTTCTGCATACGCTCTGTGGGAGTGTTTCCGGTAATAAACGCCAGAGCGCCTGTGCTTGACGGCTGGGCTTCTTCTGTTTTGTTGCCTGTCGTGTCGAAGTAAGTCATCGGATTGTTGCGCACGAATCCATACAGGTTCAGCCCATCCACATCCCCCGCCGGATCCGCACTGAGCCAGCGCTGCAACCATGGCGCGTAATAACGGGCGCCGTAGTAATACAAACCGCTCGCGTCCATCTCCTTGCCCGAATAGCGGATGAACTTGTAGGGGGCCTCGATCTCTGAGGGCGCGGTCATCCACGCCGTGGCGCCGAACGGGTAGTAACCTTCGGCGCTGATCAGTTGCGCCTGCTGACCGAGTTCCATGACGCAGGAGCCAAGGTGATCTTCCAGGCTGTAGCGCAGTTGATCGGTGGCGATGCCCTCGGGTTGTTTCGCTGCCCAATGCAGGCAACGGGCGTTGCCGAGCGTGATGACGTGCAGCTCTTCGCCGTTGTCGCGGGTGCGGATTTCCAGCCCCGGCAAGTAGCGCACCTGATGAAAGTGTGCGGTGTTGGCCGCCAAGGTTTCGTGGCGCTTGAACACGCGCATGCCTTGGCTGTAGCGGTAATGCTCGGCATCATCGGGGCCGTCCGGGCGCTGGATCAGGGTCACGCTTTGCAGCTCGTCGCGGGCATTCCAGGTCAGCGGTTTGCAGGGGTGCATCGCATTCAGGTTGCCGTGGCGATCGAACAGAACGTCGAACTCCGGTTCCGGATCGTCTGTTTTCCAGCGTACCCCGCGATTACTGTTCGGATCGATGCGCATTTGCCGGGTGTAATGGTTGCCCGCCCGTACATGGCACAGCTCGATCAGGTTGCCACCGTGATCGTACTGATAGGTCTGGGTGTAGTTGCGGCGATCGTTAGGGTCACCCGGTTGCGGCAGACCGGGGATGTCCGGCGGCGGGCCCGCATCGTGGCCGGTGGCGCTGATCAGCCGATAAAGCGAGTCATAGATGAAATCACGGTGGCCGTCGATCCGTTGGTTGGCGAAATATCGCGGTGCAAAAGCGTGGTCTTCGATGCGGGTGATGTTGCCGACGCGGTCGTAGAAGTACTCGAGGTCTTGCAGGACCCCACGTTCTTCGTGGTGGCTGGACTGGGTGTGTAAACGATTATCCGCCGGGTCATACGTCCACGTGCTGTGCACCCGATTCCCGGCCAGTTGTTCGATGATCTGGTCGTTGGCGTTGTACTGCGCGTCGATCAACACCGGTTGCCAGTCAGACGTGCCGCTGATCAGCAGTTGCGCGTCCTTGAGTTGCCCGGCCAGGCCGTAACATAAGCGTCGCCGGTGGCCGCCGGCGTCGGTCTGCTCCAGCAGTGCGCCGAGGGGGCTGAACACTTGGTGGCTGGTAAATGGCTCACCGTCGTGGAACGTGCGGGTTTCCCTCAGAGACGGGCCGGTCAGGGAAAAACTGTCGGTAAGCAGTGAGCCGGCACGATCCTTTTGTTCCAGCAACTGGCCGCGCTGATTGAGCCCCGCCTCGGCCGAGGCGTCGGCGTAGATGAAAACATCCACGTTGGGCCGACCATTTTCCCCGACGGCGACCACCCGCAGTTGCTCATCGAAGAGCGTCTGCCAATGGCTGCCGCGCTGATCCCAGCGGCGCAAAGGCTCACCGGCCAGCCCGGGCAGGGTCAGGCGCCAGCCGGCGTCGACGCTGTCGGTTTTCAAGGGCTCGCCGTTCAGTGAATAGACGAGGGCAAGGTTGGGACGGGGGCTTGAGCCAAAAAGACGCGCATCCCATTTTTCAACCACCGCGCCTGTCGCATTGTAATACTGGCGAGCGACAAGCATTTGCACAGCAGGGTCACCGGGTTTGCGCAAACAGGCGATCTGTCTGACAGCCAGGCCTCTGCCATCCCAAGCGACTATGTCTGGTGTGCGAGTCAAGGCGCGAGCGTTCATAAGTGATTCGCTGCACTTTTTTTCTGCTGGTGTGCCGACACTCTCGGCAGCAACTCGGTGACACGGTTCAACTTGCCCAGCACAGCGGTCTCGACCTGTCCCAGGCGATAGCGGGTGCCTTGGGCCGTTGCAATGTGCTCTCGACCGAGACCTTCAAGCTCTGCCAATGCCTGGTCATACAGCTCCTTCCGGGCAGCGAGGTAATCGGCGGTCAATTCGATACTTTGTCCTACCAGGTCCAGATCGCGCTGCCCGAGCGAATTATTGAGTGCCTCCGTCACTTCGACACTGAGACGGAAAAAGGCCAGCCATTTTTCCAGATGAGTGCCTCCTGTGATGTCATCAGCGACTCCAATGGTTCCTGCTATCAGACTTTCCTTGTTACCGTCGGTGGTGCGGGGGTCATATTTTGAGAGAAAGGATTTGATTTTATTTTTCCCATCCGTGGGTTTGGCTTCTTCAGCCAGACGACCGACATCGTAATCTGCGCTGTCGGGCAACAGTTTGTAGCCGTAAGGATTGTCTGCGCCTAGCTTGTCTATCCCTGCACCTGTCACGTCTGCGGCGATGGCTGCTGTGGCTATGCCGATACCCAACCCGGTGATCGGGTTGAACGTGGCAAATGTTCCGACGAATGTTCCTGCAGTAAGCGCCGTACCCGCAGTGAGGGCAGAGGCCAGAACGTTGAGCAGGGTCAGGGCTGCACGCTTCCCGCTGGAACGGTAGATATCCCTGGTGGAGTTCAAATGGCTGAGTTGATAGATCGATTTGTCCAGTTTGCCTGTAACAACAGCAAGCAGGTTTTCGTAGTCTGTCGCCACGGTCAGTAATTCAGAAGGTGTTCGCTGTTGCCCCTGAGCATCGAAGTACCGCAGCGGATTATTGCCAACGAATCCATACAGGTTCAGCCCATCCACATCCCCCGCCGGGTCGGCGCTGACCCAGCGCTGCAACCATGGCGCGTAATAACGGGCGCCGTAGTAATACAAACCGCTCGCGTCCATCTCCTTGCCCGAATAGCGGATGAACTTGTAGGGGGCTTCGATCTCTGAGGGCGCGGTCATCCATGCCGTGGCGCCGAACGGGTAGTAACCTTCGGCGCTGATCAGTTGCGCCTGCTGACCGAGTTCCATGACGCAGGAGCCAAGGTGATCTTCCAGGCTGTAGCGCAGTTGATCGGTGGCGATGCCTTCGGGTTGTTTCGCTGCCCAATGCAGGCAACGGGCGTTGCCGAGGGTGATGACGTGCAGTTCTTCGCCATTGTCGCGCGTGCGGATTTCCAGCCCCGGCAAGTAGCGCACCTGATGAAAGTGCGCGGTGTTGGCCGCCAAGGTTTCGTGGCGCTTGAACACGCGCATGCCCTGGCTGTAGCGGTAATGTTCGGCATCATCGGGGCCGTCCGGGCGCTGGATCAGGGTCACGCTTTGCAGCTCGTCGCGGGCATTCCAGGTCAGCGGTTTGCAGGGGTTCATCGCGTTCAGGTTGCCGTGGCGATCAAACAGAACGTCGAACTCCGGTTCCGGCTCTTCTGTTTCCCAGCGTACCCCGCGATTACTGTTCGGATCGATGCGCATTTGCCGGGTGTAATGGTTGCCCGCCCGTACATGGCACAGTTCGATCAGGTTGCCACCGTGATCGTATTGATAGGTCTGGGTGTAGTTGCGGCGATCGTTAGGGTCACCCGGTTGCGGCAGACCGGGGATGTCCGGCGGCGGGCCCGCATCGTGGCCGGTGGCGCTGATCAGCCGATAAAGCGAGTCATAGATGAAATCACGGTGGCCGTCGATCCGTTGGTTGGCGAAATATCGCGGTGCAAAAGCGTGGTCTTCGATGCGGGTGATGTTGCCGACGCGGTCGTAGAAGTACTCGAGGTCTTGCAGGACCCCACGTTCTTCGTGGTGGCTGGACTGGGTGTGCAAACGATTATCCGCCGGGTCATACGTCCACGTGCTGTGCACCCGATTCCCGGCCAGTTGTTCGATGATCTGGTCGTTGGCGTTGTACTGCGCGTCGATCAACACCGGTTGCCAGTCAGACGTGCCGCTGATCAGCAGTTGCGCGTCCTTGAGTTGCCCGGCCAGGCCGTAACATAAGCGTCGCCGGTGGCCGCCGGCGTCGGTCTGCTCCAGCAGTGCGCCGAGGGGGCTGAACACTTGGTGGCTGGTAAATGGCTCACCGTCGTGGAACGTGCGGGTTTCCTTCAGAGACGGGCCGGTCAGGGAAAAACTGTCGGTAAGCAGTGAACCGGCACGATCCTTTTGTTCCAGCAACTGGCCGCGCTGATTGAGCCCCGCCTCGGCCGAGGCGTCGGCGTAGATGAAAACATCCACGTTGGGCCGGCCATTTTCCCCGACGGCGACCACCCGCAGTTGCTCATCGAAGAGCGTCTGCCAATGGCTGCCGCGCTGATCCCAGCGGCGCAAAGGCTCACCGGCGAGCCCGGGCAGGGTCAGGCGCCAGCCGGCGTCGACGCTGTCGGTTTTCAAGGCCGATCCGTCCAGGCGGTAAACCGTGGTCAGGCACGCTGCCGACAGGCGCGGATCCCATTGTTCGACCAGCCGCCCGGCGCAGTCGTGCTGCTGCCGGGTTACCAGGGCTTTGGGAGTGTCGTCGGTCACACTGCGCAAGTACCCGACCTGACGCACTGGCAAGCCACGCGCATCGCCCACGGCCAGCGCGGGTGTGCGGCGATGCACGTTGGCGGTCACGACCCTGGCGCCTGGGTTGGAGATGGTGTCTCGGCAGTGTCGTTGAAATCTTCGCTGGTTTGAAACCAGGGATGGTAGGCCACTCGGGACAGGTGCCCCTTGGCATTGATCAATCGCACCTGCCGGCTCATGACGTCATAGAAAACCTTGTCGTGATGGCCGAGGGTGCGCAGGGACTGATCGTTGACGTAGGTATAGGTATCGGCGAAAAACGCGCGGTACTGACGAACCGGCAAACCCTTGTTGTTGAATTCGACACGCTCGCTGATGCGCCAGCGCGGATTGGCATCGACCACTTTGATCTGACCATTTTCGATAATCAGTGAACCGTCAGCGTCCACGGCATACGCCTCGCCCGGATCGACCAGCTGCTGGGTTTGCAGAGCGCGGCCAAAGCCGTCGACACAGGCTTTGATGATCTGGATCTGCGCCAGCGGATCGTCCGGGTAGCGGTCGGCGCTGAGGATCACGCTGTGGACCGGTTCGCGATGCACGGCGGCGATGGCATCTTGCAGGGCTCGCTCATCGGGCGTCAGGACGTTACCAGGCCGGGCAAGTCGGCGGCGCGCGCTGGCCCTGATGTGGCCGCTGGGCAGCAGATAACCCTGGGCGATCCAGGCCAAGGCGGCGCGGGTATCACTGGCGATCCGACCCATCCAGCTGAACAGGTCCTTGCGCAGGGTACTCGCGGCTTTTTGTACGGCATCGGATGGGTAGGCAATGGCGGCAGCGGGGCTGCGGTCATCCGGAATTCTGTATTCGCTCAGTGGCTTGAACCCCGCCTCCCTGTTGTTCTCGGTGCCATGGAAACTGGTGGCCAGAGGCTGCCTGGCGGGGTCATAAAAACTCTGATGAATGTTCAGGTTGGCATCGATGATTTGCAGCGGTTGCAGCGCGTGATAGTCGTACTCGATACGCGTCAGACAGCCGTCCGGTAACTCCACGCAGATGATGGCCAGCGAGTAAGGGTCGTATTCGGCACTGGTATAGCCATGGCTGAGCGTTTCACGGTAACGCCGTACCTTGTAGAAACGCTCGGGGCCGGCATATTCGGCGTAGCCGAAATTCGCCGACCAGAGGTCCTGCTCCCTGCTGCCCATGGGGTGGACCCAGAACAGGAACGGCATCGGTGTGTAACCGATTTTTGCCAATTCGGTCCGCACGTCGAAATTCGATAGAACGCTGTAAGCGTCCAGCGCCGTCTTGTCCAGTTGTGCCACTTCCAACGGGCCGAACAAGGCTTCGAAGCTGGCAGTGCCGTCGTCCAGCAGTTTGCCGTCGGTACTCACGTAACGTTGCACGGACTGTGTGGTCAGCACTCGCTGGGCGTTCCATTGCGGCGAATCCTCATGTTCCATCAGGCAGTCATAAGAGACCTGCCCAGGCATAAGCCCGGTGGGCAGTGTGCCTTTGGGCAAGACCAGCGCATTGCCGCGCTGCTGATAGGGCAAACCGAGCCGCCAATGCTGCGGATCCTTGTCCAGATCGATGAGCGCAGAGCGGCTTTCATTCAGGTAGAACGATTGTTGCGCCGGGTCATGGGCGTCTGACTACCACTGCCGTTCATCAGGATCGTCGAACGGCGGCGTATCGTTGTCGGTGAGCCGCCGGGCGTAGCTCACGGTGATTGAGTGCGTCGCCTGGCCGTAAGCGTTGTAGCGCAGGACCAGATCCATGCGGCACATGGGATCGTCGACGAAGCCGTCGTACTGGTAGTTGATTTTTTCCACCACCAGCGGCAGCAGGACGGCGGCGGCGGTCGCGCCTTGTTTACCCACCTCGCGCACCCGATAACGGGTTTCTTCGACGGTAAAAGGCGTGGTGACCCGCGGAACATCCTCGCCTGTATCGGCATAGGTCTCGATGCGCGTGACCGCGCCAACCAGTGCCCGGGAAATCTGGTAGCAAGTGTCTGCGTCAGGAGCATCCAGCTGTTCCTCGCAATCGTCCGCCTCGTGGTAGCGGCTGAACAGCGTATCGCCCAGTGGCACTGCATGTGCGTCGTGAGTGAAATAGTCGTCACGCGAGCGGTTCATCGATTGCCCGGTATGAAACCAGGTGAAGACCCGCATCGGCTCGCTGAAGCCGTCGCCCTGATCGTCGCCGGCGCTCTCGCTGTCGGTTTGCTGCAACAGGCCGAAACCGCGGAACTCGCGCTCGCGGCTGTCGTAGAAACCTTCCCGCCAGGTGAAAACCTGCGTCAGACAGTTGCCGGTGATTTCATCCAGTTGCTGCTGTTTTTTGACCACCGTCACCGGGAATGGCAGGTGGCACGCCGGAAAACGTCTGAGGGTGGGCAAATGGCGTTTCTCATCCAGCCATTCCTGCGCCGAGCTGCGGTAGACCACGCTGGCGCTGCAGCCCATGTTGTTGTTACTGCTGGTCAGCAGATACGGCTTGGCCGAAACGAAGTCGTAACGCCAATGCTGCGGCTGCATGTGCGTTACCGTCAGGATCAGGCTGGCGCAGCCCAGGCCTTGCAAGTCGGCGAAACTCACCTGACAGAACCGGTCGTAGCGCACGCCGTCGGGCCACGGCACGCTGACCGGTATTTGCTCCAGGCCATTGCCGCCGCGATTCAAATAGATATCGAAGGCGTCGGAGTTCAGATAAATCAGCGACGGGGCACCGGAGCCGTCGAAGTCGGCAAGGCGTACCCGGGACGAATCGAATTGCTCATAGCTGAAGGGCAACGCGCTGATCTTGCGGCCACGGCCAAACCGACCATGGCCCAGGTTCGGCCAGCAACGGAGTTCATCGTGGCGAATCCGGCACAGCTCAGGCATATCGCTGCCCAGAAAACTGCTCAGCGCCACCAGTTCTGTGCGGGAGTTGCTGAACAACGGCAAGCGGTCGTCGTCGGGTTTGTGAGCGACCTCCTCGGGAGCAGCAAAGCCCTGTTCACGTTCGTTGGCATACAGTCGCACCGAGTTCGGCCCGATCAATGCCAGGCTACTCAAACCATCTCCAGTCAAATCGCCGAGTGTCGAGAGCGTGTTGAAAAATTCCGGTGGGAATTTGCCAAACGGAATGAAGTCGGCAAACGTGCGTTGCTCTGTCAGGGTGCGAAACCCACTGATGCCCGGTCGGGCAGTAACCCAGTCGAGCCGACCGTCACCCGTCAGGTCGGTCAACAGTTGCTGGACCGGCCGGTTGCGATCAGCCACCGGAATCCTGTCCAGCGCGACCCAGGGCCCATAGTCGATTGCATCGGTGCCTTGGGTCGCGCGCCGCGGTTCGCGGTAGTACCAGCTCTGGTCATGGCGGCAGAGAAAACCCGGCACACCTTCGCCAAAAAGATCAACGCACTGATAAAAACCGCCGTCCTCGATACCCGGCTGCGTATCGAACTCAAGAAAGCGAAGCGGGGTTTTATTGAGGTCAAAAGGGGCGTAGTCGAACTCGACCGGTGGCGTATTTTCGACGAAGCCTGTGGCATCGAATGCCTGATAGTGCGCCGCGCTGATCTGGCTATAGGTCCACTTTGCGCCGTCCTGCGGTCGCCGGTATTCCAGTAGCAGGCGGCTCGCCAGTTTCGGTTGGTCAGTCGGCTTTGCGGGGAAATGATGGAACAGCAACGCTTGCTGGCAGAGTCTGCGCGTGCCCAGCTCAAACCCCTGACCATGGGTCAAAAAGCTGTCCGTTCGCAGCGTCCAGGGTTTCAGGGTGTCACCGTCGTACGCTGGGATATCGCTCAGTGACGTGCTGCGTTCGCCGTAATCGAACAGCAGATGAAAATGCCAGTCCAGTTCGGCGGGGTGTTCTGTGGTCCAGCTGTACAGATTGTTGCTGGCGGTGAAATTGCCGTAGCACACGCGGGCCAGATACCGCTGGGCGCGGTATTCATGCAGCGGGTCGGGATCCTGATCGTCGGCCTTGTAGTCGAAACAGATATGTTCGCCGCGCGCGTTCATGCTTTCGCCTATTAACCAGGCAGCGATATGTCCAGGCGCGTCGGGGTCGGCAATTCGGCTGGCTTCGGTCTTGCCGTAGAGGTGCAGCGAACCGTCGGCGCCGTGTATCAGCCAGAATGACGGTGGATCGGCTTCTCGGGTTTGCGCTTGCCAGCACTCACGCAGGGCGAAATCACTTTCCACTTGCGGCCAGTAGCGCACGACCCTGTGCGGGCCGATGTCGACATCGTTATAGGTGTTTTCTTCCCGGAATCTGATTTCACCGTTTACATCCAGCTCCGGCATCCATACTTCGCCGTCGACGCCGATGATCTCGTCGTGATCGGTATAGCGCGGTACGCCTTTGTTGGTTCTACGGCTGATCTGACCTGCGCCGGCCAAGTGCCAGGAAAGCCCGAACGGACCGTTGCCGCTTTGGCTGCTGTAGTTCAACGAGAACTGCGCATCCCAGCCGCGCCCGGCCGTCGTCGGAATCGGCAGTTCGAACGAAGCCGCTCCGGTCGGCCCCACCGCGCCCCAGCTTTTGCCAATGGTGGCGATCGATGCGCTTTTGGCGATGGAGGGGGTGGTGATGCTCAGCTCTTGTTGTTCAGGCATGGTCGAATCCATTGCGCGCGGGGTGGGCGTGACTGGACTGACGCTAACAAGAATGGCGGGTAAATGAACCTGTCAGATCTGACAGGTGCGCAAGATCATTTTGTATGCTCCGGCAGCTTTTTTATCGCGATCGGTTTGCACATATGAAAACGGCCGATTCATCCCTGCGGATGAGTCGGCCGTTTCATGGAAGCGAAGGGCTTACTGCACTTCTACCGCCAGGCTTTCGCTGATCTTCTGCTGCCAGATCGCCGGGCCAGTGATGTGTACGGACTCACCTTTGCTGTCCACCGCCACGGTGACCGGCATGTCCTTGACCTCGAACTCGTAGATCGCTTCCATGCCCAGTTCGGCAAACGCCAGCACTTTGGACTTCTTGATCGCTTGCGCAACCAGGTAAGCCGCGCCGCCGACGGCCATCAGGTACACAGCCTTGTTGTCCTTGATCGCGTCGATCGCAGTCGGGCCGCGCTCGGATTTGCCGATCATGCCCAACAAACCGGTCTGCTCGAGGATCTGCCGGGTGAACTTGTCCATCCGCGTCGCGGTGGTCGGGCCAGCCGGGCCAACCACTTCGTCACCGACCGGATCAACCGGGCCGACGTAGTAGATGAAGCGACCCTTGAGGTCCACCGGCAGGGTTTCACCCTTGTTGAGCATCTCGACCATGCGCTTGTGCGCGGCGTCGCGACCGGTGAGCATCTTGCCGTTGAGCAGCACGGTTTCGCCCGGCTTCCAGCTCTGCACGTCTTCCGGCGTCAGAGTGTCGAGGTTGACACGGCGGGCCGACGGGCCGGCTTCCCAGACGATTTCCGGGTAGGCGTCCAGCGGTGGCGCTTCCAGCGAGGCCGGGCCGGAACCGTCGAGCACAAAGTGCGCGTGACGGGTGGCAGCGCAGTTGGGGATCATGCACACCGGCAGCGAGGCGGCGTGGGTCGGGTAGTCCATGATCTTCACGTCGAGCACGGTGGTCAGGCCACCGAGGCCCTGGGCGCCGATGCCCAACTGGTTGACCTTCTCGAACAACTCCAGACGCATTTCTTCGATGCGGTTCTGCGGGCCACGGGCCTTGAGTTCGTGAATGTCGATGGATTCCATCAACACTTCCTTGGCCATCACCGCGGCTTTCTCCGCGGTGCCGCCGATGCCGATACCGAGCATGCCTGGCGGGCACCAGCCAGCGCCCATGGTCGGAACAGTCTTGAGCACCCAGTCAACGATCGAATCGGACGGGTTGAGCATGGCCATTTTCGACTTGTTCTCGGAACCGCCGCCCTTGGCCGCCACGTCCACTTCCACGGTATTGCCCGGGACGATGGAGTAGTGGATCACGGCCGGGGTGTTGTCCTTGGTGTTCTTGCGAGCGCCTGCCGGGTCGGCAAGGATCGAGGCACGCAGGACGTTTTCCGGCAGGTTGTAGGCGCGACGCACGCCTTCGTTGATCATGTCGTCCAGGCCCATGGTGGCGCCATCCCAACGCACGTCCATGCCGACACGGACGAACACGGTGACGATACCGGTGTCCTGGCAAATCGGCCGATGGCCGGTGGCGCACATGCGCGAGTTGATCAGGATCTGCGCCATCGAATCACGGGCCGCCGGCGATTCTTCGCGCAGGTAGGCCTCGTGCATCGCCTGGATGAAATCCACGGGGTGGTAATAGGAAATGAACTGCAAAGCGTCGGCAACGCTCTGAATCAGGTCATCTTGCTTGATCACGGTCATGAGTCGCGCTCCTCGAAAAACACGGTGGGGCAGCTACAAGCTTCTAGCTTCAAGCGGCAAGTTAAAGCATTACGCGGACAGCTTGAGCTTGCCGCTTGAGGCTTGCGGCTGTCCCTTTGTGGCGCGACGCTAAAAAGGCGCGGCAGTATACCGCGGCTCTGTTGGGCATACACGCGCCAGTAGTCATTCATTGCAGCAGCTGCAAGCTGCAAGCTTCGAGCGGCAAGTCAAAGCAGGACTCGGACAGCTTGAGCTTGCCGCTTGAAGCTTGCGGCTTGTAGCTGCCCTTCCGGGCCGGGCGGGCCACACTTTTGACGCCATTTTCCCGGCCCGAAAATCGGTGGTCATTTAGCGACCGGGCCTCTAAAGTGGCATCCGGTCTGTAGAGTAGGACACTCGGTCAGCCTCCTATCGCACGGTGAGTCAACGATTGACCCATAACGCCATTCAACGCCTGTTGCTCAAACGCTTCGCCCTCGCTGCGGCCACCTACGGATTGGCTTTGCTGCTGCTGTGGCTGGCGTTTTTTACCGGGCATTACCAGCAATCGCTCAGTGGCGTGGCGATCGGCAGCGCTCTGGTGGTCATCAGTCAGGCGACCCTGTTCGGGCTGTTCTGGAGCGGTCGCAACCAGCGCTTCGCCGACCCCAGCCTGACCGAAGCGCAAGTGTTGATGGGCCTGGGCTGGCAGACCTGGCTGATCGCCCATGTCGACGAGGCGCGCGGGGCGTTTCTGGTGTTTTACGTGCTGATTCTGCTGTTCGGCCTGTTCCATCTCACCCGCCGGGTGTTCATCCGCTGCGCGCTGCTGGTGTTTTTCAGTTTCTCCGCGATTACCCTGTGGGACGCCTACCACTTCCGCCTCGCCGAGCCTGCGCTCGCGGCATTGCAGGTTTGCATTCTGGCGATGGTCTTGGCGTGGCTGGTGCTTTACGCGCGCTTCGTCCAGGTTTCCCGACAACGTCAGCGGCAGCGCCGGTTTGCCTTGCAGGCGCATCAGGACACCCTGCGCGGGATGATGCGCCAGCTCGAAGACCTGGTCGCCACCGATGAACTGACCGGCCTGTTCAATCGCCGTCACTTCCTGCGCATCGCCTCGCGCGAGCTCAACGCGCTGGACAGCGACGTGATGCACGGTCTGGCGCTGATCGATCTGGATCACTTCAAACGCATCAACGACCTGCACGGCCACGCCGCCGGCGATCAGGTGCTGCAGGCGTTTGCCGCTGTCGCGCAAGCGTGCCTGCGCGACGGCGACGTGCTGGCGCGCTATGGTGGCGAGGAATTCGTGGTGCTGTTGCCCGACTGCGATGCCGAACGCCTGACCGCGTGTTGCGAGCGTTTGCGCATCGCCTTCAGTGAGGTGGAATTGATGGGCCTGCAAGTGCGCAACCTGAGCCTGTCGGCGGGCATGACCCTGCTGTGCGTTGGCGATGATCTGGATGAGGCGTTGCAGCGCGCCGATCAGGCGCTGTATCGGGCCAAGCGGGACGGGCGCAATCGTTGTGCCGCGGCATGGGAAAACGTCGATGCCTGAACTGCGCGTCGGTGATCGGCAATGGACGGTTGAGGCGGGCAGCAATCTGCTCGACGTCCTCAACCAGAACGGCGTCGTCGTGCCCTACAGCTGTCGCGCCGGCAGTTGCCATGCCTGTCTGGTGCAATGCACCCAAGGCCTGCCTGCCGACAACCGTCCGGACGCCTTGAGTGCCGAGCAACGTCAGGACGGTTGGCGCCTGGCCTGTCAATGCCAGGTGACCGAAGATCTGCAGGTGCACACCTTCGATCCGCTCGCCGACGGTCGCCCGGCCGTGGTCGAGGCGCTGGACTGGCTCAGCGACAGCGTTCTGCGCCTGCGCCTGGCCCCGCAGCGGCCGCTGCGCTACAGTGCCGGCCAGCATCTGGTGTTGTGGATTGACCACATCGCTCGGCCATACTCGCTGGCGAGCCTGCCGCAAGAAGACCGCTTCCTCGAGTTTCACCTCGATTGCCGCCAGCCCGGCGAATTCATCGATGCCGCACGTCACCTGCAGATCGGCGACTCGATCCGCCTCGGTGAACTGCGCGGCGGCGCTTTGCACTACGACCCGGACTGGCACGCCCGGCCGCTGTGGCTGCTCGCCGCCAGCACCGGTCTAGGCCCGTTGTTCGGTGTCCTTCGCGAAGCACTGCGTCAGGATCACCAAGGCGCCATCCGTGTCATTCACCTGGCCCATGACCCACGCGAGCACTATCTGGCCAAACCCCTTGCCGCACTGGCCGCGCAGCGGGAAAACCTCAGCGTCGAGCTGTGGACGGCGGCCGAGTCGGCCGCCGCTTTGGCGCAACTGCGCCTTGTTTCCCGACAGACCCTGGCCTTAGTCTGCGGCTCGACGGCCAGTGTCGACGCCTTCGCCAGGCGCTTGTATCTGGCCGGATTGCCGCGCAATCAACTGCTGGCCGATGTGTTTCTGTCCCGTGGTTGAGCGCTGATTTCCAGACGCGAGACACGCCATGACCGAAGCCATTCTGCTGGAGCGCGAGCGCGGTCTGTTGACCCTGCGCCTCAACCGCCCGGACAAGAAAAACGCCCTGACCCGTGCCATGTACGGCCGCCTCGCCGACGCATTGAAGCAGGCCGATGGCGACTCGCAGATCAACGCCGTGCTGATCACCGGCAGCGCCGAGTGTTTCACCGCCGGCAACGACATCGCCGACTTCATCCAGCAACCGCCGAGCGACCTCGACAGCCCGGTGTTTCATTTCATGCTCAATTTGCTCGAGTGCCGCAAACCGGTGATTGCCGCTGTGGCCGGCGCGGCGGTTGGCATCGGCACAACCCTGTTGCTGCATTGCGATCTGGTTTACGTCAGCCGCGATGCACGCCTGCGCATGCCATTCGTCAACCTTGGTCTGTGCCCTGAGTTCGGTTCCAGCCTGATCCTGCCGCGTCTGCTTGGGCAGGCCAGAGCGGCAGAATTGTTGTTGCTCGGCGAAAGCTTCAGCGGCGAGCAGGCTGCGCAGTGGGGGATCGCCACCCAAGCGCTGGACAGCGGTGATGCGGTGCTGAGCAAGGCCCGGGAGATGGCGCTGCGGTTTGATGAACTGCCGCCCGAAGCGGTACGCATCAGCAAGCAATTGATGCGAGCGCCGGATCGCGAGTTGCTGCGCAAAGTCATCGAGGAGGAGGGCGCGTTGTTCACCCAGCGGCTGCGTTCCCCGGAAGCGTTGGCGGCGTTGAACGGATTTATCAAACGGCACTGAAATGGCGGCGACTGCACTGGCCCTGTGAGCTAAGGGGCCACGTCAGCGAGCACATTTGTCAGGCCCAATATGCAACGCCCTGCCATTTACCTGGCAG
Source organism: Pseudomonas sp. RIT-PI-o (assembly GCF_001297215.1). Lineage (NCBI taxonomy): Bacteria > Pseudomonadati > Pseudomonadota > Gammaproteobacteria > Pseudomonadales > Pseudomonadaceae > Pseudomonas > Pseudomonas sp. RIT-PI-o. Next base: position 272,741 of record NZ_LHPA01000041.1, on the reverse strand, counting down.
GGCGTTCCATTTGAGGCGGTTGGCGAAACTCAGCCATGGTAGCGCAGCAACGCGATTTTTCTGCCGGGCAGGGTGGCGCAGATCAAAATCCGGCCATCCTCCTGCAGTGTCAAACCGGTAGCCAGTTGCACGCCGTCCTCCAGGCGTGTGCGTAGCCAACCTTGGCCATCGTTGAACTCCGGATCGAAGTCTGCGTCGATGAACCGTGCGATGACAATGTCAGCCTGTCCCCGTACTCCGATCGCCCCGGCGATCACAATCCTGCCGTTTTTCTGAATGGCTGCGCCTGTCCATGACGTAATCGAACCGGATTCCAGCTCCGTATAGAGAGGTTGACCCCGGTTGAACTGAATGTTGGGACTGCCGTCAGGTTCAAGGCTGATCATCACGCCTTCGTTGCCAAGGCTATCGCCGAACCCGAGGATGCGTTGATTGGGTTGCAGCACAGTAGCCTGGATCAGATGGGCGTGCAGTGGGCTGGCAACAGTGACAAATCCATTGTTGCCAAACTGCTCGTCCAGCTCACCGGAAGCGTTGTAGCGTACGAACATGGCCGGGCTGGGGTTGCCGGAGTCGTCGTACACATTGCCGCAACCCAGGTACTTGCCATCCGGTTGCACGATCACATTCCTCAACACCGTGGCATTGAGGGGGTAATCGGGATGAATCACCGGGATATAACCGATCTGGTTGAAGCCCAGATCCAGTGCGCCATTTTTTTCCAGGCGGATAATCAGGCCATGGGACTGCTGTAAATCGAAAAAATAGTTATGGGATGCGAGGATTTTGCCGTCCGGCAGTATTTCGACGCCGTATGGATGGGTGGCGCTGGCGTCTATTTTTCGAGATCTGTCGCTGGATGCCGACCTGCCGGGTGGCGACAGCTTGATATCCAGTACGGTGTGTCCGTTGGTACCAAACGAGGGATCCAGTTGCCCGTGAGCGTCGTAGCGGGAGAAGGCGGGCACCAACTGGCCTCCAGCGTAGACTTCACTGAAGATGACGATGTTTCCATCGGGTTGAAACGTGAAGGATTTGATTTGCGACAGGGTGCAGTCAGGATAAATGTCCTGGGCAAAACCGGAGGTTGCAAAACTGCGATCGACACTGCCGTCACTGTTGAACCGACCAAGGAAATACCTGGGGTTCGGATCGGCGACATCTTCACCGTTGCCCGCGCAGTAAATCTTGTTGTCCGGGCCGATACGAACGCCGGAGACCCGCGCCAATGGCATGTCGGGGACATTGATCATTACTGTCCCGTCGGTACCGAACTCCAGGTCAGGCTTGCCTGCGCTATCGAGGGTTTGACTCTTCGGTGTCAGCAGACCGCGCGCCACGCAGGACACTCGTCGACCATTGTCCATTACGGTTGCAATGAACAGCGCGCTGTGGTCGGTGAGCAACGATGCAGGCATGAAACCCCTCATGACATCGAACTGCAGCCATCCTGTTCCGGTCCCGAACGTTTTATCCAGTTCGCCCCGGTCAGTGAACTTCGCGATCACGGTGCGAGCTGGATCAAACAGGTATCCAAACACCAGAATACTCCCGTCCGGCTGGGTGGCCGCCGATGACCAACTGGTCGAGCGGCCCTCCAGTCTGGTCAGCAACGGTTCGCCCCGATTGAACTGGATGTTCGCGCTGCCATCGGATTCCCGACTGATCAACAATCCCCGCTCCTTTTCCAAGTGTTGATCCTGGCCAATGCCCAACAGACGTCTGTTGGCCTGGGCGACGAGTTTGCCAATGAAGAAGCGCAGTTCGTCGCTATTGGGCTTGACCACCAAATAGCCCGCTGTGGCGAAGGAAGTGTCCAGGGCTCCAGTGATCTCCAGTTTGCTGAAAAGCGCGTCGCCCGGCCGATGGTTTTTTCCGAGGCAATAACCGCTCAGAGCGTACTTTCCTTCATGGTCGACGACCATATCGGTCAATACGGTATGAGGATAGTCAGGGTGTGCGACGCGGACCATTCCGGTCTGGTTGAAGCTGGTGTCGAGTGCACCATTGGGCATGAAACGAAGCACGACCGACTGCGTTTGTTCATTACCGTCATAAATCCGCGTCAGTACCAGAATCTTGCCATCAGGCAGCACAGGGCCGTGGCTGACCGATTGAGCCAGCGGCGTTGCGCGGGAGTTCTCATCGCGCAGTTTCCGGTCGGCGCTCAGGCTGCCAAGGGGGATCAGCACTTCCCCCTTATCGCCGAAGTCCGGATCCGGACGGCCATCGGGTAACAGGCGCACGAGCCCGACCCACGCGTCAAAGCTGCCATCGAAGAAGTAACCTGTCAGCAATATTTTGCCGTCAGGCAGCGCTACGACTTCAAGGATAACCGAGTGGGCACGTCCGCCTTCATCTGGATCGAACTCGCCGGTAACATGCCCACCCTTGCCGAATGTGCTGTCGACGACTCCACTGGCACTCATCCTCATGCACCAGTAGGAAACCCTGTCACTGTGCTCAGCGCCGACGACGTAGATCCGGCCAGTGGAATCGACGCCCAGCCCCCTGGGCTCAATCGTAGCCCCTTCAGTACCCGAAGCGTTCAGAAGCACTAGACCGTGGGTGCCGAAAGCGGGATCGAGTTGCCCTTCATTGCTCGAAGTCGATGGCTGCTTACCTGTGCCGTTGGCGTGGTAACGCAGGATCAGGCCTTGGAAGGCTCCGTCGCCGTGCCGAAAACCGGCCACGACGATCTTCCCGTCCTTCTGCAACGCCAGCTCATAGAAACGGGTGTGACCGTCGACCCGAGTGCTTGTCCAGCCGCGCTGGTGAAATGTCGTGTCCAGCGCGCCGTTGTCCAGCAAGCGCACCACCACGCCGGGCGACGACTCGTCCGCAGGCTTGATGGCTCCGCATAAAACAATTTTGCCATCGGGTTGCATGGCGCCTGCTTCCCATTTGGTATTGCTGTCGTCGAGCCGGGTGAGCAACGGTGTTGCGCCATTGAACTGAATATTGTATTTGCCATCCGCTTCGAGACTGATCAAAAGGCCTCGCCCATCGCTGGTTGAGCCGATCCCCAGCAGCCGCTTGTTCGGCTGGGCAATGACCGTTTCGAATTCGGCGAATTCGAACAAGGTTTGTGGTGGGGCGAAGAAACCCGCCGTGCCAAAGCCGGGTACAAGTTTGCCGGCGCGCGTGTAGCGCGCCATCAACGGCACTCTCAGATTCGGATCAGAAACCAGGCCTCCCGCCACCACAATCGTGCCATCGTGATCCACACATGCACTGCGCAGTTTCACTTGAGCGGGATCTGCTCCGGGATAAATCACCTGGACATAACCTGTGCCGTTGAAATCCGTGTCGTACGAACCATCGCTGTTGAGCAGGAACAGGTACGCACGTGTGTCTGTCACGTGAGTGACGACATAGGTATTGCCCACGAGGATTTTTCCATCTGCCAGCGGTGTGACGCTGGTCGGAAATTCCTGACTGGCATTCTTCTCTGCTATGCCAGCCAGGTCCTGATCAACGCTGGAGACCGGCCGCCTGAGGATCACGTAGCCGTCGACACCGAAAGAGGTGTCGCGTCTGCCGTCAGCGAAGAATCTGGCCAACGCCGGAGTTGCCGTGTCGTAGATCCATCCGGTCAGCAGGATTTTCCCGTCATCGAGCAGCGTGATGGAGCTGCCCGCTGACTCCGTTCGTTGAATGAAATTGCCACTGGCGATGCCGTTATCGCCAAAGTCGGGATCGAGCGTGCCATCGGCTTTCAGGCAGCCCAACACGTAGGGTCTTTCGGTGACGCCCGTGCGTGCCTGCCCCGTGAAATAAATCCGCTCGATGGTAGGGGTGTATTGCGTCTGGACGCCATACAGTATGGATTCGCGTCCGAGAGAGACGCGATCCAGTAAAAAAACACCGTTGTCTGCAAAGGTTTTGTCACGCCCATCGTCGTCCTGGGTCAACCGTATCGAATCGTTCATGCCGCTCTCCTTGAGTGGATGGTTACGACCCGATTAGCTACCCAACAATCGACCCGGTCTACTGTCAGGTCTGACAGTAGACAGCCGTGTTGACTTTGTGCGCCGCCAACAAAAAGCCCCGCCATTCACATGGCGGGGCTTTTGCGTTTCAGCTGTCGGTCACTCAGACCTGCGGGTCGCCCACGTGCAGGATCTTCATGCCGTTGGTGCCGCCGGTGGTGTGGTAGCTGTCGCCCTTGGTCAGGATGACCCAGTCGCCTTTTTCCACAACGCCGCGCTTGGTCAGTTCGTCGATGGCTTTCTGGCTGACTTCGTGCGGTTCCAGCGAGGCCGGGTCGAACGGGATGGTGTAGACGCCACGGAACATGGCTGCGCGAGCCTGGGCTTCGCGGTGCGGGGTGAAGGCGTAGATCGGCACCGAGGAGCGGATACGCGACATGATCAGCGGAGTGAAGCCACTTTCGGTCAGGGCGATGATCGCTTTGACGCCCGGGAAGTGGTTGGCGGTGTACATGGTCGCCAGCGCGATGCTTTCGTCGCAGCGGCTGAATTCCTTGCCGATGCGGTGGCTGGAGGTCTTGCCGGTCGGGTGCTTCTCGGCGCCGACGCAGATGCGCGCCATTGCCTGCACGGCTTCCAGCGGGTACAGGCCAGCGGCGGATTCGGCCGAAAGCATTACGGCGTCGGTGTAGTCGAGCACGGCGTTGGCCACGTCGGACACTTCGGCGCGGGTCGGCATCGGGTTCTGGATCATCGACTCCATCATCTGCGTCGCGACGATCACCGCTTTATTGTGGCGACGTGCGTGCAGAATGATTTTCTTCTGGATGCCCACCAGCTCGGCGTCGCCGATTTCCACACCCAGGTCACCACGGGCAACCATCACTGCGTCGGACGCCTTGATCAGCCCGTCGAGGGTTTCGTCGTCGGCCACGGCTTCGGCGCGCTCGATCTTCGCCACCAGCCAGGCAGTGCCGCCGGCCTCGTCGCGCAGTTGACGGGCGTATTCCATGTCCGCGGCGTCACGCGGGAAGGACACCGCGAGGTAGTCGACTTCCATTTCCGCGGCGAGCTTGATGTCGGCCTTGTCTTTTTCGGTCAGGGCCGGCGCGGTCAGACCGCCACCGCGACGGTTGATGCCTTTGTGATCGGACAGCGGGCCGCCGATGGTCACGACGCAATGCAGTTCGGTGGCGGTGGCGGTTTCAACGCGCATCACCACGCGGCCGTCGTCGAGCAGCAGCTCGTCGCCCACGCCGCAGTCCTTGACCAGATCCGGGTAGTCGATGCCGACCACTTGCTGGTTGCCTTCGGTCAACGGATGGCTGGTGGAGAAGGTGAACTTGTCACCGATCTTCAGCTCGATCTTCTTGTTGGCGAATTTGGCGATACGGATTTTCGGGCCTTGCAGGTCGCCGAGCAGGGCGACGAAGCGGCCGTGCTTGGCAGCGAGGTCACGCACCAGCTTCGCGCGAGCCTTGTGCTCGTCGGGGGTGCCGTGGGAGAAGTTCAGACGGGCAACGTCCAGACCAGCCAGAATCAGCTGTTCGAGAACTTCCGGCGAGTTACTGGCCGGGCCAAGGGTAGCGACGATTTTGGTACGACGGACGGACATGCAAAGACTCCTGAGTTCAAGCGCAGGCAGAGGCTACTATGCTCGAAGGGTGTAGTCATTGTTCGAATGCACTACTTATCGTTTTCTTTATTGAACGCGGCAACTTTGCGATCAGCGCGCCTGAAGATTTCCGACCAGGGGTCGATACAGAGCACAAGACAGGAGAACCCCCATGCGATTGTTGCCCATTGCCGCCCTTGCCCTCAGCGTCCTCGCCGTGACGGGCTGCACCCGTTGGTCGATGAACCATCACTTGAACAACGCCTACAGCGCCTACGAGCGGGGCAATTGCGAGCAGGTCATGCTCGAACTCTCCAAGGTCGAACGCGCCAGCCGTGCGCGGCCGTACGTGTGGCCGGAAGTGTCGATGATGCGCGGTCAGTGCCTGGAACGGCAGAAGCTGTACATCGACGCGGTGCAGACCTACCAGTTCATCATCGCTTCGTACCCCGACAGCGAATACGCCTACCGCGCCCGTGCGCGTCTGGAAACCCTGCAGAGTCTGGGCCATTACCCGACGCGCAGTGCCGCTGCGGTGGTGCGGCCGACACGCTTCTGACGGCACTTGCCGTACAAAATCTGGCCGTCTGTACAAGCTCCGCTATAGTCAAGGAAACCGCCTGAAGCCTTGTCTTCACGGCGGCGCAACACCTGCGACTGGCAGTGGTAAAGGTGACGGCGATGATTGCGACCGTCACACCGGAAGCGGGGAGAGCGGGCCTGCCGAACAGGTTCGTTCCGAAGCACAGGTGCGGCTCCTGACGGAGCCATGCAGGGCGAACTGCTGATCATGTTTACCGACCGCCGGATCGAACGGCACCAGTTGCCGTACTACCTCAGAGTGTTCAACAGCGTGACCGACAAACCCGTTGGCTTTCTCGGCAACGTGTCGGCAGATGGGCTGATGCTGATCAGTCAATTGCCGATGATGGTCGGGATGGATTTCCAGTTACGCCTCAAAGTCCCCACCCGCGATGGCGGCCAGCAAGTCATCGATTTCAGCGCCTGCTGCGTGTGGTGCCATGAAGACGCCACGCCGCTGCACTACGACGCCGGTTTCATCCTGCGCCGCGCGCCAGCGGAGTTCGGTCAATTGGTGCTGGCGCTGCAGCAGTACTTCAGCTTTCAGCCGTTGCCAGCCTCGGCCTGAACAGCAAAAGATCGCAGCCTTCGGCAGCTCCTACAAGGGAACGCGTTCCAAGTGCAGGAGCTGCCGAAGGCTGCGATCTTTTGATCTTGACGTCACGCCGTCGTGATCGCTCGCTCCTGATCCAGCGCCTTCTCCGCCAGCAATAACCCCATCTCGCTCAACTGATAGATCGCCATCGCCAGATGCCGTGGCTTGTCCTCGAGGCTGTCCGCCAGATCGAGCAGCAGAATGCTGACCGAAGAAAAGGTCTCGTAGGTTTGAATGGCCATCGCTTCGGGGTTGATATCAGGCGCGACCATGAACATCTGCATGCCGCGATCGACGGAATTGCACGACGGCGCAGTTGCGGGTTTTTTCAGGTAGTGGTCGAGGGCTTTTTCAGCGGCCTCGTGAAGTCTGGTGGAATCGGGGGAAGCGTAGGGGGAGGTCGAGTCTTCGGTTTCGGGGGGATTGGATGTTGGTTTGATCATGGTGATAACCCTTGGTTGGGGGCCTTCACCCCTCGCGACTAAACGAATGGGGTGGCGGCTGGACGCAGGTTAGTCGACCGGGGGTATCACCAAAAACCGGCGCGCCGAAGCGCCCTGCGTACAGCCACCATCGAGTGCGGGAATAGGGATTACCCGACTTGATGACGCTTATACACCTTGATGACAAACCCCCGGGCGACTAAACCCGACCACTGATTGGCAGCGGCACGGATCACGTTACGGGGCAGCTTCAAAGCGCACAAGCCGGCGGATTCTGAGTGATGTGTAGGCAACGGCGCAAGCCGATGTAGCCGCGTGTTAATGGCTGAAGGACGTCTGCATGTTGCGGTGTGGGAATAGTTACCGTTTGTCGGGACTGTCAGATCTGTCAGGTGTGCTCGCTGGGACTGTTGTGGCTTTCTGCACCGAACGGACCAGTGCTCCCTGGGGAAATCATGACTGACGATACTGAACAATTGCCCGAAGGTATTACGTTAATAATTGATCAGCCCCCCAATGGGGCCGTTATAGACGTTAGCCAGACAACTATTTCCGGCAGAGGTCTCATCGGGAACGAAAGTGTGCGTATTACGCTCACCGGGAACTTCACTCCGTTCACGTTCACGACTCACGCGCGTCTGGGTGTCTGGAGCCTTACGTTGCCGCATTACATGCCTGCTGGCGCTGTCGGCATAACGGCCTTCAGCGCGATCTTTGAAACAAGGGTTTCGATTACCACACAGTTTCCCGCGCCGATCATCGAACCGCAGGAAGGTACTGGCAGCCAAGTCAACGGTAGCGGTCTGCCTGATACTCGTATCGAAGTAACAGGGACTGGCACAGGCGAGAAGCTCGCTCTCGGAGTCACTACCGTCGCAGGGGATGGAAGATGGCACTCCCCAACCTGGCTGCCGGGTTTCGAGCCTGACGATAGAGATTACGAATATGTTGCTCTGGCGCGCTTTTCCATCGGGACTCAAACGTACGCTTCAGAAAAATCCTTACCGCAAACCTATATCTCTGGTTTACGCGTACCGGTCATTGAATTACCACGGCCGGATGATATCCAGGACATGGCCTTTACGCTTTCCGGCACTGCTGGCGTAACTGGTGCGATTGTGAAGGCGTTCATCGATTTTACAGACGTGCAGGTAGGGCAAAGTGGCAAGTTGACTGAAGCGGCGTGGGTTATCCCATTGAGCTTGGAACCGGGTGTTCATTCGCTGACGGTTTACCAGGATAACGGCATTTTGCAGTCAAAACGTAGCGTCGCCCGGGCTGTAAAAATCCGTCCCCTGCAATTGCCGGCGCCCTCTGTAGTCTTTCTTCCGGATGGCGGAATAAAGTTTTCCGGTACAGGCCTCAGCGATGCGATGGTCGATATCAATATCCTCGACGGCCCGGGCGGAACGGAGCCTGTGTCGGTAAAAGTAGTAGGGGGAAATTGGGAAACAACAGCGCTGGACTGGAGGCCGGGCGAATACCAATTGAGTGCCCGACAACGAATTTCCGACAACAGCGGCGGCTGGATCGACTCGTTACCACTTCTCTTCACGCTCAACAAGGAATTACAACCTGTCAGAGAGGTAACGGATGACGGCGAGTATAGACCCACCTTCAGCGGCGAGGGCGTCGACCGCGCTACCGTCAGCCTGTTTGCCGGAGCCGAAATAGCGACGCCCGTTGTCGTCAGAAACAGGCAGTGGTCTACGCAGGCGCTGGAGTCCTGGGGGCCGACGAACAAACGGAAAATATCGATCCGACAAGAGCTGGACGGTTCTGAAGGCTGGATGGAGTATGAAATCAGCATCCTGCCTCGCGAACCCGGTATCGATGTCCCTCCCGAGGACGGGCTCAATCCGGTTTTCAGCGGCACTTGCTGGCCCGGTGCGGTGGTGAATATCAGCTTCAGCGACAGCAACCACTCATTTACAGCGACGGTCGTCGGGGAAACCTGGACCTTTTGCCGCCCGACTCCGTTCACGGATGGGCTGCCCTGCACCATCGAAGCGACGCAGACAGTCGTCGGACTCACATCGAAGCCTGGCTCACTGACGTTCAAGGTCTACAGGGAGCGGCTCAAGCCCGCGATCAGAACGCCGCTGCCCGAACAGGAAACGGACAGTGATCTGACAGTGACCGGTGACTTCGGCATGTCAGGCGCTTCGATGCGGCTGTGGAATTTACAGGACGGAAAGCCCTTGGGCGATCCCGTGGTTCTCGGGCAGGACGGCCCCTGGTCGGTGCACCTCACCGGACTCGCCATCAAGACATGGTTCATCACCGCGCAGCAAACCCTCAACGACCGGGCCTCACCCGACAGTGAGGTGCGCCAATTCGACGTCGTGGTCATGCCGCCCGAGTTCGTGCGGCCGCTTCCTGGAGGCGATCTGACGCGCACGGCAGTTCTGTCGGGTACAGGTCGGCGAGACGGGTTGGTTACCGTCTGGCGCCGCGGGCTCGATGAGCCGTTGTTGCGCGATGTCCAGATCGGTGTGGACGGTACGTGGGAAGCCAGCGTTGTGTTGGAGGTCGGAGACGAAATCCTTTGGGCAACTCAGACGTTCGAGGGCAAAACTTCAAAACCCAGCCTTGACGTGCCATGTCGGGTCGTACCCGTCGCGCCGACGCCCGAATCACCCACTCCCGAAGAATTCCTCGGCGCTACGGTGACGGTGTCCGGGTTCGGCGTTCCTGGTGACCTGATCACGCTCAAGCGCGGGGAATGCGTATTGGGCACGGCCCCGGTGCTTGACGACGCAAGCTGGTCAATCCCCGCAACGCTGGAGCTACCCGATGGGGCTGTCACATTGAGCGTTATGGCCTCCAAGGGTGAATATCATTCGATCCCCAGCGAATGGGAGTGTCAGGTAAGGCTTTTTCTCCCGCAATTCATCTACCCAGGGCCAGGCCTCTGGGTTTCTCCCCTGGTGGCCGTCACTGGCTTGGGCAAACCGGGCATCGGGACACTCTTGAGCTGGTACAGCGCGGATGTCCTGCTTGCCGGCCCCATTACCGTCACTGACGCTGGCTGGACGGCCTCGCCGACGGAGCCGCTCCACAGTGGCGCCCAGTGGTGCCGTTTCCGGCAAATCTCCGACACAGGGGCGCCAATGTCAGACGATGCAGAAAGTGCGCGTTTTGATGTGCGTGTCGATTCGCCAGACAACGCTTGAAGGTTTTTCCGATGAATGGTCGTAAAACCTGTCATTTATGACAGTGGACTATGTCTGTTCCGAAGCGCTGAATGCTCTGTGTCAACCGATGCCGGCCAGGTTCCCCGCCAGCGCACATCAACTGTTCAAGGACTGACAGCATGGCCAGTAAAAGTACGGCGAAAAAACCCGCCCTGGAGTTGTTCGAGCAGGTCTTTGGCGAGCAGCAGAGCCTGGAGAAGTTCGCCGGTCTGAGATCCTGGCTGGAGCGTGGTGAGTCGATTTTTCCCTTGGTGGAGAAGGGCGCCGAGGGCCTGGCGAAAGACTTCGACATCAATGTCGAGGACGCCAGAAAGTTGCTGCGTCGGTTGAATGGGCTGGCGGTTTACCTGCGACGGCAGTTCATCGAGCAGTCATTGGCCGGCGAGACGACACCGGCACCGTTCGAGGCGGGTGGGTTCAATACCGGGCCCAGTTTCGAACTCCTGTTCCGCCCGGCATTTGACCAGTTCGCACCGGTTGGCGCGCTCGAAGATGCCACGGGGGTTGTCGCTTATCTGGTAGAGATGTGGAAGTGGGTCGGGGACAATATCGAGGACTATGGTGATTCCGATGCGGTAACCGGCATGATTCCGATCCACACGCGTCGGGCCGATATCAGCGAGCTGCTCATCGACCACAACGCGATGCACCAGACCGTTTCAGCAGTGGAGATCACGCTCAAGGTACTGGAAAGGTTTATCGGCAAAACTGAAGCGGAGCTGGAAGCCGCCATGATCCTGCGGCGCTATCCGAACGGTTTGCCGTACTACAAGCATTGGGCAACCATCAATGCGCTGGTCGCTGATCACGGTCTTTCGGTAGGGCACTTCGCCCGCTGGACAGATATCGAATATCCAAACTTTCTTCTCCCGGATGCCTGGGATGACGACGCCGGTCGTGCGCTGGCGCATGCGTCGCGGCTGGGGCCGTTTCAGCGGGACTTGTTGACCGAGAGGCCCGTTCCCGACGACGCCGACACCAGAAACGCATTCTATCTGAAGAATTACGGCGCCACCGGGGTGGACTGGCAGAACCTCAATCAAGTGAATTTTTTCGCCAAGCGCACCAAACTGGATGCCGATGGCGTGGAAGCATTTCTGTCCATTGGCCGTTACGCACCAACACGATCGGATAACGTGAGTATCTATGCGGCTGCCGAAAAGGAGGAAAGCGAGCGTTCCGGTTCGGTTTTTATCAACGGCGGCGAATCACCCGCCGTCAGTGTCAATTACGAAAGATTTCAGCACCGGTTGAGCGAATCCCCCCTCAACCCGAGGCGATACGACCGGATGAACCGCAAGCGACGCCTGGATTTATGGCTGAGGCTGCCTCCCGAAGAGGTCGATTCGCTGCTGGTGGCCGCTTTCAACGCCGAGTGGGCTGGCATCCCGGACTCCCCTGAAAAACCTGTAAAACCCGCCATCTGGGTTACCGACCATACCGTGCATGCGCTGGGGTTGTTCCAGACCTTGCGTGAAGGCTTCCAGTGCACGGCTGCGGAGTTCGCGGTGTTTATCGACAAATTCTCGATCTATGGCCGCGGGCAGCTAGCGTCACAGTTTGATCAGATATTCAATAATGTCCAGAGACACTACCGCGATCCATTGCTCCTGGATAACGGTGAGTTTCCCTTGCTACCGTCGCAGGGTGTGCCCGAACTCACCATCAGCCGAATCTGCAGCGCGCTGGAAATCGACCTGCAGACCTACCAGTATCTGGCGCTGGCGATTGCCCGTGCCCATGGCCGAACCGGGAAGCTCGAGCGCAGCCCGGAGATTCTGTCGGCGTTTTACCGACTGGTGAAATTGCCCCGCTTGTTGGGCATGACGCCGGTCGAGGGGCTGTTGATGCTCATGGTGCTTGGCGGGGAGGCATGGGCTGACGGACTGGCGGGCATTCCGGTGATCACGGGAGAACCCACGGCCGGCGACACTGCCCCCGATGTGTTGAACCTCATTTCGGCACTGGTTGCATGCCGCTACTGGTGTCGAACGCGCGATTTGCCGGTGCTGTGGATGCTGCAACAGGTGGCGGTTCCTCAGGTGTCCAATGTGGCGACCGAGCCAGAACTGCGCTTGTTCGAGCAGGTCCGCAATTTGCTGGGCGAGGCATTATTGACGCATACCGGATTTGTGACCGCCGGTGTGCCGCCGCTGCAGGTGGGGCATAACTGGAAAGATCTGCTTTCTTCGCTGACTGACCCGCTGGGGCTGGTGAAATCCCGCGAGGGTACGGAAGACCAATACGTTGTTTTCGCCAGAGAGGAACTCGACAAGGCGGTCAGGGAGGGGCTGATTGAAGATGACATCAGTGTGCGTGCGCCCATCGTCGAAATCATGCTCACGGTTCTGCTGCAGGCGCGTGCTGCTCAGCTGTCAGTCGCGCGTGAATGTCTGGCCGTTTATACCGGGCTGGATGCAGAGAGGGCGCTGAAGGTCTTGACCTGGGCGAATTCGAGCGTTTATGAGCTGTTGGTCAGAATCGTCGAGCAAATGGGTGAGGACTGGGAGCTGTCACACACCCTGCGCGAGGAACCTCTTGATCCGCTGTTTTTCCTGCTGGCTGACATACGTCGGCTCAGCGCCGTCGTGGCTGAACTCGACATAAGCCTCGAAACCCTTGATGCCCTGCTCGATTACGGACTCAACGATTGGTGGGAGCAGAACGACCCTGAAGTCTTCAGCGTCGCAACCCTGTACTACCTGACGGTTCTGACTCATGCCTTCGAGATCAGCAAGCAGCCTCATACCGAGTTGCTTGAGTACTTGAGGCAGATCCATGAATGGGGAGATCCGGAGGATTTGTCCACCCACGCGCTGCGCCTTGCACAGCAGGCATCGGAGGTCTGGCTGGCACGGTTTTTCGACTGGAGCGAGCAGGAAGTGCACGAATGCATCGGGCGAATCGACCCGAAATACAGGCTCTTGAAAAATCTCCAGCAACTGGATCTGTTGGTTCGGGTACGCGAACTGGCCACCCATACCCAGATGGATGCGCTGACCATTTTTCTCCTGGGGACGCTGCCTGAAACCGTCGACAAGCCGGTTTACAAAGACGCTGCCGAGCATGCCTCGTTGAGTCTGTGGGAAGCGGCGGCAGCGGTTCGCCCATCCGCCGAGCTGCGGGCGCCGCTCATCAACATGCAGATTGTGCCGGATAACTTCGAGGTGATTGCCGGAAGTGAGGGCAAGATCATTTTCACCATCAGGCTGACAGATCAGGACGGCACGGCGCTCAGCGGTGTGTCCATTCGCGGACAGGCCAGTCTTGGCACCCTGGTTATCGGCAACACCCAGCCACAAACCGGTGTCGCCACGGCAACCTACACGCCAGGGAAGGTCATGGGCGCTGAGCGTCCGCTGTTCTGGGTGCCCTTGATCGCGCCGCAGGAGGGGCCGCTCATCCAGGTGACCGACGACGAGCTGCACCTGGATTTCCCCGCGCCTTTCATGTCCAGAGTGCCCACCAACGTTGTGCCAGCGGGGCAAGCGGTCGAGTTATCGGCCGTGCTCATGGATCGCTTCGGCAATCTGGGCAAAAACCGCGGGGTGCGTTGGTCCGCCACAGCTGTTGATGACGCGTCTTTACTGGCGGTTGAGGCGGTGATTCGGCCTCAGCAGGGCCAGACCACTCAGCAAGGCGTTGCCCGAGCGGTTATCTCAAGTCCGACGGGAGGCACATTCATTTGCACCGTGGTCTCGGAGAGCAGCAAAAACGCAGTGGACTTTGCACCGATTGAATTCGCGCCTCCCCCCCTTCCGAATGAAGCATGACGTTCGCGCAGCCCCGCCAGAAGGTGAAGATCATGAGCCAAAGCATCATCAACGATTTGCTCGAACAACGTCGTACTGCTCTGACGGAGTATTGCCTGGGCCACTTCGGCGAGAGCGATGGCCGGTTCAGCATCATAAAGAACGCTGACCATCTGAATGAATTGTTGCGTCTGGACTCGCTCGACACGCAAAAAGTGCCCAGTGCACTGGGTGCCGAGGCAATCAGCTGCGCGCAGAAATTCATCAATGCTGCCTACCGCAAGCTTGAGCCGGGGTATTCGAAGACAGAGTTCCCTGAAGAGGATCTGAAACGCTGGGAGCTGTACAGAAACTATTCGGACTGGTCGGCGTTGATGTTGCTCCTCATTTACCCGGAAAACTACATGACGCCGTTCGCGCGGTCTCGCATGACTCGTTTGTTCCTGACGTTGATGACCGATCTGAACCAGACACGGTTAAGCACCGATTCGGTACTGATCGCTTTGCGTGCCTATCTGAAGTCTTTTGAAGAAATCTGCAACCTGGAAGTCATCAGTGCTTTTCTGCATGGCACCACGGCCGTGGATGGGCGCTATTTCCTTGTCGGCCGAGAACGGGTGGCGCCTTACCGATACTTTTGGCGCGAAGCGCAGATTGAACTGACGCCGACCTGTACCAACGTCAATCCGGCGGCGTGGTACGAGTGGGACATGATCGATGTCGGGGTGACCGGAACCGTGCTGGATGTGCGCCCGGTGTTCTGGAACGGCAGGCCGTGTCTGGTCTGGGCCGAGCTTTCAGACAAACTCGGGGAGAAAGACAAGGATGGCTATGTTCCCTACAAGGTGAGCATCAACATAGCCTTCAGATCGCAGAACGGAGAGTGGTCGCCGGCAACAAATCTGCAAAGCATTGGAGATCTCGACACGCCTCCGCCAGCCGATAGCCGCTTGATTGCCACGATCCGTGTTACCGAAAGTCATCCCAATGGCTTTCTCGGCGTTTTGTTTTTCAAAGGTGATGAAGCGCAGACGCCGGTAATGCGCGATGTGTTGTTTCGGCCACTCCCTGCGTATGAGGGCGGCTGGCTGGAAAAACTCGCGCAACGTTTCGACAGTGTGCTCACTGTCCAGCATTCGCTGACTGAACAGATGCGGCCAAAAATGGTTACGACGATCCCGACGTCCGGGACGCTGACTGACTTCTACGAACTGGATGCGTTTGTGCTGACTCACTCCACGGGAGACATCCTGGCCGTCAGGGGCATTTGCAGGCCAAATGGCACCGGGGGCGTGGCAACCGTGGGTTTCGACTTGACGCTGACCAGCGAACCCTCGGGCGGGGATCCGAAGGAAACCAGTGGAACGTATTCGACAGACGGTGGATGGGCCACCGACTGGCTTACCTACACGCGTGGTTCAGGCGGCTTCATCAGCCCCATCACCTTCACTTTCGGCGCGACTACTGCCTCTGCAACCTATGGCCGGAAACAGTTCGTGCTGACAATGACCGGCATCGTGGGTTTCGATCCCGCGGTACTGGAAAAGAATCGGCATGACGCGGCGCAGTTTCTGGCCTTCAACAAGCCTGGAACCCTGGCACGGGTACGCCTTAATTCGCTGTTCGGTCCGCGGCTGGTCGGGCTCGCCAATATTTCTGTAGATGCGGTGTACGCCTGGGAGGCGCAGTTTTTCGATGAGCCGACCTCGGA
The DNA here is from genome assembly GCF_001297215.1 of Pseudomonas sp. RIT-PI-o. Classification (NCBI taxonomy): domain Bacteria; kingdom Pseudomonadati; phylum Pseudomonadota; class Gammaproteobacteria; order Pseudomonadales; family Pseudomonadaceae; genus Pseudomonas; species Pseudomonas sp. RIT-PI-o. The sequence continues at coordinate 256,914 of NZ_LHPA01000041.1, read as the reverse complement.
AGCCGGGCCGGTCAATGAGCCCAACGGTGCCTTCAATAGTGCCAATGGCCTGTACTTCTGGGAGTTCTACTACCATGTGATTCATCTGGTGGGTATCCGCTTTCGCGACGAAAATCGTTATCGCGAGGCTGAAGCCTGGTGGCGCAGGGTGTTCGATCCGCAAGCGACCGCGCAGGTTTCCAATCCCCCGCAGCCAAGCGACAAGCCGGACTACTGGCGCTGCCGGCCCTTGGTGAGTCCCGGCAATGCCGGCTCTGAGTGTCTGGTAGAAGATGATCCGTACGCCATCAGTTATGCGGCGCCACAGCATTTTCAGATCCTGACCTTCATGGAGTTCGTCAAGAATCTGGTCGAGGAGGGGGACTGGTATTACCGCCAGCAGACGCGGGACAGTCTGGTGCTGGCCAAGGAGTGTTATCAGCAGGCGCAGGACTTGATGGGCGACCCGCCTACGGCGCGCTCGGTGGCCGATTGGCAGACGCAGACGCTCGGAGCGCTGATTGACCAGAGCGGCGCGCGTCCAACGCTGGAAGCGTTCGAGAGAACGCATGTGTATTCCCTTGCCGACGTACCGCCCGCGGCTGATTTCGCACCGGCGATGGGGCTGCTGGCGACACCACCGTTCAAACTGCCGACCAATGATCGCTTGTTGGCGCTGATCCAACTGCCTCGGCAGCGCCTCTACAACTTGCGCCATTGGTTGACCATTGATGGCAAACCGCTCGAATTGCCGCTGTATGAACCGCCGGGTGATCCTGCGCAACTGTTACCTGATCTGGCGGCAGGAAACAACGCCGGGCCACGGCGAATGGGGGGGCGGCCAGTCCTGAACGGCTACGGCTGGCGAGTCACCAGCGAATTTGCCCTGCGGTCTGCACAGGAGCTGCAAAACCTCGGCAGTGAACTGCTGCGCTTCATGGAACAGCGCGACACAGCGCAACAGATTGAGTTGCAACAAAGGCATTTGCTGGAACAAGCCGAATGGACGAAAACCATTCAGGAAAAATCCCTCGCTCAGATGGACGTGACGCTGACGGCCTTGCGCCAAAGTCACGCCGCCGTCAAGCAACGCGCCGATGAGTACGCCGCGTGGTTTGACGAAAACGTCACGGCAGAGGAATACAAGGTCATGGATGACCTTCACGCTGCCAAGGAACTCAATCAGGGCTCGGTCGCGGTTCAGTCTGCGGCGGGGGGGATTTCGGTCATTCCCAAAGTTTTTGGTATGGCCAACGGCAATGCCTTTCCAGAAGGTGTTTTGCATGCCATCGCACAGGGCTTGCAGATTGCCTCACTGGGCAAGCAGGCCGACGCGGAAAAAAGAGCGGTGACTGAAGGCTATCGTCTGCGTCGCCGCGAGTGGGGTTTGCAACGCAACCTGGCACTCGCCGAACTGCAGGCGCTGGATGAGCAGATCAATGCGCAAGTGATTGCTGTGGATGCGGCCCGGGCCAGTCTGCAATTGGTCTTGCAAACCAATCTTCAATCCATGGCCGTGTACGACTTTCTGCAAAAACGCACCACCCACAGTCAGCTTTACGATTGGCTGCTGGCACAACTCAAGGCGTTGTACTACCAGGCTTATGACGCAACTTACAGTCTGTGCGTCAGTGCTCAGGCATCGCGCATTGCACAAACCGGTGATTACGATTCACCGTCGATTTTGGCCCAGGCATGGTCCGATAAACATCACGGTTTGTTGGCTGGCCAGCAGTTGGCGGGCTTTCTGATGCGCGAGCAGCGCGATCACCTGCAAAGCTTCGAGCGACGTATCGAGCGGGTCAAGACCGTTTCCTTGCGACAGCTTTTCGCTGATACCGTCGAGCCGCAGCCCGACGCCCCCGACTGGGCGACGGCGCTTGGAAACCTGCAGACTCACGGACGCCTCGCTTTTTGCGTGAGTGAGTTGAACTTCAATCGCGACCATCCCGGTGAATACTGCCGGTTGATCCGCTCGGTTGAATTTGACTGCCCGGCATTGCTCGGACCCTACGAAAACCTCAGGGCCACGCTGACCCAGACTGGCAGTCGTACCGTCGTCCGGCCAGTGCCACAGGCGGTGGAATATCTGCATAACCCCGAGAGCAAGGCAGCACCTGCCGATGTGGTGTTCAACACGCGCTCGGGGCAGCAAATCGGCATTTCCCAAGGCGTTGCCGATGATGGGCGCGTCATGGAAGACCAGGATACGGGGCTGCTTCGCGCCTTTGAGTGCTCGGGGGCCGTTTCCTGTTGGGAAATCCATTTTCCGTGGTGGGGCGAGCCGGCTCAATCTGCCGTGCTTGCATCCATTACCGACCTCATTATCACTATCCGCTATTCGGCCAGGCCCGGTGAGCCGACCTTCGTACTGGCAGTGGAAAACCTGGTGACAGAAGCCAAAGCGGATGCTTTGCAGCGCAATGCCGAACGGAGCCGTCATCATGCGTAACCCAGGGATTCAAGCCGAGCGCAATCTGATCCTCAACGGCGACTTCTCTCAGAGCCTGCGAGAGTGGAAAAGAGGGCCGGTCAACCCGGCTTATGTCGTGACCAAGGCCGAGCAATTGGAAAGTGGTGAGCGCCTGAATATCCTGTCCGCTCTCGACGGGTCTTCCGCGTATCAGGAAATTACCTTATTCAAAAGTGCCAGCAACGACGTCAGGTATGTCATCAGCTTTCTTTGTGAAATGGACCACGATGAGGAGGGGCTGCTGGAGCTCAGTGTGGCCGGGCTGCCCGATACGCAGAAAATTCCCCTGCGCGTGGGCGCACTTCGCGACCGCAATGCCGACCTCCAGCGCCAGCGCGATGGTCTGCCTCGGCTGTTCCGGCCACACACGTATGAAGTGGATGTGACACTGCCGCTGTTGGATACACAGCTTCTGAAAGTCCACGCCATCAGTCCGCTCAACAAAGAGGGCGACTACTTCTCCTCGTTGCGTATCACCCGGATCAACCTGCAGTTGCATTTGCCGGCCGCGCATGTGTTGACGTTGCAACTGGACGCAGAACAATTGCCACTGGCGCGCGTCTTGCCTCTTTGTCTGGGCGCGCTGGGTTCGACTGCGCACCGCTTCAAGTGCATCCATGCGCAGGATGATGCCTGGCAGGGTACTCGGGCGTCCTTGAACATCAGGAACAACCCACAGGGCGCAATTGTCGCCGATCCGGACTGGGGCAGGGATAAACCGCTGGATGATAACTGGAGTCTCGTTTGCCCGGAACTTGACGGCGACCCTCCCTATCTTTTCACTCTGCAGTTAGCGAACGAGTTCAACTCCCCCGTGCTGGATATTCCGGTCTCACTGGGTGACCACCGCCTCAAGTTCATTCAACTGAAAGAGGCGGCGCATTACGTGGTAATGGAGTATGGCCAATCCATCAGGGTTGGCGTCTGCGTCGGTTCGTATTACACCGACAAGGCGCTGGAGGGCATGACAGTCACCTGGACGGTAGACGGCACGGACGTAAAAACCACAACGCCGACCGATCGTGAGGGCTGGGCCTGGTTTGAACAACAACCGAGCGCGGCCGGCGATGTGCAGATCCAAGCGTCGGTCGAAAGTCTCTACTACGCCAGCGGCGCAGTGAGTCACGTCTTTGAAGTCAAGGTGCTGGCGACCGACCCGTTGCAAGAGATCCGCACGATCATTGGAGAGGGAGGCGAGCGGCCGTGGGATCAGAAAGGCTATCCCAATCGCGGAACGACCTATCGTTTGCAAATCCGCTTCCCCGAGGAACTGTGGGACACAGACGTGACGTTGCGCTGGAGCGGCGACCCTGCCGAGAAGCTGGGAGTTACTGTCACGCCACCGCTTGAAACAGCCGCTCGTATAGGTTCGGGTGGACTGCTTGAGTATCGATTTGATAACGAGGACAGAGACGATGGCCAGTTTTCTCTGCGGTTGACCTCTGCGCATCTGTTGGAAAGTTCGCCTGCCAAACCCATGTTGCTGGCGCGCAATGTCGTTGAACCTGGTGAGGTGCGAGGGCCTGACAGGATTTGTGTGGTGGATGAAAACGACAGCGCACGAATGTGGGTGCAGGTGCTGCACAAGACGGCATCGGGAACCGGTGGCCCGGTCGAGGGAGCACTGGTGTTCTGGACGGAGCCGGATGGGAGCGTGACGAAGACCCTGACAGGCACCGGTGGCTGGGCCAGTCATAGCCATCAGCCTGGCGCTGCGGGAGACCATCGTGTGACTGCCACCATCAAGGCTCATGAAGATGCCGAGCCGAGCGAGATGGAATTCGTCGTGAAGGCGATCGCGACCAATGTCTGGAAGGCGCATGTGAAGGTCACTCTGGATGACGAAGCAGTGGATCTGCAAACCATCGGCCTGGTGTGCCGGCATGGACAGACCCATGTGCTGAAGGTCACCCCTGTTGAGGGCAGCCCATGGGTCGACAACAAACGCATCAGTCTGGATTGGCGAGAGGGCGATCCGCTGATCGGTCTGAACCCGGCTGACCCGGGCATTTTTTTCCCGCTGGGGGCTGATGGATTGACATGGAACCTGTCCTCCAGCGCCGCCGAAAGCCTGAGCAGACCCTTTGAGTTGCGTCTGCGCGCTGATGCTGTTGCAGATGATCGCGAGTTGTGCGGGCGATTCGTCAATGCAGACCTGACTCGGGAGCTTGGCGTCAGGCTGGACCGCGTAACGGCAGCACTCGATGGGCAGACGCTATATCCCTGCCTCGGTGCGGATCATCAGTTCACCGTCTGGCTCAATGAGCTGAGCCCGCTGGTGGGCCTGTCAACAGCGCTGGAGTGGTCGGGAACGCCTGCCGAAGAATTGAACGCGGGCGTGCGTCCGCCCCTGGCGCAATCTCAACCGCTGGGTGCAGAGGGTGCTTTCTGGCAACTCGACTTCAGCAGCAGCACAAGAGCAGGTGACTTTGCGCTCGCTGTGAACCTGCCTCAATTGGCATTCCTCGCCCCCGTCACACCCATGGATCTGGGACATAACGCCTTGAGTTTCAATTCCATACTGGAATCACCGGTGGATCCGGTCGTGGATCTTGATCGGGCCTGGACGTGGGCTAATGTGGTATCACGATTTACCGGGGAGGCAGTTGCCGATGTGCCGGTCACATGGTACTCAGGCGCAGACCCCGTAGTGGTCAATACGGACAGCAGTGGTAACTCCGGCTTCGCCGTGCTTCCCGTGAGCACTGACATGCATACGGTGCAGGCGACTTTGCTCAGTCTCTTCGACAATACCTCGGAGCAGAGAAACGCCACCTTCAAAACATTGGCAGAAGATCTCTGGCCGCGAGTCAAGGTCAGTTTCGATGGTCAGACCAGTCAGGTCTGGGGTGTCACCACCGGATTCCCGCGTCGCAACGGTCGGCACAGTATCGTGGCGTTTTTCCCGGAAGAATTTAACGGGCAGACCGTACGTATGGGGCACACCGGCACGGCGCCCGCGGTACTGGGCAATAGCTATGAGCCAGAGCTGGGCATGGCGCAGGTCGTCACGAATGGAATGGCGAGGTTCGGGTTGCGCGCGGGAGATTTCACGGACGGCAGTTTTGCCTTGCGGCTTTCCGCCGAACGGCTGGCACGGCTTTCGCCGGCCAATGCGATGTCGCAGGGTTCAGGTTCGCGGGTCGTAGAGTTTGCCGAACATACCGTTGCGGACAGAGTACTTGATTGGGGAGAGACTCTTGAGTGGCAAGTCAGATTGCAGTCATCGATCAGCGGCAAAGCGATGCCAGGCATAACGGTAAAATGGCTCGGGGCCGGGATCAATGAATTGATGAGTGTCTCGGACTTTTACGGAATGGCGAAAATAGGCTTTATCCCTGCCTGCCCTGGATTGAACGAGTTGACTGCGACCGTGGGAGCAGGCGCTAGCGCACGCTCCATCCATTATCGATTCACGCTCAATGCGCCGCTTGAAATCAACGAACTGGTCCTTATCCAGTCCGCTGGCTATCCGGGTGAACCGGTAGAGCTTCAAGCCAGCGTCGTGTCAGCACTCGATGGTCAGCCGCAGAGTGACGTTGAGGTCATGTGGAATTACGCGGATGAATTCTTGCCTTCAACCCGTACCAACGCTCAAGGGCACGCAAAGCTTCGCTTGTCGCTGGGTGTTCCGGGGGAGGGGCATGTGTGGGCGGCGGTGAAGGGGGGCGTGGCTGGATGGGATATGAAATCGCTGCCACTGATTGTCACTGAGCGTCCAGCTGTTGTGGCGTCTGTTGTTGCGACGCCGAATCCTGCCTATGTGGGCGCCTATGTATCGATGACTGCATTGGTCGTGGACAACACATCGTCAGAACCGCTGCCTCAAAGAAAAATTCGGGTCCGCGTCAACGGCAAGCCTTTCATTGATTCCATTACAGACAGCAAGGGTGAATTCAAGACTGGCTGGAAAGTGATGTCCGCGTCGGAAATCGTTTCCCTTGAGGTTGAAGTGGAAAATGCTGACGGCACCTCCGAAAGTGGATCGGTGTATGTGCCGATTCTGGAGTGATCAAAGCGCCCCACTACTTTTCCAGCTCAGATACTGCGTCACCAGCTCGGCGCCGAACGCTGCGGGCCGAACATCCATCACGGCAACGCCATGAGCACTCAAGCGCTCATGGCGTTCTGCACGCTCATTCAGGTAGTTCACCGTGCCGCAATAAGCCAACGCCTCTGGCAGCGTTTGCACCGGTGACTGGCGTAATGTATCCAGCGCTTCTTCGCGCAGACTGGCGACCATTACCCGATGATGTGCGCTCAGACGCCTGATCGCGCTCAGCAGCTCCTCATCGTCTTCATCGCGCAGGTTGGTCACCATGACCACCAGTGCCCGGCGCTTCTGGCGCGTCAGCAGTTGGTTGACGGCGGCCTGATAATCAGCCGGACGTTGCGTGCTGTCGAGGTCGTAAACCGCGTTGAGCAGCACGTTCAGTTGCCCGCTGCCTTTGACTGGCACGACATGGCGCGTTTGATCATCGGCAAACGTGCTCAATCCCACCGCATCGCCCTGACGCAACGCCACATAACTGAGCAAGAGGCAGGCATTGAGCGCGTGGTCGAAGTGCGACAGTTCATCGTCCTGGCTGCGCATGCGTCGGCCGCAATCGAGGAGAAAGATGATTTGCTGGTCGCGCTCGTCCTGATACTCGCGGGCAATCGGTGTGCGCTGGCGGGCAGTGGCTTTCCAGTCGATCTGGCGCAGGCTGTCGCCCTCACGAAATTCGCGCAACTGATGGAACTCCTGACCCTGACCGCGACGTTGCCGCTGGCGTACGCCAAGCTGGCTGAGCCAGTTGTCGACGGCGCGTAACTCTGCGCCGTAGAGCCGGGCGAAATCGGGATAGACGCGGGTCTGATCGGCGACCTCGATCAGGCGTTTTCCCGACCATAATCCGAACGGGCTCGGCAGGTTGACTTCGCACTGTTCAAAGCGGAAATGCCCGCGTTTGGCCGGGCGCAGACGGTAGCGGATCTGGCTCGAATGGCCGGGTTGAAGCTCGACGGCCCATGGCAGATGTTCAAACGCGAGGCCGTCGGGAACGTGGTCGAAAAGATCGACGTTCAGCGCCTCGGCGAAGTCATGTGTAATGTCCAGTTGCACCTCTGCCCAGCGCCCCAGTGCCAGGCTGCCGGGCATCTGCCGCTTGATGCGTAGCGAGGGCAGGCGTTTGAGGCGCAGTGCGTCAATAACTGCCAACGCCAACAGAGCCAGGAGCAAACCCCAGTTGATCGCAATCAGGCTCGACGGGAGCTCCCTGCCGAGTGCCTGAAAGACGCCGAGCACAAGGCTGACGACCAGCAGCAGGGCGAGCCAGCCCAGCAGCAGCCGAGAGGGTTTCACAGGCGCGGCGCCGGCACTTGATCGAGCAATTGCGCGAGCACCTGATCGACCTGCAGACCTTCGATATCCAGTTCCGGCGCGATGCGCACGCGATGGCGCAGCACGGCAAGCGCGCAACCCTTGATGTCATCGGGAATCACGAATTCGCCGCCGCGCAACAGCGCCCGGGCGCGGGCGCAACGCACCAGGGCGATCGAGGCGCGCGGCCCGGCACCAAGGGTCAACCCCGGCCAGGTTCGCGTACTGCGCGCCAGGCGCACGGCGTAATCGAGAACCTGATCGTCCAGCGGCAAATCACTGGCAATCCGTTGCAGGGCTTGCACATCCTTGGCCTGCAACACGGTGCGCAGTGGTTGCACGTCGAGCATGTCGGCGCGGGTCGAACGACACACCTGACGGACCATGTTCAGTTCCTGATCGGCATCGGGGTAATCCATGCGCACCTTGAGCATGAACCGGTCGAGTTCGGCTTCCGGCAGCGGATAGGTGCCTTCCTGTTCGATCGGGTTCTGCGTGGCCAGGACCATGAACGGTTGCGCGATGGGCAGGGCGCGACCTTCAAGTGTCACCTGGCGTTCCTGCATGGCTTCGAGCAAGGCCGCCTGGGTTTTCGCCGGGGCGCGATTGATCTCATCGGCCAGCAGCAGGTTGGTGAACAACGGGCCTTTGCGCAGCTTGAACTGCTCGGTCTGCAAGTCATACACGGCATGGCCGGTGACGTCGCTGGGCATCAGGTCGGGGGTGAATTGAATGCGCGCAAACTCGCCGCCGAAGCAACGCGCCAGCGCCCGCACCAGCAAGGTCTTGCCCAGACCGGGGACGCCTTCGAGCAGCACATGGCCGCCGGCAATCAGTGCGGTCAGGACATCGTCGACCACCGCCTCCTGGCCGATCAGCGCCTTGTTCAATTCGTTGCGCACCGCTTGCGCCAACTGGCTGGCACGCTGGCGTTGCTGGGCGGCGTGAGTCGCGCTGCCGGGCTCGATCTGTTCAGTCATAACGCGTTCCTCAAGGTTTGCAGATGAGCGACCTGACGGCTGAAATCGGCGCTGGACAAGCGCTGCTTCGGTCGTGGGCTCAGGGCCTGGCTGATGGCGCGGGTGGGTTGCCGGGTCAGGCGCGATAACGCCAGCCATTGTTCGGCCACATTCAATTGATCGAAACCGGGATGGCGGCGACGGGCACGGCGCAGGATGTCTTGCTGCAGCGCTTGCAACAGCGCTTGCTGGCCGTTGTGGCGCAGCAGGAAATCGGCGCTGGCGCGCAGATGCTCCAGCAGTTGCCGGCGACCCGCTGGCGCCGGCATTTGCACCGGCCCGTGGCGCACACTCGCCTGCCACAACCACAGACCGATCAAGGCGAGCAGGGCGACGATAGCCTGCGGGAAGTAGCGCCAGAGCAACGTCCACAGACCATCGTGGGCGGTGCTGTAAATCAGCGTGACGTCGGTGTCCGCGCTCAGGTACCAGAGCAGCCAGGCGTTGTCGTATTGGCCGATGGCCGGGGTTTTCCACAGCTCGGCATCGGTGACCACGGTGACCGTGCCGAGGCCGTATACCCGTTGCATCATGTGCGTGGCTTTGGCGCTGTTGGCCCAGGCCTGGGCTACGTTGTTCGGGTCATCGAGGTGGAAGTCGGTGTCGAAACCGGCGTAGGCCGGCGCGTCTTCGTCTTCCAGATACAGCTTGGTCAGTTTCGGGAAGCGATCCTTTTCCACTTCTGCCGGAGGATCTTTCAAGTCTTTGCTCAGCGATTGGTGCAGTTGCACGCGGTCGAGCAGCAGATCGTTGCTTTGCCGGGTTTGCGCATCCCACAGCGACTCGGCGACAAACACCAGACGCCCGCCGGCGCGAGTCCAGTTCAGCACCTGATCGACTTCACGCGGCGTCATCCGCGCGCGTTCACCGAACAACAGCAAGGTGTGGTTGTGCGGATCGATCTGCGGCAGCACCGCCAGGGTGTCGGCGTGATTGACCGCGAGGCCGCGCTCGCGCAGGAACATTTCTGCGGCCAGATACGGGTTGGCTTGCGCGGTGGGCGAGGGGCCGTGATCGATAACTTCCTGATACGGCCGGGCTTTGAGAAACAGAAAAAGGCTCAAGCCGCCGAGCAGCAAAAGCGCCAGCGCACCGATCGACCAGCCGATGCGCCGGTTCAATGCGCAGCACCTTTGGCAAACAATGCACGCCAGCCGTTGCACAGCTCCGCTTGCAAATGTGCCGGTGGAACCCGGTGCCCGTAGGCCATGTTCTGCCAGTGGCCGGTAAGGTTGCGGCTGTAGGCGAGCAGGTCGGGACGTTGCAATTGCTCGATGCGTTCGAGGATCTGGCTCTCGGTGTCGGCGGCTTTCAGCGTCAGGTCGAAATCGTGCAGCAGATGGCTGAGCAGCCCGCGATAGAGCAGGCCCAGCGCGGCGCGAGGTTCGCTGAGCCACAATTGTTCGGCGCTGGCGGCGATGTCGTCAGGCAAGGTTTCACGGTTCAGATCGAGGCCGAAAACTTGCGGTGGTGCCGGTGGTTTGCTGCGCGATGGCAGGTTCGGGCGACGACTGACAAAGGTCCGGAAGAATTCGCGATACCGCCAGACCAGCCAGCCCAGCGCGGCGATCAACGCACCCCACAACAGCACTTCAATGACATTGGCCACGGCATTCAGGCGTTGCCCGTCGAGCCAGCCGAGCAGGGTCTTCAGCCACTGCGGCGCCTCACCCGGCTGCGCGTCTTTCGCCGGGCTCGCCGGATCCTCGCCAAAGCGGTAACGGGTGACGCTTTCCTTGTTCTTGAACGGCGGCTGTTCAAGCAATGACTGGATGCTGTCGCGCGAGGCCTGACTGGTCAGCGGTTGATTGAGCAGTCGTGGCGCGTCCGGCGTATCAGCCGCCCACACCGGTTGCAGGTTCGGCAGTAGCAGACACGCGGCCAGCAACACGCCGAGCACGCTGTTGTTCAGGCGCTGGCGCAAGCGACGGAAGACCAGCTCGATATCCCAGGCTTCCAGTTGCGTGCGGCGGTTCAGGTACAGGCTGAAACCGCAGGCAACATAGACGGGTTCCCAGACCACCAGGATCAGCGCATAAAACGCGTTGGTCAGGTGTTCCAGCCAACGCCAGTCCTGATCGGCCGCGAGCAGCAGCGACTGCCAGTCCCAATCGGTTTCGATCTGCTGCGGCAGCAACATGTAGAACAGCAGCATCACGCCGATCCACAGTGCGGTTTCCAGATGCACGCCGATGATCGTCAACCATTGCGCGGCGCCGCCGTTGCGTTGCAGCAGCACCTGCAGGCGTTGTTGTCTGGCCTCGCCGTCGAGGCCTTCGAGTTGCGTCACCGGCAGCACAAAGCTGCGACTCAGGCTCAGCCGGCGCCAGGTCAGACTGGCCAGCAGTTGCGGCCTGAGCAGGCGCGGCCATTCACGCAAGGCCTGTTTGAGCGTCGGCGTCTCGCCGAACAGCGCTTTGGAGAGGATGTACAGCGGCAGGCGTTCATATGCCGGTTTCAGCCACCAGAACACAAACACCGCCAGCGATGGTGAATCCCACAGCAGCACGCTGAGCAGGGCGAACAGCGGCAGGGTGACGAGCGCCCAACTGGTCATCAACAACCGCCGATGCTGCTGGCTCAGCAACACGCCCAGGTCCATGGCTTCCCAGGTCGTGCGCGGGCGGATCACCACACTGGCGTCACTCAGGCGCATGGCGAGTCCTTCCGGCCAACAGCAGATAAACCGCAACGGCCAGCCACAGCGCGGCGCCGACGGTGTATTTGGTCAGCGGTGCGACACTGGTCTTCGACGACCAGTAAGCCTCGATGAAGGCTGCAATCAGCAAGAACAGCATGACCCCGCATACCAGCAGCACGCTTTTTTGCGCGGCCAGGCGCAGTGCCTCGCCGCGGGTCAGGCGTCCCGGTGCGATCAGCGCCCAGCCCAGCTTCAGGCCCGCGGCACCGGCGAGGGCAATGGCGGTCAGTTCGAATGCGCCGTGGCCGATCACGAAGGACCAGAAGGTCTGGCCGAAGCCGATTTCGCTGAGATGTCCGGCCACCGCACCGATGATCATGCCGTTGTAGAGCAGGAAAAAACCGCTGCCCACGCCCATCAGCAAACCGCTGGCGAAGGTCTGGAAGGCGATGCCGATGTTGTGCATCACGTAATAGCCGAACATCACCCAGTCTTCACTCGCTGCGCGTTCCGCCGAGCGTCCGAGGTGGCCGGCGACGGGGTCGTACATGCCTTGCATCTGGCGCACCTGTTCGGCGGGGATCAGGTTGTAGATCAGCTGCGGAAACAGATAAACCAGCACTGCGAAACCGATCAGACTGCCAAAGAACAGCAGGCTGGCAACCGCAACGAAGCGCCACTCTTCGCGCACCAGTCGCGGAAAGTCGGCGAGGATGAAACTGATGATTTGCGCGCCGAGGCGACTGCGATGCCGATACAGCTGTTGATGGCCGCGCAACACCTGCTGCTGCAATGAATCGATCAGAAAACTGCTGTAGCCGCGCTCCTGGGCCAGAGCCAGATGCTGGCAGAGACGTCGATAGGCTTTGGGAAAAGCGCTCACCTGCGCGGTGTCCTTGCCATGTTCGAGGCGTTCCAGCGCCAGGGCGAAGCGCTCCCATTCGGCTTTGTGGCGGGTTTCGAACAGGCTCTGCTTCATGGGGTCGGCCCCAGCAGTCCGCGTGCGATGCCATTGAGTTCGGACACGGCCCTGGGCGCGGAAATATGCAGCGGCTGCGCCAGCAATGCCGCCAGCTCATTGACTCGCGCCGGCGACAGCTCGGCCTGACGCTCGGCGAAACCGAGTACCGCGCGTTGCTCGCTGAGCGTGAGAGCGACGGGGCAGCGGCGAGGTTCGGCCTCAGGCAATTGCGGGCGACTGAGCGGGCGTTCGCTGTAGACCACCAGTGTGCCGGCGGCAATGTCGCCGAGGCGTTTGAAGGGCGGGTGTTGCAGGCAACTGATCGCACCGAGGCAATAGCCGAAGGGCAGCAGGTCGACAACACGCAGCAGGTTGCGCAGCAGTGAGGCCGACCAGCCGATCGGCGTGCCGTCGTCATGGACGACGCGCAAACCCAGCCATTGCTTGCCCGGCGAGCGGCCTTGGCGCAGCACCTCGAACAGCACCATGTACCACCAGCTGATGGCAAACAGCAGCAGTGAACCGAGGCCCATGCCGAGCTTGCCGAGAAATGCCAGTGCGATAAACAGCACGCCCAGAATCAAGCCGCGAATGCCCAGATCGATGGCAAACGCCACGGCGCGCACCATCAGCCCGGCGGGGCGTAAAGGCAGGTCGATGCCTTCCGGCGTTTCGACCTGATGCCGCGTATCCAGCGGTGCTTTCCTTGGCGGTGCTGTGGGTTCGAGCATGGGCTACCTGATGTTCGCCTGTTCGGGATGCAAGTGCGGCTGATGCTAGCAGTCTCTCGGGTGTGGGAGCGAGCCTGCTCGCGAATGCGGTGGATCAGTCAGCCCATGTGCAACTGACAGAAAGCTTTCGCGGGCAGGCTCGCTCCCACAAGGGAAATGCAATTCAGCTGTAGGAATCTGGAGAAATTGCTGTTCAAGGGCTCCGAGGCTGGCCGTGGTAACCCTGGAGCGCCTAGACTTCGCCGATCTTCTGTTCAGGATTCGCCCGTGACTTCAATCTTCTGGTACGACTACGAAACCACTGGCATCAATCCGCGCAACGACCGTCCGCTGCAGGTGGCCGGGATTCGCACCGACCATGCGCTCAACGAAATCGACGAGCCGGTGAATCTGTATTGCCAGCCCAGCGAAGACATCCTGCCGCATCCGGCGGCGTGCGCAATCACCGGAATCACGCCCGCTCAGCTTGCCGAGAAGGGTTTGAGCGAAGCCGATTTCATGACCCGTGTGCATGCGCAACTGGCCGCACCGGGTACCTGTGGCGCCGGCTACAACACCTTGCGTTTCGACGACGAGATGACTCGCTACAGCCTGTATCGCAATTTCTTCGACCCCTATGCCCGGGAATGGCAGGGCGGCAACAGTCGCTGGGATCTGATCGACGTGGTGCGCGCCGCTTACGCATTGCGTCCTGACGGTCTGGTCTGGCCGACGGATGACCAGGGCCGCGTGACCCTCAAGCTCGAACGCCTCACGGCGGCCAATAATATCGATCACGGCCATGCCCACGAGGCGCTGTCGGACGTGCGCGCCACCATCGCACTGGCGCGGCTGATTCGCGAGAAACAACCCAGACTCTACGACTGGCTGTTCCAGTTGCGCAGCAAACCGAAAGTCATGGATCAGATCCGCCTGTTGCAGCCAATGGTGCATGTGTCCGGACGTTTCTCGGCGGTGCGCAGTTATGTCGGCGTGGTCCTGCCGCTGGCCTGGCACCCGAAGAACCGTAACGCCTTGATCGTCTGTGACTTGCATCTCGATCCGCAGGGGCTGCTGGACCTGGACGCGCACGCCCTGCGCCAGCGTCTTTATACCCGCCGCGATGAGTTGGCCGAAGGTGAGTTGCCGGTGCCGCTCAAGCTGATTCACATCAATCGTTGTCCGGTTGTAGCGCCGCTGGCGGTATTGCGTGCAGAAGATCAGCAACGCCTTGGGCTGGATATGGCGCTTTATCAGGAGCGGGCACTGCGACTAACTGACGCACAACAAGTCTGGAAAGATAAAATCGCGGCGATTTATGCCAGCGAAGATTTCACCCCCAGCGAAGATCCCGAGCAGCAGTTGTACGACGGATTTATCGGCGATCGTGACCGCCGCCTATGTGAGCAAGTTCGAATGGCGGACCCTGCGCAACTAGCGCAAGAGCCGTGGCCTTTCGATGATGAACGTTTGCCCGAATTACTTTTTCGATATCGAGCACGCAACTTTCCGCAGACCCTGGATGTTGCCGAGCAGGAACGCTGGAGATTATTTTGTCAGCAGCGTCTGACGCAACCCGAGGCAGGCGCGCCGAATACCGTGCAGTCATTTATCGAGAGTGCCGAGCAATGGTCGCTTAGTGCGACGCCAATGCAGCGAGAGGTGCTCAATGACTGGCAGAACTATGTCCATGCATTACGCAAACGTTTGAATCTGTGAAATCGAACATGCCCGGTAATAATTTACCGGCATAAAAAAACGCCAGCGCAAGCTGGCGTTTTTTTGTTCGCGGATCGCTCGGCGAAGGTGTCGCGGCTTAGCCCAGCAGGGTAGCCCAGCCTTCAACCACGTCGCCGCCCCACTTGGCTTTCCACTCTTTCAGAGTCTTGTGGTTGCCACCTTTGGTTTCGATGACTTCACCGTTGTGCGGGTTTTTGTATTGTTTAACTTTGCGTGCACGCTTGGTGCCGGTAGTTTTCACTGCGCCGCCACGTGGAGCCTTGGATTTGGCTTCCGGGTCCAGCAGCGCGATGATGTCACGCAGCGATTTGGAGTATTCACCCATCAGCGTGCGCAATTTGCCTTCGAATTCCAGTTCGGCTTGCAGTTTGTCGTCTTCGGACAGGTTTTTCAGACGGGCTTGCAGCTCTTTGATGGCTTCTTCGGTGGCGCGATATTCGTTGATCAAGGACATGAGTACTACCTTTTGTAGAATGCTGAATGACAGGGGACAGTGCCGCAATAATAGTCAGGCTGTTTCATCAAGTAAACATTTAGATGGGCTTTTTATTTAAATGAGTTACAGGAATTAGCCGTCAATTGAATGTTCCGTTAAATAATGTGATGCAGTCAGCACAGATATTTACAGTTGTCTGACAAACGCCTCGCTAAAGCGTCACGGCCTTGACGAAGACCTGCGTCAGAAAGCCGTTTCGCCGGGCTTCGTTTCGCCCGCCACGCATGCGTACTGCAGTTTTCCTGCACAGTCGCTAGAATGGCGGCCTTTGTGAAGTTCTGGAGTTTCCCCCTCATGCGCACTTTTCGGCTGGTGATATCTTGCCCGGACCGCGTTGGCATCGTTGCCAAAGTCAGTAATTTTCTGGCCTCTCATAACGGCTGGATCACCGAAGCGAGCCACCACTCTGACAATCAAGTGGGCTGGTTCTTCATGCGTCACGAAATTCGTGCCGATTCGCTGCCGTTCGGTATCGAAGAATTGCGCGAGAAGTTCGCGCCGATCGCCGAAGAGTTCTCGATGGACTGGCGCATCACCGACACCGAGCAGAAAAAACGCGTGGTGCTGATGGCCAGCCGCGAATCCCACTGCCTCGCCGACCTGCTGCACCGCTGGCACAGCGATGAGCTGGACTGCGAAATTTCCTGCGTGATTTCCAACCACGACGACCTGCGCAGCATGGTCGAGTGGCACGGCATTCCTTACTACCACGTACCGGTCAATCCGCAGGACAAGCAGCCAGCGTTCGACGAAGTGTCGCGCCTGGTCAAACAGCACGACGCCGAAGTGGTGGTGCTGGCGCGCTACATGCAGATCCTGCCGCCGGACATGTGCCGCGAATATGCGCACAAGGTGATCAACATTCACCATAGCTTCCTGCCTTCGTTTGTCGGCGCCAAGCCGTACCACCAGGCGTCCCTGCGCGGCGTCAAGCTGATCGGCGCGACCTGCCACTACGTGACCGAAGAGCTGGACGCCGGCCCGATCATCGAGCAGGACGTGGTGCGTGTCAGCCACAGCGACAGCATCGAAGACATGGTGCGTTTCGGCCGTGACGTCGAGAAGATGGTGCTGGCCCGCGGCCTGCGTTATCACCTCGAAGACCGTGTGCTGGTGCACGGCAACAAGACGGTCGTGTTCTGATAGCACACGACCTGCTTGAAAAACCAAGGGCCTGGGCGTTGAATCGCTCAGGCCCTTGTCATTTGAGCCCGAGGAAAAGCCATGAGCGATCCACTGGACAAAGCCACCTCCAAAGCACCTGCCACCCTTGGTGAAGGTTGCCTCAGTCGCTACGACCCCGACGACATGAGCCCCGAGGACGGCACCGAATTCCCCGGCGCCGCCGAGTTGTGGGAGCAGCTGCAGCAAGAGCACGACGAACCTAAGAAGCCTGCCTGACGTTCATCAGCTTCTTCAGCAACGGCTTGCCCAGCATCAACACGAACACCGGGCCGCCGACCAGTAGATAGAAGTAATACGTCACTACGCGCCAGATCAGGATCGCCGCCGCTGCGGTGGATTTGCCCACCATCGGCGCGAGCAGCGCGGCCGAGGTCAATTCCGCTGCCCCTGCGCCGCCGGGTAACAGACTGAACTGGCCGGCGCCCAGCGAGAGCATCTGCACCAGAAAACTCCATGCCCACTGCAAGTCGGCACCGAGCCCGCGTAGCGCCAGATACAAGACGCTGTAGCGCAGCAGCCAGTGCACGCAGGTCAGGGCAAACACTTGAACCAGCGTCTGCCAAGGAAGTTTCAAGGTATCGGTAAACGCCGCGAGAAAGTGCAGCAACTTGCGCGCCCAGCGGCGGCGAGTGCGCGCCGTGACGTTCATCCCCGCCAACAGCCGGCCGCTCAGGCGAATCAACGCCCGGTGATAGCGCGCAATCAATACGCAACTGCACAAGCCGCCGAACAGCGACACGGCGCTGACCGTCAGCAGCCATTCGAGGCGATCGCTCAGGTGCTGGAACAGCGCGTAAATCAGAATTCCGCTCAGCGCGCAGAGAAAGAACAACAGATCGCTGAGCTGGTCCATGGCAAACACCGCGCTGCCCCGCGCCGGACGCACGCCGCACCGGGCCAGCAAGGCCATGATGGTCAGCGGCCCGCCGCTGCCGCCGGGCGTAGCGCAGTAGGCGAACTCGGCCGCCATCACCACGCCAAGACTTTTCAACGGCGCGACCTTTTCGCGCTGATCGCCGAGCAACAACCGCAGGCGCAGGGTATTGATGCCCCAGCACAGCAGGATCATGCCGAACATGATCAACAGCCAGTTCAGCGGAAAACTGCGCAGGCGTGCCCAGGTTTCGCCGCCGCCAAGCAGCACCGGTATCAGCACCGCTGCGAGCAGGCCGATCAGCAACAACAGGCTGCGCTTCATGCTGCGCGTTCCAGTTGACCGTGCTGTCGGGCGAGCCAGTCGATCTTGGTCAGCGGCACGCGTCCGTCCGCCAGCAGGCGTTCCAGTGTGCGTAACCAATACTCTCGAGAGAAACGATGGCGCATGTCGACCGGATGCAGGCCCAGGCGAATCACTGGTGCGTCGCGCCAGCGCTGTTCACGCTGGTCGCTGACGATTTTCGACACGGTGCGCCGCCAGGCGCTGCGTGCGCTCCAGACCAATCCGGGTGCATCAATGGCGGTGAAATCGGGCAAGCGATAAAGATGTTGCGGATCGCTGGTGTAGCTGAGCGGTAATTCGCGCAAGGCCTGACGGGTGCCGTCGCTCATCAGCCACGCCGGGGCGACGAAACCGTGCACCGGCCAGTCGTAGCGCTGAAACATCTCCAGACCTGCGTGCAGGCGGTCAAGGGCTGCTTCGCGGGACAGCCGATAGAACTCGCCTTCATGGGTGTAGACCCGACGCATGAACCAGTCGCGCGGGGTGTTCGGCACGGGCTCCTGATCGTCGTGGTAATAACCGTGCAGCGCCAGTTCATCGCCTCGGGCAACCCTGGCATCGAGCACTTGCCGAAACGCCGGGTTGGCATCGAGGGCATCGTGGCGATGGAAATCCGGGACCACCAGCCACGTCATCGGTACATTGCCCAACGCATCGACGGCCTCGACAAAGGGCTGGTAATCCGCCCAGGTCGAGGGCGCCACATCATGCAACACCAGACAAACCGTTTTCATTTGCTCAGCCATTGGCCACCCGTGGCAGCGTATGGCCAAGCACCGCGTGGTAGTGGCTGAGCAGGCTGTCGACCACGGTATCCCAAGCGTAGTGCCGCTCGACATGTTGGCGTGCCTGGCGGCCGAGCTGATCACAGCCACGACTGAACAGTTCGCGCACAGCATTGGCCATGGCTTGCGGATTGTTCGGCGCGCAGAGCAGGCCGCAGGAATCGTTGACGATTTCTTCAAACGCTCCGGCGGCGACGGCCACCACGGGAATGCCGCAAGCCATGGCTTCAAGGATGACCAGCCCGAAGGTTTCCTGATCACCGGCATGCAGCAGCGCATCGGCGCTGGCCATCAGCCGCGCGACTTTTGGCGCCGGGCAGAACTCGTCGATGACGCTGACGTTGTCCGGCACCGCAGCGGGCATCGACGAGCCGACCAGCAGCAGGTGATAGCGCGGGCCTAGGCGTTGCATGCACTTGAGCAGCACCGGCAGGTTTTTCTCCTTGGACCCGCGCCCGGCGAAGATCAGCAGGCGGGTGTCTTCGGCAATGCCCAGTTCGGCACGCAGGCCGGGGTCGCGGGCGTCAGGATGGAAGGTGTGCAGATCCACGCCGAGCGGCTGCACATGAACATTGCGCACGCCAAGCCCGGTGAGCTTGTCGGCCATGACCTGGCTCGGCGCAAGCACCCGGTCGAAATTGCCATAGAGACGGGTGACGTAGGCCTCGACATTCGGCGTGACCCAATGGCCCATGCGATTGCCCGCCAGCAGCGGCAGATCCGAGTGATAAAAGCCGATCACCGGCACATCCAGCTGCCGCCGGGCATCCAGCGCCGCCCACGCGGTGAGGTAGGGATCGCCGACTTCGATCAGGTCCGGCTGCAAATCCTGCAAGACATTGCGCCACGGCGCCAGGCGCAGCGGGAAGCGATAGCCTTTGCCGAAGGGCAGGGCGGGCGCTGGAACCGTATAAATGCCGTCATGTTCACCCAGTCGTGCGCCGGGGATCAGCAGGCTGTGACGAATGGCGTTGCGGTCGCCGAGGCGACGGTGTTTGGCATCCAGGTAAGTACGCACGCCTCCGCTGGCCGGGGCGTAGAACATGGTGATGTCGGCGATATGCACGGTGAGCAACCCTCCGCTGTGTTGTTCTCCCTTGGTTGACCGTTATCCAGAATAGATGTTCGGTCGGGATTGCGCGCCCCTCACCCTAGCCCTCTCCCGGAGGGAGAGGGAATTGATCGGGGTGTTTGGGATTGTTGCGATGTCCTGCGATATCCAGTCGAACACAGGCATTGAAAAGCTTGAAGGTCTGCTCCCTTTCCCCCTCGCCCCCTTGGGGGCGGTCCGACGTTTCGGGAGGGCTGGGGTGAGGGGGTTAGGCTTTTGATCTTAAATGCGGAAGCTGCCCACCAGTTGCTTGAGACGCGAAGCCTGCTGCTCCAGATCCGAGCACGCGCGCAAGGTCGCCTGCAGGTTTTCCACGCCTTCCTGGTTCAGTGTATTGATCTCGGTAATGTCGACGTTGATCGACTCGACCACCGCAGTCTGCTCTTCAGTCGCGGTCGCCACCGACTGGTTCATCCCGTCGATCTCACCAATGCGCAAGGTCACGCTGTTCAGGCGTTCGCCGGCGAGATTGGCGATCTCCACGCTGTCCTGGCTGTGGCGCTGACTGTCGCTCATGGTGCTCACCGATTCCCGGGCGCCGACCTGCAGCTCCTCGATCATGGTCTGCACCTGTTGCGCCGATTCCTGAGTGCGGTGCGCGAGGTTGCGCACTTCGTCGGCCACCACCGCAAAGCCGCGACCTGCCTCACCCGCACGTGCCGCCTCGATGGCAGCGTTGAGCGCGAGCAGGTTGGTCTGCTGGGAAATGCTGGTGATCACTTCGAGAATCTGACCGATGTTGACGGTCTTGCTGTTCAGCGACTCGATGTTGGTGCTCGACGCGCTGAGCATGCTCGATAATTGATTCATCGCCTTGATGCTGCGCTCGACCACTTGCTGGCCATCCTCGGCCAGACCCCGGGCGTCACTGGCCTGATTCGAAGCTTGCGCGGCATTGCGGGCAATTTCCTGCGCGGCGGCGCCGAGCTGATTGATCGCGGCAGCGACGCTGCTGGTGCGCGAAGCTTGCTGGTCGGAGTTGTACATCGACGAGTTCGACGCAGCAACGACGCGCAGGGCGACCTCATTGACCTGGCCGGTGGCCGAGGACACTTCGCGGATCGAGCCGTGAATACGCTCGACGAAACGGTTGAACGCGGTGCCGAGGATGCCGAATTCATCGTTATTGACGATGTTCAGACGTTTGGTCAGGTCACCTTCACCGTCGGCGATGTCTTCCATGGCGCGGGTCATCACGTGCAGCGGCTGGATCAGCAGACGGATGAGCATGCCGAGCAGGGCAATGATGATCGCCACGGCAATAATGGTCGCGATCACCGCCGAGGTGCGGAATTCGCTGAGCATCGCGTAGGCCTGGTCCTTGTCGATTGAAAGACCGATGTACCAGTTCACCGACGGCAGGCCTTTGATCGGAGCGAAAGTGACAATGCGGGTTTTGCCATCCACCGTCACTTCACTGAAGTCGCTGCTGATGCGCGGCGTGTCCTGCGGGTAGGCTTCCTTGAGCGATTTCATCACCAGAGCCTTGTCCGGGTGGACGAGGATCTTGCCGTCGGCGCTGACCAGGAACACATAGCCCATCCCGTCGAAATCCCGCGCGGCGAGGGTATCGACCAGCGATTGCAGGCTGAGATCGCCGCCGACCACGCCGACGCTCTGCCCGGCCTTTTTCGACGCGGTGGCGATGGAGATGATCAACTGGCCGGTGGCGGCATCGATGTAGGGTTCGGTCAGGGTCGACGTGCTGCTGCTTTCGGCACCTTTATACCAAGGGCGTACGCGCGGATCGAAACCGTCCGGCATCTTCACGTCCGGGCGGATGGTGAAATGCCCGGTGGCATCACCCAGGTAGGTGGCCATGAACGTCGAGGTCAGGCTTTTCTGCTCCAGCAGGCTGGCGACCGTGGCAGGTTCCGGGTTGATGGCGATGTTCTGCGCGGCGTTCTCGATCAGCAAGATGCGCCCGCTGAGCCAGGTCTGGATATTGCCGGCAGTGACCTCGCCCATTTCATTGAGGTAGTTATTGAGATCATCGCGGATCGCATTGCGCTGCAGCCAATCGTTGTACAACGTGAACGAGGCGAAAGCGGCAATGACGATGAGGGCGGCGGCAAGCAAAATCTTATGGCTGAAGCGCAGGTTTTTGTTCATGGCTTGGGGTTCCGCTAAGGTCTTAATGTCCTGGGCGTGCTTTGATAGGGGCGCGCACTATGGGCAAGGTTGAAAAACTGAAATTTCCGGCTCTCCTTAGGGAAATGTCCGACCCGAATTTCTGACGGGTCTGTCCAATTTATGTATCGGCCATGTGTCATCAAAGATTAACCATTGGGTGAGAAAATGCCTGACTCCTTGCAACTCGTTATCGGCGCTGATCCGGCCGCGCAACCCATTGCTCAGGCCATGCGCCTGGCCAACCGCCACGGACTGATCGCCGGCGCCACCGGCACCGGTAAAACCGTGACGTTGCAGCGTCTGGCCGAAGCGTTCAGCGATGCTGGCGTGGCGGTGTTCGCCGCCGACATCAAGGGCGACCTGTGCGGCCTCGGCGCCGCTGGCAACCCGCAGGGCAAAGTGGCCGAGCGCATTGCCGGCATGCCGTGGCTCGGTCACACGCCCCAGGCTTATCCCGTCACGCTGTGGGACATCCACGGTGAATCCGGTCATCCGCTGCGCACCACCCTGAGCGAAATGGGCCCGTTGCTGATCGGCAGCCTGCTCGAGCTGACCGACAGTCAGCAGTCGGCGCTTTACGCGGCCTTCAAAGTGGCGGATCGCGAAGGGCTGTTGCTGCTGGATCTCAAGGATCTGAAAGCGCTGCTCAATCACCTCAAGGACAACCCGCAGTTGCTCGGCGAAGACGCGGCGCTGATGACCACCGGTTCCAGCCAGGCACTGTTACGCCGCTTAGCGACGCTGGAACAGCAGGGCGCCGAAGCGCTGTTCGGCGAGCCAGCGCTGCAACTCGAGGACATTCTGCAACCGGGGGCGGATGGCCGTGGCCGCATTCATCTGCTCGACGCCAGCCGGCTGGTGCACGAGGCGCCGAAGGTTTACGCAACGTTCCTGCTGTGGCTGCTGGCCGAGTTGTTCGAGCAACTGCCCGAACGCGGCGACGCCGAAAAGCCGCTGCTGGCGCTGTTTTTCGACGAGGCGCATTTGCTCTTCGGCGACACGCCCAAGGCTTTGCAGGAGCGTCTGGAGCAAGTGGTGCGTTTGATCCGATCCAAAGGTGTGGGGGTTTACTTTGTCACCCAATCGCCGGCGGATCTGCCGGACGATGTGCTGGCGCAGTTGGGCTTGCGCATTCAGCATGGTCTGCGTGCGTTCACCGCAAAAGAGCAGAAATCTCTGCGCGCCGTGGCGGACGGTTTCCGGCCGAATCCGGCGTTCGACAGCCTGTCGGTGCTGACCGAACTGGGGATTGGCGAGGCGCTGGTCGGGACGTTGACCGACAAGGGCACGCCGGAAATGGTCCAGCGCGTGCTGGTGGCGCCGCCGCAATCGCGGATCGGGCCGTTGACCGAAACCGAACGCACCATGCTGATCGCCGGCTCGCCGTTCAGGGGTCGCTATGACAAGCCGATCGATCGTGAGTCGGCCTATGAAATCCTGATGGGCCGCAAAGGGCTGGCGCCTGAGGCCGAAACACCGGCAGGTAAACAGGCTGAAGAGCCAAGCCTCGCTGATCGCGCGGGCGAATTCCTCGGCACGGCGGCAGGGCAGGCGCTGAAATCGGCGATGCGCCAGGCGGCCAATAACCTCGGCAAGCAGTTGGTGCGCGGGTTGATGGGGTCGCTGCTCGGCGGCAGCAAGCGCCGCTAAAAGCAAAGATCGCAGCCTTCGGCAGCTCCTACAGTTGAAATGCATTCATTCTGTAGGAGCTGCCGAAGGCTGCGATCTTTTGATTTTGCTTCAGGCTTTACCCTTGGCATGCGCCGCCAACCGCTCCAGCGCCGCGCGCAATCCCGGATCGCTGATCCCGTCGGCCGTCGACTGAATCGTCTCCGCCGCGCTGCTCGACAAATCCATCGTGTGCCCAGTCGCCCGATGCTGGACGATCGGCGGGCGCACACTGAATTTGATCCGCGTCAGGCTGGCGAACTCTTCGAACAATTGCAGCTGCCGTTGCAGGCGTTTTTGCTGGTAGCGCAGGCGCGTGGCCCAGTGACCGTCAGTGACCACCAGCGACAGTTCGCCTTCGCGCCACTTGGCCACCCGGCAATGCTCGCGGGCGGCCGGTTGCAGCTGGCTTTCGAGAAGGCGCTGCAAATGCTCGAGGCGCTGGGCATGGCCGAGGATGGCTTTGAGCGGCCTGGCTTCGCGTAACAGGACGGCGGGTGCTCTGGCCGTAAGAGGGCGAAACGCCATGATCGAACACCTGAAGTAACAGAGGCGCCATGTTAGCAGAAAGCTGTGGAACCACTGGCCCATTGCTTTTGTCCCTGCTTTGCTCATTAAATCAACGCCTGACTTCTTTCCCCGACGGGTTGAAGTTGAGCAAAACGCCCCTATTTTAAGTGAGCCCCGTCAAAGCGCAGTGCCAGCATCGTGGAACATCGCCACTTTCCTCACCACCGTTTCCGGGTAGAATGCTCGTTCGCATGCGGCCATGAGGGCTGCACGGGCGACTCACGGGGCCGCCCTCCATCCCTTTAGTGTGGAAGATCCTGCCGATATGTTTGCGCCTTTGTTAAAGAAACTTTTTGGAAGCAAGAACGAGCGTGAAGTCAAACGCATGCTCAAGACGGTGCAGCTCGTCAATGCCTTCGAAGAGCAAATGGTGGCCCTTTCGGACGATCAATTGCGTGCCAAGACCGCCGAGTTCAAGGCCCGTATCGCCAAAGGGGAAACCCTCGACAAGCTGTTGCCGGAAGCCTTTGCCGTAGCCCGCGAGGCCGGCAAGCGCGTGATGGGCATGCGCCACTTTGACGTGCAACTCGTCGGCGGCATGACCTTGCACGAAGGCAAGATCGCCGAAATGCGCACCGGTGAGGGCAAGACCCTCGTGGCCACTTTGGGTGTTTACCTCAACGCATTGTCCGGCAAGGGCGTGCACGTTGTGACCGTGAACGACTACCTGGCCCGCCGTGACGCCAACTGGATGCGCCCGCTGTATGAATTCCTCGGCCTGACCGTCGGCGTCGTGACGCCGTTCCAGCCGCCGGAAGAGAAGCGTGCCGCCTACGCCGCCGACATCACCTACGGCACCAACAACGAATTCGGTTTCGACTACCTGCGCGACAACATGGCGTTCAGCATGGATGAAAAATTCCAGCGCGAACTCAACTTTGCCGTGATCGACGAAGTCGACTCCATCCTCATCGACGAAGCGCGTACCCCGCTGATCATTTCCGGTCAGGCCGAGGACAGCTCCAAGCTGTACATGGAGATCAACAAACTGATCCCGCAGCTGGAACTGCACGTCGAGGAAGTCGAAGGCCAGGTCACCAAGGCCGGACACTACACCGTTGACGAAAAGACCCGTCAGGTCGAGCTCAACGAAGCCGGTCACCAGTTCATCGAAGACATGCTCACCCGCGTCGGCCTGCTGGCCGAAGGCGAGAGCCTGTACTCGGCGCACAACCTCGGTCTGCTGACCCACGTCTATGCCGGTCTGCGTGCGCACAAACTGTTCAACCGCAATATCGAATACATCGTGCAGGACGGCCAGGTCGTACTGGTCGACGAGCACACCGGCCGGACCATGCCGGGTCGTCGTCTGTCCGAAGGCCTGCACCAGGCGATCGAAGCGAAGGAAGGCCTGAACATTCAGGCCGAGAGCCAGACCCTGGCCTCTACGACTTTCCAGAACTACTTCCGTCTGTACACCAAGCTGTCCGGCATGACCGGTACCGCCGACACCGAAGCGTTCGAATTCCACCAGATCTATGGTCTGGAAGTCATGGTCATCCCGCCGAACAAACCGTTGGCGCGTAAAGACTACAACGACCTGGTGTTCCTCACCGCCGAAGAGAAATACGCGGCAATCGTGGCGGACATCAAGGAAAGCATGGCCGCCGGTCGTCCGGTGCTCGTGGGTACCGCGACCATCGAGACTTCCGAGCACATGTCTGCATTGCTCGTCAAAGAAGGCATCGAACACAAGGTTCTCAACGCCAAGTTCCACGAGAAAGAAGCCGAAATCATCGCTCAGGCCGGTCGTCCGGGTGCGCTGACCATCGCCACCAACATGGCCGGTCGTGGTACCGACATCCTGTTGGGCGGCAACTGGGAAGTGGAAGTCGCTTCGCTGGAAAACCCGACCCCTGAGCAGATCGCCCAGATCAAGGCCGACTGGCAGAAGCGTCACCAGCAAGTGCTGGAATCCGGCGGCTTGCAGGTAATTGCTTCCGAGCGTCACGAATCGCGCCGTATCGACAACCAGCTGCGTGGCCGTGCCGGCCGTCAGGGCGATGCCGGTTCGAGCCGCTTCTACCTGTCGCTGGAAGACAGCCTGATGCGCATCTTCGCCTCTGACCGGGTGAAGAACTTCATGAAAGCCCTGGGCATGCAGCCGGGCGAAGCGATCGAGCACCGCATGGTGACCAACGCGATCGAGAAGGCGCAGCGCAAGGTTGAAGGCCGCAACTTCGACATCCGCAAGCAATTGCTCGAGTTCGACGACGTCAACAACGAACAGCGTAAAGTGATCTATCACATGCGTAACACGTTGCTGGCCGCTGACAACATCGGTGAAACCATCGCCGACTTCCGTCAGGACGTGCTCAACGCCACCGTCAGCGCGCACATTCCGCCGCAATCGCTGCCAGAGCAGTGGGACGTGGCCGGTCTGGAAGCGTCCATCGAAAGCGATTTCGGCGTGAAGCTGCCGATCCAGCAATGGCTAGACGAAGACGATCACCTGTACGAAGAAACCCTGCGCGAGAAGCTCATGACCGAGCTGATGGCGGCGTACAACGAGAAAGAAGACCAGGCCGGTGCCGAGGCGCTGCGCTCGTTCGAGAAGCAGATCGTCCTGCGCGTACTCGACGACCTGTGGAAAGACCATCTGTCGACCATGGATCACCTGCGTCACGGCATTCACTTGCGTGGTTATGCGCAGAAGAACCCGAAGCAGGAATACAAGCGCGAGTCTTTCACCCTGTTCTCCGAGCTGCTCGATTCGATCAAGCGCGACTCGATCCGCGTGCTCTCGCACGTTCAGGTCCGCCGCGAAGATCCGGAAGCCGAAGAGCAGCGCCTGCGTCAGGAAGCCGAAGCACTGGCGGCGCGCATGCAGTTCGAACACGCCGAAGCCCCTGGGCTGGATCAGCCCGAAGCGTTGGGTGAAGAGGTCGATGTGGCGCTGGCCACCGCCGCTGCCCCAGTTCGCAATGAGCAGAAGCTGGGCCGCAACGAACTGTGCTTCTGCGGTTCGGGCAAGAAATACAAGCATTGCCACGGGCAGATCCAGTAAAACCCGTTTCAATCGCTGAACACCCCGCGCCGCGACCGGCTCCTGCCGTCGCGGCGTTTTGCCATTTATCCCACCGTCCTTTCCCGTGGCGGTGCTGACATCATTGAGTAAGGAGCGCATTCATGGCTGTTGGTCTTGGTCCTTTGCCAACGTTGCACCCGGTTGCCGGTTTTGAACTCGGTATCGCCTCGGCCGGCATCAAGCGCCCGGGGCGCAAGGATGTGGTGGTGATGCGCTGCGCTGAAGGTTCGACCGTGGCTGGCGTGTTCACCCTGAACGCGTTCTGCGCCGCGCCGGTGATCCTGGCGAAAAAACGCGTGAACAACGCTGTGCGTTACTTGCTGACCAACACCGGCAACGCCAACGCCGGCACCGGCGAACCAGGCCTGGCCGCCGCCGAGCGCACCACTGCCAGACTGGCTGAGCTGACCGGCGTCGACGCCAGCCAGATCCTGCCGTACTCCACGGGTGTGATCGGCGAGCCGCTGCCGGTCGAGAAAATCGAAGGCGCACTGCAAGCCGCGCTGGACGACCTGTCGGAAAACAACTGGGAAGCTGCTGCCACCGGCATCATGACCACCGATACTTTGCCGAAGGGCGCCAGCCGCCAGTTCGAGCATGACGGCGTGACCATCACCGTCACCGGCATCAGCAAAGGCGCAGGGATGATTCGTCCGAACATGGCGACCATGCTCGGTTACATTGCCACCGATGCCAAAGTCTCCCGCGACGTGCTGCACAACCTGATGCTCGACGGTGCCAACAAGTCGTTCAACCGCATCACCATCGACGGCGACACCTCGACCAACGACTGCTGCATGCTGATCGCCACTGGCAAAGCCGCGCTGCCGGAAATCACCCGCGCAGAAGGCGAGCTGTTCACCAAGCTCAAACAAGCCGTGTTCGAAGTGTGCATGGACGTGGCGCAGGCCATCGTGCGTGACGGCGAAGGTGCGACCAAGTTTGTCACTGTCCAAGTGAATGGCGGCGGCAACCACCAGGAATGCCTGGACGTCGGCTATACCGTGGCGCACTCGCCGCTGATCAAGACCGCGCTGTTCGCCTCCGACCCGAACTGGGGGCGCATCCTCGCCGCCGTGGGCCGCGCCGGTGTGCCGGACCTGGACGTGAGCAAGATCGACGTATTCCTCGGCGACGTGTGCATCGCCAGCCGTGGCGCCCGTGCGGCCACCTACACTGAAGCTCAGGGCTCGGCAGTGATGCAGCAGGAAGAAATCACCATCCGCATTGAACTGGGTCGCGGCGATTGCAGCGAAACCATCTGGACCACCGACCTGTCGCATGAATACGTGAAGATCAACGCTGAATACCGCACCTGATCCAGCCTGGGACCGAGTCGCCTGCATCGCCAGCAGGCTGGCTCCCACAGAGATATGTGTCGTTTCACACATCCACTGTAGGAGTGAGCCTGCTCGCGATAGCGCCAGTCCGGACACTACAAAATTAGAGTTTTCCCTCTGACGAAAAGGCGCCACACCATGTCCCTGCACCTGATCATCGGCGACAAACTGCTTTCCTCCTGGTCCCTGCGTGCGGCACTGGCGCTGGAGCTGACCGGCGCACCCTACAGCGAAGAGCTGATCAAGCTCGGCAAGCCCGACACCCGCGAACGCCTGCTCAAGCACTCGCCGACCGGCAAGGTGCCGCTGCTGCAAACCACCCGCGGCACCATCGCCGATTCGCTGGCCATCGCTGAATACCTCGCGGAGCAGTTTCCGTCCGAGCAGCTCTGGCCGAGCGATACTTTCGCCCGCGCCCAGGCCCGCTCGGCCTGCGCACAAATGCACAGCGGCTTCTTCGCCATGCGCAACCACATGCCGTTCAACCTCAGCCAGGATGCGCCGCTGAACCCGGTGCCGCCAGAAGTGAAGGTCGATATCGAACGCATGCTCGCGCTCTGGGCCGAATGCCGTGCGGCGGCAACGGAAGAGGGGCCATACCTGTTCGGGCGGGTCAGCCTCGCCGATACCTTTTTCGCGCCGATCGCCGTGCGCCTGCGCACCTATCAGGTGAAGCTGCCTGCGATCGACGAAGCTTATGTTGAAACCGTCTACCAATGGCCCGCCTTCAAGGCGTGGCAAAAGGCTGGACTGGAGGAATTGAACCCGTGAAACGCGTCCACGTCGCCGCTGCCGTCATTCGTGACGGCGCCGGCAAAATCCTTATCGCCCGCCGCGCCGACACTCAGCATCAGGGCGGCTTGTGGGAATTTCCCGGTGGCAAGGTCGAGGCTGACGAATCAGTCGAATCGGCACTGGCTCGCGAGCTGCACGAAGAGCTGGGCATCGTCGTTGATGCTGCCCGTCCGTTGATCAAGGTTCGCCACGACTACCCGGACAAACAGGTGTTGCTGGATGTCTGGGAAGTTTCGGCATTCAGCGGCGAACCCCACGGTGCTGAAGGCCAGCCACTGGCCTGGGTCAGCGCCAGAGAGCTGGTCAACTATGAATTCCCGGCGGCTAACCAGCCAATCGTCGCGGCGGCGCGTTTGCCTGCCGAATACCTGATCACCCCGGAAGATCTCGAAGGCCCGGCGTTGTTGCGCGGCATCCAGAAGGCGATTGCTGGCGGCATCAAATTGATCCAGCTGCGCGCACCGAATGGCTACGACCCGAAATACCGCGATCTGGCGGTGGACGCGGTTGGCCTGTGCGCGGGCAAGGCGCAGTTGATGATCAAGGGGCCGTTCGAGTGGCTCGGCGATTTCCCGTCGGCGGGCTGGCACATCACCGCCGCCCAGCTGCGGAAATACGCGGCGGCAGGGCGTCCGTTGCCGGCGGAGCGCTGGCTCGCGGCGTCGTGCCATAACGCTGAGGAATTGGCGCTGGCGGAGCAGATGGGCGTCGACTTCGTCACCCTGTCGCCGGTGCAGCCGACGCTGACGCACCCGGATGCACAGCCGTTGGGCTGGGAGCAGGCTGCGGCGTTGATTGACGGTTTTAGCAAACCGGTGTTCCTGCTCGGTGGGGTAGGGCCGGCGGAGCGTGAGAAGGCTTGGGATGTCGGGGCGCAGGGTGTGGCGGGGATTCGGGCGTTCTGGCCTGATCCTGTATAGCGGCTACTGACCCTATCGCGAGCAGGCTCACTCCTACAATGACCGCGTTTCAACTGAAGAAATACGGTCACTGTAGGAGTGAGCCTGCTCGCGATAGCTTATTTTCAAACACTACAAATCTTCAGGTTTTGCCGCCGGCTGCCACAAAATCTCCGCCACTCCCTGCCGCCGCGCAATCAATCGCGCCGCGACAAACAACAAATCCGACAGCCGATTGATATACGCCAGGCCAACCCCGGCCAACGGTTCGATCGCGTTCAAATGCTGACACCGGCGCTCGGCGCTGCGGGCCAGACTGCGGCAGACATGCGCTTGCGCAATCAACATCGAGCCGCCGGGCAGGATGAAGTTTTCCAGCGGCCCCAGCTCTTCATTCCAGACATCGATCGCCGCTTCCAGCCGCTGGATTTCAGCCTCGTTCAGCGCCTGATACGCCGGCATCGCCAGTTCGCCGCCAAGATCAAACAAGCGGTGCTGACACGGCGCCAACACCTCAATGATCTCGTTGAGCCCCGGATGCACTTCACGCTCGGCGAGCAGGCCCGCCAGCAACACGCCGACCTGACTGTTCAGCGTATCGACCTCGCCAATCGCCTCGATGCGCGGGTGATCCTTGGGGACGCGACGGCCGTCACCGAGGCCGGTCTCGCCTTTGTCGCCGGTGCGGGTGTAGATCTTCGACAAGCGAAAGCCCATGGGTTACCTCGGTAGTGAATTGGTTTCGGCGGTCAACGGCGCCGGTTGTACCAGCGGCAGACGCAGGGTGAAGCAAGTGCCCTGGCCGGGCGCCGACTGCACTTCCATCTGGCCTTTGTGGTTGTTGGTGATGATGAAGTACGACACCGACAAGCCAAGGCCGGTGCCCTGGCCGATTTCCTTGGTGGTAAAGAACGGCTCGAAGGTACGCTTGCGCACGTTCTCGCTCATGCCGATGCCGTTGTCCTCGACCTGAATCTCGGCCCACGGCGGATTGAGTCTGGTGCGCAAAATGATCCGTCCCGGTTCGCTGTCGTCTTCGCGCTGATGAATCGCCTGGGCGGCGTTTTTCAGCAGATTGAGCAGCACCTGTTCCAGCTCGTTGGCGGTGCCCGGCACCGGCCCCAATGCCGGATCGAACTGGCGGATGATCGCTTGACCCTTGAAGTCGAAACCAATCGCCAGATCGAAGTCGTTGCCGGCGATTTCCACCGCCTGATCGATCAGCGCCGGCAGATCGCACGGCGCCATCTGCCGGGTGCTGCGACGGCTGAAGCTGAGCATGTGCGTGACGATCTTCGCCGCGCGGGCGCCCGCTTGTTGAATGCCATCGAGCAATTGCGGGACTTCGCGGCCCTGCAGGTACCGGTTGACGGCATCCAGTTCGATGCCCAGTTGTTCGGCGGTTTCGATGTTCTTCGGCAGATCCGCCGACAGCCGCCGACGGATGTTCTGCACGTTGTGCAGGATCGCGCCGAGGGGGTTGTTGATTTCATGGGCCATGCCAGCCGCAAGGCCACCGACCGAGAGCATCTTCTCCGACTGCACCATCATTTCTTCCAGCGACAGGCGCTGGGTGATGTCGTCGATACGGATCACCACGCCACGCCCGGCACCGCCCATCAGCGGATAAAACGTCAGCGCGTAATGTTTCGGTTCATCGTCCTTGAACCAGGTCACCCGATCGACTTTCGCCACGGTGTGCTGCTCGACGGTAGCCTTGAGCTGCGGCAGAAACGGCTTGAGTGGTTCGAAGGCGAGGAAGATCGGCTGGTTCAGTGCCTCGTCCAGACGCGTGCCGGAGAGCGCGCTGGCCTCCTGGTTCCACTGGGTGACGTAAAGCTGCTCGTCGAGGGCGATCAGCGCTGAAGGCATCGAGTCGATAATGCTGTTGAGGTAATTCTGGAAGCCGGTGAGTTTCTTCTCGATCTTGCTGCGCACCTGGACTTCCAGCTCCAGTTTGCGATTGGTGTGGCGGGTTTCCTCGGCCAGCCCCTGCGCCTGATCGTAGGCGGCTTGCGAGTCATCACGGGCGCGTTTGAGCTGCTGCTCGCGGGCTTCGATGCGCGAGAGCATGGTGTTGAACGCCTCGGCCAGGCTGCCGATTTCGTCGTGATTGCCCCGTGCAGCGCGCAGCGCGTAGTTCTCTTCGCGGGTGACCTGGCGGGACAGCTCCTCGAGCTGATGAATGGGGCGGGTGATCAGACGTTTGATCTGCCGGGCAATCACCAGCCACAACAAGACGCTGAAGATCAGGATGCCGAGGCTGGCGGTCAGGGTGCCGGTGTAGAACGCCATCGGCAATTCGCTGCTGGCGACCAGCAACAGATGCCCCGGCGCGGCACCGGGGCGGGGCAGGGTGATCAGTTGATTGCTGCGAAATTCGGTGAGTTGCCAGGCTTCGACATGGCGATAGCGCTCGGGCAGGCTGAGCTTTTCACCGCGCTGCACCTGCGCCAGACGTTCGCCCTTGCCGTCGTAAAGGGCAGCGGCGCGCAACGGTGAATAACTGTCGAGTTCCTTGAGCAGGCGCTCGGCGCTGCGCGGCGACTCCAGCGCGTCGCTGACCAGACTCGGATTGGCGATCAGCCGGCCGATGGTCTGCAGGGCCTGTGGCGCCATGCTTTCCTGGGAAATGTAGTAGGCGGCGCTGATAAAGGTCAGGTTGGCGACCAGCAGAACCGTGGTCAACAACACCAGCAGGGCGGCCAGCAGTTTCTGGCCGACCGGCAGGTTTTCGAGGCGCTGGCGCAATGGCATCGGGTTTATCGCAGCAGGGGAACAAGCCGTCAGCCTAGCGGCTGCTCAGTCGCTGGGCAATCCACGGTTGCGCAGATGAGCGACCAGACGTTGCTGCAACTGGTGCAGGTGCGGCAGGTTCAACTGATGGCGCTCAGCGACTTTGCAGGCGTGGCCCAATAGATAGCTGATTTCGGTGCGGCGCTGGTTGGCGACGTCCTGATACATCGAAGAGTAATTGGCGGCGGTGGCGTGGATCACCCGTTCGACCTCCGCTTGCAGATTGTCTGCCGCTGTCGGCTGACCACAGCGTTCGAGCAGTTCAGTCAGTTCGGCGCAGAGCGTAGCGACCTCGCAGTGATGCGCTGTCAGGCCGCCGTTACGGCAGTCGTGGAGCACGGTCAGCGGGTTGATCGCGCAGTTCAGCGCCAGTTTGCGCCACAGCCGAGTGAGGATGTCGGCGCTCCATTCATGGGGAATATTTGCCGCTTGCAGATCGTCGAGCCAGACCGGTGCCAGCGGATTGCCGATATCGCCCAGCCAGTTGAAACCGTGGCCGGCGAACACCACCCGCCAATCGCCATCGCGAAACGCGCCCTCGGTGCTGGATGCGCTGATGCAGCGCGCTTGCGGCACCCGCGCGGCAACGGCGTCCTGACTGCCCAGACCGTTTTGCAGGAGGATCAATTCGGCATCCGGAGCGAGGCGTGAAGCGAGGCGGGCGACGGCCTCTTCGGCGTCATAGGCCTTGCACGCGACCACCAGACGGCGAATCGGCTCGGGGCTGTCCGGGGTTTCGCCGGGAACTGCATAGGTATGAGCTTGTCCGTTTTCTACCAGGGTTAATCCGCCACCAGCTGCATAGCTGCGCAAGCGTGACGGGTCGCGCAGGATCAGTCGCACGGGCAATCCGGCGCGGGCCAGCCGTGTCGCCCAGAGTGTGCCGAGACTGCCGGCGCCCAAGACATGCCAGATGGTCGACATCAGTTTTTTGCTCGATTGCTTGCAGGCATGTGCGGCTCGCCGTATCGGTAGGAAAAGACCCGTTATAATGAGCCCGATTTTAACCGCAAGCCAAGCGCGCTCCATCCACATCGAGCGCGCCTTTTTATTGGAGAGATTACATGCCGTCGTTCGACGTGGTATCCGAACTGGACAAACACGAACTTACCAACGCGGTCGAGAACGCCGTGAAGGAACTCGATCGTCGTTATGACCTGAAAGGCAAAGGCAGCTTCGAGTTCAAGGAAAAAGACCTGACCGTCAGCCTCACCGCCGAAGCCGCTTTCCAGCTCGAAGCGATGATCGAAATCCTCAAGCTGGCGCTGACCAAGCGCAAGATCGACGTGCAGTGCCTCGAGGTCAAGGAGGCTTACGCTTCCGGCAAACTGATGAAGCAGGACGCCATCCTCAAGGAAGGCATCGACAAAGAACTTGCGAAGAAAATCGTCGGCCACATCAAGGAGGCCAAACTGAAAGTGCAGGCCGCCATTCAGGGCGAGCAGGTGCGTGTCACCGGCAAGAAGCGCGACGACCTCCAGGAAGCCATCGCGGCACTGCGTGCGAAGGAATTCGGCATGCCGCTGCAGTTCAACAACTTCCGCGACTAAGCCTGGTCTGAATGCTGTGTGGGAGCGAGCCTGCTCGCGAATGCGGTGTTTCATTCAGCGATGAGTTGACTGACACACCGCATTCGCGAGCAAGCTCGCTCCCACAGTTGTTTTTAATACACCCCGGGAAGCCGGAAATCAGGAGATAGAACATGGATTTGAATGCTGAAGTGGACCACCTGGTCAAGGCGTCCCAGGCGTGGATCCCGATGATCATGGAATACGGCAGTCGCGTGCTGCTGGCAGTGATTACCCTGGCCATCGGCTGGTGGCTGATCAACAAGGTCACGCAAAAACTCGGCGGTCTGCTGGCCCTGCGCAATGCCGACCTGGCGCTGCAAGGCTTTATCAGCAGCCTGGCCAACATCATTCTCAAGGTGCTGCTGATTGTCAGCGTCGCGTCGATGATCGGCGTCGAAACCACCTCGTTCGTCGCGGCTATTGGTGCTGCCGGTCTGGCGATCGGCCTGGCCCTGCAAGGCAGCCTGGCGAACTTCGCTGGCGGCGTGCTGATTCTGCTGTTCCGCCCGTTCCGCATCGGTGACTGGATCGAAGCCCAAGGCGTGGCGGGCACTGTCGACAGCATCCAGATCTTCCATACCGTGCTGCGCACCGGCGACAACAAGACCATCATCGTGCCCAACGGCAATCTGTCGAACGGCATCATCACCAACACCAACCGCCAGCCGACCCGCAAAGTGGTGTTCGACGTGGGCGTGGATTACGAAGCGGATCTGCAAAAGGCCCGTCAGGTGCTACTGGATCTGGCCAAGGATGCGCGCGTCATGCAGGACCCGGAACCGCAAGCGGTAATTTCGACACTGGGGGACAGTTCGATCACGGTGTCCCTGCGCGTATGGGTTAAAACTGCAGACTATTGGGATGTGATGTTCATGTTTAATGAACAGGCGCGTGATCGTTTGAAGGCTGCCGGTATTGATATTCCATTTCCGCAGCGAGTTATACGCGTTGTTCAGGAGTCGGCGACACAATGATAGGTTGCTAGCTAAGTAATTGCTCTCGTAGCCAGACTCTTAATCAGTGCCAGGCAAATAAAAAAGGCCCATCGGAAGATGGGCCTTTTTTTATGCTTTGAAACTAACCACTGACGATTACAAGATGTTCAGCGGGTACTCGGTGATCAGGCGGAACTCTTTGACATCGCCTTCACCTTCGTCAGCGTTGGCAACGTGCCAGGCTTGACGAATGCGGAAGGAAAGATCTTTGGCCGGGCCGCTTTGAACAACGTACTTGGCTTCAAAGTTGGTTTCGTGGTGTTTGCCATCATCACCATACAGACCGGCGTAAGCGCTGCCCGCTGGAGTGTTGGTACCGTCGATATCCCAACCTTTGACGTAACGAACCATGAAGCTCAGGCCAGGAACGCCGTACTCGGCCATTTTCAGGTCGTAACGGGCCTGGACGGATTTCTCGCCTGCGCCGTTGAAGTCAGAGTACTGGATGGAGTTGGCGAGGAAGATCGAGTCGCCACCACGGTTGTTCTTGCCCACGCCGATGTAGTCGAACGGGGTGTCGCCGTTGACCTTCTGGAAGGCGAGGGTAAAGGTGTGCGCTTTGAGGAACGACAAAGCGGTTGCCAGGGAGAACGTGGTGTTGCTGATGTCACCCGCTTCGGCACTACCGGTGTCGGTGGTGCGGTAGATGTTGAAGTCGGTGTTCAGCGAAGTGTCACCACCGAACGGAGTGGTGAGGTTCACGTTGGCGTAGTACTGGTTCCAGATGTCTTCCAGTTTTGCGCCGTACAGCGATGCACTGAGGTTGTCAGTGATCGAGTATTTGCCGCCGAAGTAGTCGATGTTGTTCGCTTCAACACCAGCGTAGGTAGCGTAGAGGCCACCATCGCGGGCGTTCTTGTCCTGGCTGGAGCCGGAGTAGAAGTGACCGGCTTCGAGGTCAAGGTCTTTCACTTCGCTGCTCTGCAACTGGAAGCCAGTGGCAGTTTGCGGAAGGATGCGGGAACCGCCGACAGCGAACACCGGAGAAGTGCTTGGCTGCATGTCGCCGAATTTCAGTTCGGTCTTGGAGACGCGGAACTTGATGGAAGCGCCTGCCTTGCCCTGACTGTCATTGACGTCGCGGCCATAGCCGTTGGCCTTCACGGTATCGCTACGGCTCATGTTGCCAGTACCGGAAGTACCGTCACCGCCATCCAGTTTCAAGGCCAGATAACCGTATGCATCAATACCTACACCCACGGTGCCCTGGGTATAACCGGAGGTGAAGTTGCCGAGGAAGCCCTGGGTCCAGTCTTTCTGGTCGCGGCCACCGTTCTTGTTGTCGCGGTTGAAGTAGTAGTTCTTCAACGTCTCGGTGAGTTTCGCGTCTTCAACGAAACCTTTGGCTTCAGCCTGGTCACTGACAAACGGGGCGGCCGTAGCCAACTGCGAACTGGCTGCTGCTGCAACGGCCAGTGCGATCATGCTCCACTTCATCACGCGCATCGTGATTTGCTCCTTTGGTTTTAGAAGAGTACTGCCGTCCCACCTGTTTTATTATCTGGGCGGCTCTTTCTTTTTGTGTCGGCGCAAACTTATATCACGCCGACAATGTTGGCGATACTTGCGAAACCAACCTTTCAGCTTCTTTACGGCGTTGTCGCGAAAGGAGCGCTGGATGTCGCAAATTCACAGTACCAATGCAGCCTGACTGACAACTTCAATCGCTGTATCCGGGCCTTTTTGCATCGATAAAAAGAGTCCCTGGCAAAACACTTGAATCTCCATCGGGCAACCCTGCCACTGTTTTTATTGGCTTCAGCCGACCACTTCCAGTGGTGCGCTTTTAGTCCATACGGTTACGAATGCAACAAGCGTGCACAAACCGCAAAATCGGTGCGGTTATTTTTTCGTGTGCCGCCCGCATATGTGAAAACCTTGTGAAAACGGGGCCTCGGGCCTGTTTTGTCGCGGGCTTGACGAGATTCTCCCAATCGTGTTGCAACGCAC
This sequence comes from Pseudomonas sp. RIT-PI-o, assembly GCF_001297215.1. Classification (NCBI taxonomy): domain Bacteria; kingdom Pseudomonadati; phylum Pseudomonadota; class Gammaproteobacteria; order Pseudomonadales; family Pseudomonadaceae; genus Pseudomonas; species Pseudomonas sp. RIT-PI-o. The sequence goes on along the minus strand of NZ_LHPA01000041.1, from coordinate 219,488 downwards.
CAAAGATGCGCAGGACAACCAAAAACGTTACCGGTTCACCCCGCCGTGAGTATTTGGCGGATGCCTGACCCAGTGAGCGTAGACCCGTTGTGCAGTTTTGGTGCAAAAAAAACACGATCAAGCCTGGAGCGATCGAGCGAGGACTGACTCGAGACTCGGCAGATCAAGGATTTTCATGCGTCTCTTCACGTTCAGGCTCATGTCAGGGGCGGTGTTGGTGCGCGGATGGGATAAATGTCTCATGGCGGAGCGCCTGGCGATTTAGCGCCGGAGGCAGCGTGAAGCCCGCTGCATTCGCAGGTATGCTGCCGCTCTGTCGCTTGGCGCGCCGGTTTTCGGAACCGGCCGCTAAGCTGAGTCATACGATCAGCCGGGAGTACGTACAGTGTTTGCTTTGGATTCACGACTTCAACAGGACACCCTGGTCATCGGCGACTTTCCGTTGTGCCGGCTGTTGCTGTCCAACGACAGTAATTACCCGTGGTTCATCCTGGTGCCTCGCCGCGAGGATATAAGCGAGTTGTTTCAGTTGGATGTCGCCGATCAGCAGCTACTCTGGCGGGAAACCACCACCCTTGCGGAGTTGCTCAAGGACTCGTTCGATGCCGACAAGCTGAACGTGGCGACCCTGGGGAACGTTGTCAGTCAATTGCACATGCATGTGATCGTGCGCAAACGCGACGATGCCGCCTGGCCTGCGCCGGTCTGGGGCAAGCATCCGGCCAAGCCGTACAGCGGGGACCAGGTGGCAGCCATTCGCGAGCGCCTGCGCCTGGTGCTGACTGAAGAATTCACTTTTGTGGAGGGCTGAGTCATGAGCCTCGAAGAACGCGTTACCGACCTGGAAAGCCGTCTGGCCTTTCAGGATGACACCATTCAGGCATTGAACGATGTGCTGGTGGCCCAGCAGAGGGTTATCGAGCGCCTGCAATTGCAGATGGAAGCGCTGATCAAGCGTCACGAGGAAATGGTCGGGCAGTTTGGTGCTTTTGAAGAAGATGCACCGCCGCCGCATTATTGAGCCATTCGGCAGGCACAAAAAAACCGCGAACAGTCAGGCTGCTCGCGGTTTTTTTTGCTTTGGATCAGCGACGCGGCAGGGCGGCGATCACGTCCTCGGCTTGCAGGCCTTTGTCGCGGTTCATCACCGAGAACTCGACGCGCTGGCCTTCGACCAGGACGCGATGGCCTTCGCCACGAATGGCGCGAAAGTGCACGAAAATATCATCGCCGGAGTCCCGGGAGATAAAACCGAAACCCTTGGAAGTGTTGAACCACTTCACGGTGCCGGTATCGCGATTGCTCATGTCATAGGTAGTCGGCGCGGCGGCCGGTGACGATTTGTAGAAGCTGACGGCCAGGTGCAGCAGCACGGCAACCAGCGCAATCGCCAGGCTGAACAGCACGGCCGGCTGGCCAGCGATGACCGGCATCGGTGCGATCAGGGTCAGGGTTTGCAGGACGACGGTCAGCACCAGCAGCGCGCTGACCAGATTTTGCAGATGCTGGCGCGGGCCTTTGTTCCAGTAGGGAATCACTGGAGCGATGACCAGGTTCAGCAGGCCGAAAAAGGCCAGGTAAAGTGCATCGGGCTGTTGCAGGTAAGGAACGGCTTCGGCTTTCAGGCTGGGTATGAACGACAGCAGCAAGGCTGCTGCGCCCATTAGCAGGTGGACGATTTTCAACATTTTGATTGGCTCACGTTATGACGGCTCACAAGGAAGAGCTGAAGGCGCACGGTTCGCTTCAGGACAAAATAAGAGGCGGTGGACACGTACACTGATCAGCCTATGCGCAACACCCCGGAAAATGGGGGGTGGCGACACACTGCCTATTTAACAGCAAAGCCTGCGGCTACTCAAATCAGCCCGGCCAGCGGCACGGAAACGGTCGATTTGTCGCAGTCTGATCACCGATTCATAGCTGCGAGCCAGCGCTTGCCTTGCTAAAGTGGGGCTGAACCTGCTGGATGAATTCAATCACTGTTAGGGGGTAAGCATGGCAATTGATATCGGTATCAGTGAAGAAGACCGCAAATCCATCGTCGAAGGGCTGTCGCGACTGCTGTCGGACACCTACGTGCTGTATCTGAAAACCCATAACTTCCACTGGAACGTCACTGGCCCGATGTTCCGCACGCTGCATCTGATGTTCGAAGAGCAGTACAACGAGCTGGCGCTGGCCGTCGATTCGATCGCCGAGCGTATTCGTGCGTTGGGCTTCCCGGCGCCGGGGGCTTATGCGACCTACGCGCGGCTGTCCTCTATTAAAGAAGAGGTCGGTGTGCCGAGCGCCGAGGACATGATCAAGCAATTGGTCGAGGGCCAGGAAGCGGTGACCCGCACCGCGCGGGGTATTTTCCCGCTGCTGGACAAGGTCAGCGACGAACCGACAGCCGACCTGCTGACCCAGCGTATGCAGGTGCACGAGAAAACCGCCTGGATGCTGCGCGCGCTGCTCGAGGAGTAAGTCGGCCGGTGCGGGCGCCGTCAAGCCGTCCGCACCCTGTCCAGGCTCTTACCATTGTCGTTGGCTTATCCTACGAGGCTGGTCAACAAGTCGTATGGCGATAACTTTGTCACTGGGTTTTTATGAAGGCGCAGGATGTTGCCTTATAAATCAGCAGTCATGGCAAAGGAGTGTCAACGCTATGGTAGAAGGAGACAGGCGAAGCGACAGGATGTCGGCTTCGCGGCACGTAATAAAGGTCGATCCGTTTGTCAGCGAGTTCGACATGAACCTGATCCGGCCCTTGTCCCGATCAATCCGGCTCAACGGTTTCGCGACCTGCCTGCGACTCGAGCAGGTCTACTGGAACATCCTCGGCGGCATGGCCGAGGACAATCATTGTACGATCAGCACATTGTTATCCCACGTCGATCGTGAGGTGCATCTGCGGCACGGCGGGGTGAAGAACTTCAGTGCGCTGATTCGGGTAGTGTGCGTCATGAACGGGATCAAGGATCTCGCACCCGGCGTTTCGCGCTGAAACGGCAGGGACAACGAGGTTGCGGCCTGTGCAGTGTTACGGCTGCACAGGGCGCATTTAATCGATATAATCCCGCGCTTTCGCCGCAAAGCCATGCGCGCGGCAGCAATCCGATCGCCGAGACACCCTCATGCCAATGTACGATTACCAATGTGCTTCCTGTGGTCATCAGTTGGAAGCCATTCAGAAGATCAGCGACGCACCGCTGGTCGACTGCCCTGCCTGCCAGGCGCCAGATCTGAAGAAGCAGCTGTCCATGCCGGGTTTTCGCCTCAGCGGCAACGGTTGGTACGAGACCGATTTCAAGACCGGAGCCAAGAAGAATCTGGCCGGTGGCGACAAAGCTGACTAGGGTTCAAACCCTGAACGAACGACACGCGTGAGTGGCCGCATTGCTTGAAGCGACGGTTACTCCACCGAATTTCGAATTACGAGAAGCGAACGACACCATGATGCGCAGCCACTATTGCGGCCAACTGAACGAAAGCCTGGAAGGCCAGGAAATTACCCTTTGCGGATGGGTCCACCGTCGCCGCGACCACGGCGGGGTGATTTTCCTCGATATCCGTGATCGTGACGGTCTGGCCCAGGTGGTGTTCGATCCGGATCGCGCCGAGAGCTTCGCCGCCGCCGATCGCGTGCGCAGCGAATACGTCGTGAAGATCACCGGCAAAGTGCGTCTGCGTCCGGCCGGTGCGACCAACGCCAACATGGCGTCGGGCATGATCGAAGTGCTGGGTTATGAACTGGAAGTGCTGAACGAGTCGGAAACCCCGCCGTTCCCGCTCAACGAGTTCTCCGACGTCGGCGAAGAAACCCGCCTGCGCTATCGCTTCCTCGACCTGCGTCGTCCGGAAATGGCCGAGAAGCTGCGTCTGCGTTCGCGCATGACCACCAGCATCCGCCGCTTCCTCGACGAGAACGGCTTCCTCGACGTCGAAACGCCGATCCTGACCCGTGCCACCCCGGAAGGTGCGCGTGACTATCTGGTGCCGAGCCGCACCCACGCCGGTTCGTTCTTCGCCCTGCCGCAATCGCCGCAGCTGTTCAAGCAGCTGCTGATGGTGGCCGGCTTCGACCGTTACTACCAGATCGCCAAATGCTTCCGTGACGAAGACCTGCGTGCCGACCGTCAGCCGGAATTCACCCAGATCGATATCGAGACCAGCTTCCTCGATGAAAAAGAGATCATGGGCCTGACCGAGCAGATGATCCGCAACCTGTTCAAGGAAGTGCTGGATCTGGAATTCGGCGAATTCCCGCACATGACCTTCGAAGAGGCCATGCGCCGCTACGGTTCGGACAAGCCGGACCTGCGTATTCCGCTGGAACTGGTCGACGTTGCCGACCAGCTCAAAGAAGTCGACTTCAAGGTATTCAGCGGCCCGGCGAATGATCCGAAGTGCCGTATCGCCGCACTGCGCGTTCCAGGCGGGGCGAGCATGCCGCGCAAGCAGATCGACGATTACACCAAGTTTGTCGGCATCTACGGTGCCAAGGGCCTGGCGTACATCAAGGTCAACGAGCGCGCAGCCGGTGTTGAAGGTCTGCAATCGCCAATCGTGAAGAACATTCCTGAAGACAAGCTCAACGTGATCCTCGATCGCGTCGGCGCAGTCGACGGCGACATCGTGTTCTTCGGTGCCGACAAGGCCAAGATCGTCAGCGAAGCCCTGGGCGCGCTGCGTATCAAGCTCGGTCACGACCTCAAGCTGCTGACCTGCGAGTGGGCGCCAATGTGGGTCGTCGACTTCCCGATGTTCGAAGAGAACGACGACGGCAGCTTCTCCGCGCTGCACCACCCGTTCACCGCACCGAAGTGCACCCCGCAGGAACTCGAAGCCAACCCGGCCGGCGCGCTGTCCCGTGCGTACGACATGGTGCTGAACGGCACCGAGTTGGGCGGCGGTTCGATCCGTATCCACCGCAAGGAAATGCAGCAAGCGGTATTCCGTCTGCTGGGCATCAACGAAGCGGAACAGGAAGAGAAATTCGGCTTCCTGCTCGACGCGCTGAAGTACGGTGCACCGCCGCACGGTGGTCTGGCCTTCGGTCTGGACCGTCTGGTGATGCTGATGACCGGCGCCCAGTCGATCCGTGAAGTGATCGCCTTCCCGAAAACCCAGAGTGCTGCCGACGTGATGACGCAGGCTCCGGGCGTGGTCGACGCGAAGGCATTGCGCGAGCTGCACATTCGCCTGCGCGAAACGCCAAAGGCTGAGTAAGACGGGCCTGAAGGCGCATCTTCGGATGCGCCTTTTTTCTTTCTCAGGTCGAATTTTTCAATTGCCGGCCGCTGCCTCGGCAGGGCGGGCAAGGTTTCAAAGAGCATTCGGAGCAAGTTATGGCAGGTCATTCCAAGTGGGCAAACATCAAGCACCGCAAAGAACGTCAGGATGCCAAGAGGGGCAAGATCTTCACCAAGTGGATCCGTGAACTGACCGTTGCCGCCCGTCAGGGTGGCGGTGATCCGGGTTCCAACCCGCGTTTGCGTCTGGCGCTGGACAAGGCGTTGAGCGCCAACATGAGCCGCGACATCATCGACCGCGCCGTCGCGCGCGGTGCCGGTGCCACCGAAGCGGACAACGTTGAAGAACTGACCTACGAAGGCTACGGCCCGGGCGGCGTGGCGGTGATGGTCGAGTGCATGACCGACAACCGCAACCGCACCGCCGCAGCTGTGCGTCACGCGTTCAGCAAGTGTGGAGGCAACCTCGGCACCGACGGTTCGGTGGCGTATCTGTTCGAACGCAAGGGCCAGATCAGCTTTGCCCCGGGCGTCGATGAAGACGCGCTGACCGAAGCGGCGCTGGAAGCCGACGCCGATGACGTGGTCACCCACGAAGACGGTTCGATCGACGTGTTCACCTCGTTCACCGGTTTCTATGCGGTGCGCAACGCGCTGGAAGCGGCCGGGTTCAAGGGCGACGACGCGGAAATCGTGATGCAGCCAACCACCAGCGCCGAACTGGATCTGGAAGGCGCGGAAAAGGTGCTCAAGCTGATCGACATGCTCGAGGACCTGGATGACGTGCAGAACGTTTATTCCAACGCGGATATCCCGGAAGACGTCGCTGCTCAGTTGGGTTGATTAGCGACTAGTCTTCCCTGTGGGAGCGAGCCTGCTCGCGAAAGCGGTGTGTCATTCAGCACCTGTGTTGCTGATATACCGCGTTCGCGAGCAGGCTCGCTCCCACATTTGCTATTGGGTGTCAGGTAAATCGTTTTTATTAATCTGCAGGCGTTATGACTCTAATTCTTGGTATCGACCCCGGTTCGCGCATCACCGGTTACGGGATCGTTCGCGATACCGGGCGGGGCGGCTGCATCTATGTGGCCTCGGGCTGCATTCGCACCGGTTCCGGCGAGCTGCATGAGCGTCTGCAGATCGTCTATCGCGGCGTGCGCGAGATCATCAAGACCTACGGCCCGGTGACCATGGGCATCGAAAAGGTGTTCATGGCGAAAAACGCCGACTCGGCGCTGAAGCTCGGTCAGGCGCGCGGCGCTGCGATTGTTGCTGGCGCTGAAGAATGCCTGGAAATTGCCGAGTACACCGCCACGCAAGTCAAACAGGCCGTGGTCGGCACGGGCGCGGCCAATAAAGAGCAGGTGCAGATGATGGTCATGCACATGCTCAAATTGACCAGCAAGCCGCAAATCGACGCCTCCGACGCCTTGGCGATCGCCATCTGCCATGCGCATACACGCTCGAGCCTGCTCCCCCACGGTCTGGGAACCGCACGCAGTCGTGGCGGGCGCCTGCGTCTCTGATAGCATCAGCATCAATTTTCCTGAAAGTGGCTTTTCGGTGCCTGTGTTGCCGGCGCGCAAGCCCCCTTCAATCGTCGCCAGCCCACGGCTGGCCAGCGCTCAAGGATTCAAAACGTGATTGGACGCTTGCGCGGCACCCTGGCTGAGAAACAGCCGCCGCACCTGATTCTCGATGTAAACGGCCTCGGCTATGAGGTGGAAGTGCCGATGACCACCCTTTATCGCCTGCCGTCGGTCGGTGAACCGCTGACCCTGCACACCCACTTGGTCGTACGCGAAGATGCGCAATTGCTCTATGGTTTTGCCGGCAAGCGTGAGCGAGACTTCTTCCGCGAGCTGATCCGTCTCAACGGGGTCGGGCCGAAACTGGCGCTGGCGCTGATGTCGAGCCTGGAAGTCGATGAGCTGGTGCGTTGCGTGCAGTCTCAGGACACCTCGGCGCTGACCAAGGTGCCTGGGGTTGGCAAGAAGACTGCCGAGCGTTTGCTGGTCGAATTGAAAGACCGTTTCAAAGCCTGGGAAACTTCGCCGGCGATGTTTGCGCTGGTGCCGAATCAGCCGGACGGCCCGGCGCCGGTCAACAGCGCCGAGACCGATGCCGTCAGTGCGTTGATATCCCTGGGCTACAAGCCGCAGGAAGCGAGCAAGGCGATTTCCGCGATCAAAGACAAGAACCTGAGCAGCGAAGACCTGATCCGCCGCGCTCTGAAGGGAATGATTTAAGTGATTGAAGCTGACCGTCTGATCGCCGCCGCGCACAGCCCGCGCGAGCGCGAAGAAGTCCAGGACCGGGCGATTCGTCCCGTCAGCCTGGCCGATTACATTGGCCAGCCGACCGTGCGCGAGCAGATGGAACTGTTCATCCAGGCCGCCCGTGGCCGTAGCGAATCCCTCGATCACACCTTGATCTTCGGCCCGCCGGGTCTGGGCAAGACCACGCTGGCGAACATCATTGCCCAGGAAATGGGCGTGTCGATCAAGAGCACTTCGGGCCCGGTGCTCGAGCGCCCTGGTGATCTGGCCGCATTGCTGACCAATCTCGAGCCGCACGACGTGCTGTTCATCGACGAAATCCATCGACTGTCGCCGATCGTTGAAGAAGTGCTGTATCCGGCGATGGAAGATTTCCAGCTCGACATCATGATCGGCGAAGGGCCGGCGGCGCGCTCGATCAAGCTGGATCTGCCGCCGTTCACTCTGGTCGGTGCGACTACCCGCGCGGGCATGCTGACCAATCCGCTGCGTGACCGCTTCGGTATCGTCCAGCGCCTGGAGTTCTACAGCACCGCCGACCTGGCAACGATCGTCAGCCGTTCGGCGGCGATTCTGGGTCTGCCGCTGGATCCGGAAGGTTCGTTCGAGATCGCCCGTCGTGCTCGTGGCACGCCGCGAATTGCCAACCGGCTGCTGCGCCGGGTACGCGACTTCGCCGAGGTCCGCGCCAAGGGCCACATCACCAAAGCGGTCGCAGATCTGGCGCTGAACCTGCTGGATGTCGACGAACACGGTTTCGATCACCAGGACCGGCGACTGCTGCTGACCATGATCGAGAAGTTCGACGGCGGCCCGGTCGGGATCGACAGTCTGGCGGCGGCAATCAGTGAAGAACGCCACACCATTGAAGACGTGCTCGAGCCCTATCTGATCCAGCAGGGCTATATCATGCGCACACCCCGGGGCAGGGTGGTGACGCGCCATGCCTACCTGCATTTCGGTTTGAACGTTCCATCGCGTATGGGTGAGATGCCCGTGGCAGACGAGTTTCTCGACGCCGTGGACGATTGATACACATTTGTTGGTGATTTATTCAGGGTTTGTACGGTCATAGGACGGTACTTTTGCGTTATAGCTTTGAAACCACGAAAAACAGTTGTCTGCCGGATTGGCAACCTGAGGAGTAAGCACTAGAGTATGCGCGCGCAAAACGGGCTTGGGCCGTTCGCACATCGTTGTCGCGTTTATTACGAGGACACCGATGCGGGCGGCATCGTGTATTACGTTAATTACCTCAAGTTTATGGAACGGGCTCGAACCGAACGGCTACGGGAACTGGGCTTTGCCCAATCGCAGCTGGCCGGAGAGGACCTGTTGTTCGTCGTGCATTCCAGCGAAGCGCGCTACCACGCGCCGGCGCGACTGGATGACGAACTGCTGGTAAGCGCTGATGTAACCGAATTGAACCGTGCCAGCCTGCGCTTCAGACAGCAGGTCAGGCGGGCCACGGATAATGTGCTGCTCTGCGAAGGGCAGTTTTTGGTGGCCTGCGTGCGCACCGACAGTTTGAAACCCCGGGCCCTTCCCGAAGACCTGCGTGCGGCCTTTGCCGACGCGGTCGGCCCGGGTACACACTCAGAGCAGGAGATAAAGCGTGGAAGCTAACGTCGTCGACCATTCCTCCATGTGGAGCCTGGTCAGCAATGCCAGCATCGTGGTGCAGTTGGTAATGTTGACCCTGGTGGCCGCATCGGTGACCTCATGGATCATGATCTTTCAGCGCAGCAACTTGCTGCGTGCCGGTCGACGCGCCCTGGAGAGCTTCGAAGAGCGCTTCTGGTCGGGTATCGATCTGTCCAAACTGTACCGTCAGGCCGGCAGCAATCCCGATCCGGATTCGGGCGTCGAGCAGATCTTCCGTGCCGGTTTCAAGGAATTCTCCCGTCTGCGTCAGCAGCCAGGTGTCGATCCTGAAGCCGTGATGGAAGGTGTCGCTCGTGCCATGCGCGTGGCCATCTCTCGTGAAGAAGAGAAACTGGAGCAGAGCCTGCCGTTCCTCGCCACCGTCGGTTCGGTCAGCCCGTACATCGGTCTGTTCGGTACCGTCTGGGGGATCATGAACTCCTTCCGCGGTCTGGCCAGCGCTCAGCAGGCGACCCTTGCCACCGTTGCCCCGGGTATCGCCGAAGCCCTGATCGCCACGGCGATCGGCCTGTTCGCTGCGATCCCGGCGGTCATCGCTTACAACCGTTTTGCTGCACGCAGCGAAACCTTGCTGGGCCGCTACTACACCTTCGCCGATGAATTCCAGGCGATCCTGCACCGCAAAGTGCACACCAGCGAAGAATAAGCAGGTATTTCCCGATGGCTTTAATCGCTCGAGCTCGCAAAAAGCGCAAGCCGGTCGCCGAGATGAACGTGGTGCCCTACATCGACGTGATGTTGGTGCTGCTGGTCATCTTCATGGTGACCGCGCCGATGCTCAATCAGGGCGTGAAAGTTGATCTGCCCAAGGTTTCCAGCGAAGCCTTGCCGCAGGACAACAACACCCAGGTCCTGACCATTTCGATCAAGGCTGACAAGACCTACTACTGGAACCTTGGCAGCGAAGTCGACACCGAGAAGCAACAGGACAGGGCCATGACCCTGCCGCAGATGACTGACGCAGTGACCAAGATCATTCGCGTCGGCACCGAAGGCGGCAAACGCACCCAGGTGTTCATTCGTGGCGACAAGACTGTCGACTACGGCGCCGTCATGGGTGCCATGGGCGGGTTGCAGAAAGCCGGGGTCGGTAACGTTGGTCTGATTACCGAGGCCCCCTGATGCAGCAACAGCGAGAGCCGTCCGCCTCGGAAAGCTACTTCTGGCCTAGTGTTCTGGCAATTGTCCTGCACGTGCTGGTATTCGGCATGCTGTTCGTCAGTTTTGCCTTCACGCCCGAACTGCCGCCGGCCAAGCCGATCGTCCAGGCGACTCTGTACCAGCTGAAATCGAAAAGTCCGGCGACTACCCAGACCAATCAGAAGATTGCAGGTGAGGCGAAGAAAACTGCCGCGCGCCAGACTGAAGTCGAACAGCTCGAACAGAAAAAGATCGAGCAGGAAGCGGTGAAAGCGGCGGAACAAAAGAAAGAGGAAGCGGCTCAAAAGGCCGAGGAAGCGAAGAAGGCCGACGAGGCGAAAAAAGCGGACGAAGCGAAAAAGGCTGATGAAGCCAAAAAAGCCGATGACGCGAAGAAAGCCGAAGCCAAAAAAGCCGAAGAGAAACAATTGGCTGATATAGCCAAGAAGAAGGCCGAAGACGAAGCGAAAAAAGCTGCTGAGGAAGAGGCCAAGAAAGCCGCTGCCGAAGAAGCGAAGAAGAAGATCGTCGAAGACGCGAAGAAGAAAGCCGCCGAAGACGCCAAGAAGAAAGCTGAAGCTGAAGAGGCGAAGAAGAAAGTCGCCGAAGACGCGAAGAAAAAAGCTGCTGCTGACGCTGCCAAGAAAAAGGCCCAGGATGCAGCTCGCAAGTCGGCTGAAGACAAAAAGGCTCAGGCGTTGGCTGAGTTGCTTTCGGACAAGACGGATCGGGCAGCGACCAAGGCGGACGAGCTTGGCGACAGCGTAGCGGGTGATTTCGATGACCTGATCAGGCTCCGTGTTTCGGAGGGTTGGAATCTTCCACCTTCGGCGCGTAAAGGCATGAAAGTGGAGCTTCGGATCAGTATGTTGCCGGACGGTACCGTAACGGGTGCTACGGTCACAAAGTCCAGCGGCGATGCTCCATTTGACGCTTCTGCGGTAGCCGCGGTTAAGAATATCGGGCGATTGACGGAAATGCAGGGCTTGAGCCCCGCTGATTTTGCTCCGTATCGCTCATTCAAGATGACATTCAATCCTGAGGATTTAGGCTTGTGAGAACTATTCTTCGATCAATGCTGGTCGTTATCTGCTGCCTTGCAGGGATAGCGGTAGCAGACGAAAAGAACATCCTGATCAGCAGTGGCACTGACCGGGCTACGCCGATCGCTGTCGTTCCATTCGGCATGCAGGGCGGTGCCGTGCTGCCGGATGACATGGCAGAAATTATCGGTAACGATTTGCGCAACTCTGGCTATTACGCGCCGATCCCCAAGCAGAACATGATCAGCCAGCCAAGCCAGCCGAGCGAAATCATCTTCCGTGACTGGAAGGCATTGGGTGCTCAATACGTGATGGTCGGCAGCATTGCTCCAGCGGGCGGTCGTCTCCAGGTGCAGTGGGCACTGTTCAACGTTGCCACCGAACAGAAAGTGGCTGACGGCAGTGTTTCCGGTACTACCGACCAGATCCGTGACATGGCGCACTTCATTTCCGATCAGTCGTTCCAGAAGCTGACCGGCATCGACGGCGCGTTCTCGACGCGTCTGCTGTACGTAACCGCCGAGCGCTTCTCCGAGAAGAACACGCGTTACACCCTGCAACGTTCCGACTATGACGGCGCTCGTGCAGTGACGCTGCTGCAATCCCGTGAGCCGATCCTGTCGCCACGTTTCGCGCCGGACGGCAAACGTATCGCCTATGTGTCGTTCGAGCAGAAGCGTCCGCGCATCTTCATGCAGAACATCGACACCGGTCGCCGTGAGCAGATCACCAACTTCGAAGGCCTCAACGGCGCGCCAGCCTGGTCGCCGGATGGCAATCGCCTGGCGTTCGTTCTGTCGAAAGACGGTAACCCGGACATCTACGTGATGAACCTCGGTTCGCGCCAGATCAGCCGTGTAACCAATGGTCAGGGCATCAATACCGAACCGTTCTGGGGCAAGGATGGCTCGACCATCTACTTCACCTCCGACCGTGGCGGCAAGCCGCAAATCTATAAAACCAGCGTCGGTGGCGGTGGTGCCGAGCGTGTGACGTTCGTGGGCAACTACAACGCCAACCCGAAACTTTCGGCTGATGAAAAGACTTTGGTGATGATCCATCGTCAGGATGGCTTCACCAATTTCAAGGTGGCAGCTCAGGATCTGCAGCGGGGTAGTGTAAAGATCCTCACTGATAGCACTCTGGACGAGTCACCTACTGTTGCGCCCAACGGCACCATGGTAATCTACGCCACCCGCCAACAGGGCCGGGGAGTCTTGATGCTCGTGTCCATTAATGGGCGCGTGAGGCTCCCGCTTCCTACCGCTCAAGGCGAAGTCAGAGAACCGTCCTGGTCCCCTTACCTGAAGTGAGCGGGCGCTACACGTTTTACTTAACACACTGGGGTTCATTAGGAGTTTCACGATGGAAATGCTGAAGTTTGGTAAATTTGCTGCGCTGGCTCTGGCCATGGCTGTAGCTGTAGGTTGCTCGTCCAAAGGCGGCGACAACGCCGGCGAAGGCGCTGTTGATCCAAACGCTGGTTACGGCGCAAACACCGGTGCCGTTGACGGCTCCCTGAGCGAAGAAGCTGCTCTGCGCGCAATCACCACCTTCTACTTCGAATACGACAGCTCGGACCTGAAGCCAGAAGCCATGCGCGCTCTGGACGTTCACGCCAAAGACCTGAAAGCAAACGGCGCTCGCGTTGTTCTGGAAGGCAACACCGACGAACGTGGTACTCGTGAGTACAACATGGCACTGGGCGAGCGTCGTGCGAAAGCCGTTCAGCGCTACCTGGTACTGCAAGGTGTTTCCCCAGCTCAGCTGGAACTGGTTTCCTACGGCGAAGAGCGTCCAGTTGCTACCGGCAACGACGAGCAGTCCTGGGCCCAGAACCGTCGCGTCGAACTGCGTAAGTAATTCGATATGCGAACGTGCCGTCGTGCTGTAACTGTTCTGGCTCTCAGCCTCGCGCCGCTTGCGGCGTGGGCTGCGGTTCCTGTGGTCGATGACAACTCCGGTTATAACAATAGCGGGAGCAGTTATCCGCCTGCGGGTTACGGTACGAACGGCGCCTATGCCGGGGGAGCGGCTTCGGCCCCTGCCTCGGCACAAGGCATGCTGTTCAACCAATTGCAACAGATGCAGGATCAGATCTCGCGCCAACAGGGCGTGATCGAAGAACTGCAGAATCAGGTTGCGCGCATGAAGCAGGAATCCCTGGAGCGATACCAGGATCTTGATCGGCGCATAGGATCCGGCGTTGCACCAGCCGCGACTCCCGAGAATTCTTCTGCCGGCGGCGATGCAAGTGCTGCTGCCGGTGCTGCCGCAGGCGCGGGTGCTGCTGCGGCCGCCCAAGCCCCTGCTGCGGGTAGCGAACCGGCTGATCCGGCCAAGGAAAAGCTGTATTACGATGCCGCTTTCGACCTGATCAAAGCCAAGGATTTCGACAAGGCCAGCCAGGCCTTCGCGGCTTTCCTGCGCAAATATCCGAACAGCCAGTACGCGGGCAACGCTCAATACTGGTTGGGCGAAGTGAACCTGGCCAAGGGTGATCTGCAAGGTGCAGGTCAGGCGTTTGCCAAGGTTTCGCAGCTGTATCCCAAGCACAACAAAGTGCCGGACTCGCTGTACAAACTGGCTGACGTAGAACGCCGCCTCGGTCATACCGACAAGGTCAAAGGCATTCTGCAGCAGGTGGTGTCCCAATATCCGGGCACGTCCGCCGCGCAATTGGCCCAGCGTGATCTGCAGCGCATGTAAGCCTGTTTATCCGTGTTTTGAAGAAACCCGCGCTTGTCGCGGGTTTTTTCGTTAGAATTCACGCCCTTTTTCTGAAACACGCTTCTTGCGGTCTACGCGTTGGCGGGATTGCCTGAAGTGCCTGACGGAGGCGGACAGCCTGTTTAGCTGTTACGCCCGTGGCGACTATGCAAGACACATTGAGAATCACCGAAGTTTTCTACTCGTTGCAGGGGGAAACTCGGACTGCCGGGCTGCCCACGGTTTTCGTGCGCCTGACCGGTTGCCCGTTGCGTTGCCAATACTGCGACAGCGCTTATGCGTTCAGTGGCGGCACCGTCCGCACCCTCGACGACATCCTTGAGCAAGTGGCCGGGTTTCGCCCGCGCTACGTCTGTGTCACCGGCGGTGAGCCGTTGGCTCAGCCAAACGCTATTCCTTTGCTTGAACGGTTGTGTGATGCCGGCTACGAGGTTTCGCTGGAAACCAGCGGCGCCCTCGACGTCTCGGCGGTGGATTCACGCGTCAGTCGCGTGGTTGACCTGAAGACCCCAGGCTCGAAAGAAGCGCATCGCAACCGCTACGAGAACATCGAACTGCTGACCCGCAACGATCAGGTGAAGTTTGTCATCTGCTCGCGGGAGGACTATGACTGGGCGGTCTCCAAGCTGATCCAGTACGGCATAGACCAGCGTGCCGGCGAAGTGCTGTTTTCTCCAAGCCACCATGACCTCAATGCTCGCGAGCTGGCAGACTGGGTGGTGGCGGACAATCTGCCGGTACGCCTGCAATTGCAGCTGCATAAATATCTTTGGAACGACGAACCGGGGCGCTGAGATGACTGAACAACTGAACACTACCGAAAAACGTGCGGTCATCCTGCTGTCCGGCGGCCTCGACTCGGCCACCGTCGTTGCGATGGCCCGCGCCGAAGGCTACGCCTGCTACACCATGAGTTTCGATTACGGTCAGCGCTCGCATGCCGAATTGCATGCCGCCGCCCGCGTTGCTCGTGATCTGGGCGTGGTCGAGCACAAGGTCATTGGCCTGAATCTCAATGGCATGGGCGGTTCGGCCCTGACCGACACCAGTATCGACATCCCGGAGGAGCTGGGCGAAGGCATTCCGGTGACTTACGTGCCGGCGCGCAATACCGTGTTCCTGTCGTTGGCATTGGGTTGGGCGGAAGTGCTCGGCGCCCGCGACATCTTCATCGGCGTCAACGCGGTGGATTATTCCGGCTACCCGGATTGCCGTCCCGAGTTCATCGAGTCGTTCGAGCGCGTGGCCAATCTGGCGACCAAGGCGGGCGTGGAGGGCAACGGCTTCCGGATTCAGGCACCGTTGCAGAACCTGAGCAAGGCGCAGATTGTCCAGGCCGGCGTGAAGCTGGGCGTGGATTATGGCCTGACGGTTTCCTGCTATCAGGCAGACGATGACGGGCGCGCGTGCGGCAAATGCGACAGCTGCCGCCTGCGTGCAGAAGGCTTCGCGGCAGCTGGTGTGGACGATCCAACCCCTTATTTTTGATTATTTTCAAAAAGGTGTTGAATAGTCCTTAAAAATCAGTATTATACGCGCCACCACACAGCGGGTCGTTAGCTCAGTTGGTAGAGCAGTTGGCTTTTAACCAATTGGTCGTAGGTTCGAATCCCACACGACCCACCATATTTGGCGGTTTAGAAAATCCGGAAGGCCCACGAAAGTGAGGATTTCCGGGTTTTTTTTTGCCTGCGATTCGGCTGCGTTGTGTTTCAGCGCCGCCGTGCCTGACACAGGTCAGAATCATCTTTTGTATCAACGGGATATTCTGTAGCCTTGCGCAGCTTCAACGCTGTCCGTGCCTGATGATACTCACTCTCCCGGCGGTACCTCTAGCGGTCCGGAGCCGGGTGTATACTCGACTTTCGCGCGAATGCGCCTGCAGGTCTTGCGAACATGACGCAGATTTCCGAACGCCTTCTGGTTCAAGCCCACCTCGACGCCAAACAGCCCAAACCGCTGACGGCAGAGGAAGAGGCCTACTACCGTTCCGCCATCGCCGCCGAGCTCAAGGCTCAGGACGCGGTGCTCGTGGCCCACTTCTATTGCGATCCGGTGATTCAGGCCCTGGCCGAAGAAACCGGCGGCTGTGTTTCCGATTCCCTGGAAATGGCCCGCTTCGGCAACGCCCACCCGGCCAAGACCGTGGTGGTCGCCGGCGTGAAGTTCATGGGCGAGACGGCAAAAATTCTCAACCCGGAAAAACGCGTGCTGATGCCGACCCTGGAGGCGACCTGCTCGCTGGACCTGGGTTGCCCGGTCGACGAGTTCTCGGCGTTCTGCGATCAGCATCCGGAGCGCACCGTGGTGGTTTACGCAAACACCTCCGCCGCCGTGAAGGCTCGGGCTGACTGGGTGGTGACGTCGAGCTGCGCACTGGAAATCGTCGAAAGCCTGATGGACAACGGCGAAACGATCATCTGGGGCCCGGACAAGCACCTGGGCACTTACATTCAGCGCAAGACCGGCGCCGACATGCTGCTTTGGGACGGTGCCTGCATCGTTCACGAAGAGTTCAAGTCCAAGCAGCTCGAAGACATGAAGGCGTTGTACCCGGACGCGGCGATTCTGGTTCACCCGGAGTCGCCGACATCGGTGATCGAGCTGGCCGACGCCGTCGGTTCCACCAGTCAGTTGATCGCAGCCGCACAGAGCCTGCCGAACAAGACCTTCATCGTGGCGACCGACCGCGGCATCTTCTACAAGATGCAGCAGCTGTGCCCGGACAAGGTCTTCATCGAGGCGCCTACCGCCGGCAACGGCGCGGCGTGCCGCAGTTGCGCGCATTGCCCCTGGATGGCCATGAACACCCTTGAGCGCACGCTCAAGAGCCTGAAGGAAGGCACCAACGAGATCTTCGTTGATCCGGCGCTGATCCCGCAGGCGATCCGCCCGTTGAAGCGCATGCTGGACTTCACCCAGGCAGCGCGGATGAAATTGGCCGGTAACGCCTAAAACCTTTCAGATACAACACAAAACCTGTAGGAGTGAGCCTGCTCGCGATAGCGGTGTGTCAGTCAGCGATACGTTGACTGACACACCGCTATCGCGAGCAGGCTCACTCCTACATTGGTATTCGGTGTCTGGAAGTTATTTGGCCTTTTTCGGGATCCGCACCACGCGGGTATCCGAATAAATGTCATGCCACGTGCGCTTCTGCTTGTCGAACAGCGACCAGAAGAATCCCAGCCCGATACATAGCCACGACGCAATCGACACCATAAAGCGCAACAGCGCCTGCCACAGGCTGATCGCTGTGCCGTTGGCGTTCTGCACGCGAATGCCCCAGACCTGCATGCCGAGGGTCTGCCCGCCATGGGTCCAGAACTTGGCGAAGAAGCCGAACAACACCAACAGCAGCACTGTGGAGTAGAGCGGATCACCGTCAAGCTGGCCAGCATCGGTCATTGCCCGCAGGCGTTCTTCGCCGATGATCGCGCCCTGGATCAACTTGTAGATGAAGCCAGTGACGATCAGCAGGGCGGTGCACAGCAGGAAGTCGTAGAACATCGCCGCCAGACGACGACCAAGCGCGACAGGAGGGAAGTCCCCTTGGGGCGTGAGCAGGTTTTTCGACATGGCAGCCTCGGGACGCGAATGGAAGCGCCATTTTACGGATTAGCGCGCACAAAAAAGCCCCTGATATCAATATCAGGGGCTTTTTCGTATCAGAAGATCAGGCTTCTGCTTGTACTTCGTCAGCCTGCATGCCTTTCTGGCCCTGCACAGCAACGAAAGTCACTTTCTGGCCTTCTTTCAGGCTTTTGAAGCCGTTGCCCTGAATGGCGCGGAAATGTACGAACAGATCCGGACCGCTTTCTGGAGTGATAAAACCAAAACCTTTCTCGTCGTTAAACCACTTGACGGTACCGCTCTGACGTGTGGACATTTCTTATTTCCTTTGACGCATAAATTGATGACAGCCCCTTTCACATGAAAGAGTACTGGAGCTGGTTGCAAGGAGTAAGAAGACGTCGAGCGGGATGTAGCTAACTTGTAGGCTACTGCCCAGGTCACGATTCCAAGCTGACCCATGCAAACACAGTGGACAAACTCTACGCCAACTACGGGAGAAAAAACAAGCCCCGCGAAGGCCCCGGTTTTACTGCTCTGAACGGCTGTTAGTCAGCTCACTAGTCCGGGCTTAGACGATTGTCTGGTTCTGGTTTTTATAAACGTTATAAGCAACGATCATATTTCACTCGGATGTTAAAAAACGCACTGTTTTATGGCGATTGCGTTACACATTAGTGCACGCATAACGCAATCGCGTTACTTATAGAAACAGTCGATCAACCACGATAGTAGCGTTGTGGAACAAATGGCATTTTGCTTACAAGCATCTGCACCTTTTTCCCACGGACAATGGCCCACACGGGCGTGTCGAGCGCTAAGTAAGCACTGTCGAGGTAACCCATTGCCAACGGCCCGCCCAGGGTCGGACCGAAACCGCCGCTGCAGACACTGCCGATGATCTCGCCAGCCTCGTTGACGATTTCTGCACCTTCACGCACCGGGGTGCGTTCCTGTGGCAGCAGGCCCACGCGTTTGCGTGCGACGCCATTCTGTTGCTGAGCGAAAATCTGCTCCGCGCCGGGGAAACCGCCGGCCCGTGCGCCATCGGCGCGGCGTGGCTTGGAAATCGCCCAGAGCAGGCTGGCTTCGATTGGTGTGGTTTCGGTGTTCATGTCGTGGCCGTACAGGCACAGCCCGGCTTCGAGGCGCAGCGAATCGCGCGCGCCGAGGCCGATGGCCTGAACTTCAGGTTCGGCCAGCAGGGCGCGGGCGAGTTTTTCCGCTTCGGCAGCCGGTACCGAGATTTCGAAACCGTCTTCACCGGTGTAGCCCGAACGGCTGACAAAGCAGTCGATGCCGAGCAACGACACACTCTTGAACTGCATGAAGGTCATCTTCGCCACGTCCGGCGCAAGACGCGCCAGCACTGTTACGGCTGCCGGACCTTGCAAGGCGAGCAGGGCGCGCTCCTCGAACAGCGCCGTAATGGTGCACTGATCGCCGATCTGCTTGTGCAGATGCGCGAGATCCTGATCCTTGCAGGCCGCGTTGACGACCAGGAACAGCTCGTCATTGCCGAGGTTGGCGACCATCAGGTCATCGAGAATGCCGCCGGTTTCGTTGGTGAACATCGCATAACGCTGCATGCCCACCGGCAAGTCGATGATGTCGACCGGCACAAGGGTTTCCAGGGCTTTGGCTGCGTTGGCACCGGTCAGGCGAATCTGGCCCATGTGCGAGACGTCGAACAACCCGGCCTGATCGCGGGTGTGCTGATGTTCTTTCATCACGCCGAGCGGGTATTGCACGGGCATGTCGTAGCCGGCGAACGGCACCATGCGCGCGCCGAGTTCGAGGTGCAGCGCGTGCAGCGGGGTTTTGGAAAGGGTTTCGGTGGACATGCGTAGCTCCTTGGAAATTAGAGTTTGGGGGTGAGAAGCGAGATCAAGATCAAAAGCCCCTCACCCCAGCTCTCTCCCAGAGGGAGAGGGGGCTAATTACGTTCTCTCCCTAGGGGAGAGGTGGTCAATTTCGTTTGGCTTGGTTCGTGATCAGCATTCGATAATGTTGACTGCCAAACCGCCGCGGGCGGTTTCCTTGTATTTGCTTTTCATGTCGGCGCCGGTCTGGCGCATGGTGCGGATGACTTTGTCGAGGGAGACGAAATGCTGACCGTCGCCACGCATGGCCATGCGCACCGCGTTGATGGCTTTCACCGAGCCCATCGCGTTGCGCTCGATGCACGGCACCTGCACCAGGCCGCCGATCGGGTCGCAGGTCAGGCCGAGGTTGTGTTCCATGCCGATTTCCGCGGCGTTCTCGACTTGCTGCACGCTGCCGCCGAGCACTTCGCACAGGGCGCCGGCTGCCATCGAACAGGCCACACCGACTTCACCTTGGCAGCCGACTTCGGCGCCGGAGATCGAGGCGTTTTCCTTGTAGAGAATGCCGATAGCGGCAGCGGTCAGCAGAAAACGCACGACGCCGTCGTCATTCGCCCCGGGGATAAAACGCATGTAGTAATGCAGCACCGCCGGAATGATTCCCGCCGCGCCATTGGTGGGCGCGGTAACCACACGTCCGCCGTTGGCGTTTTCTTCGTTGACCGCCAGTGCATAAAGATTGACCCAGTCGAGCACCGACAGCGGATCACGCAGGGCCGACTCCGGGTTCTTGCACAATTGCCGATGCAGCGCGGCGGCCCGGCGCCTGACCTTCAGACCGCCGGGCAAAATGCCTTCGTTTCTGCACCCCGCAGCCACGCAGTCCTGCATCACTTGCCAGATGTTCAGCAGGCCGGCGCGAGTCTCGGCTTCCGGGCGCCAGGCGCTTTCGTTGGTCAGCATCACCTGACTGATCGACAGCCCGTAGGTGCTGCAATGGCCCAGCAAGTCCTTGGCGCTTTTGAACGGGAAAGTCAGCGGCGTGGCGTCTTCGACGATGCGATCGGCACCGGCGGCATCTTCATCGACAACGAAACCACCGCCGACCGAATAGTACTCGCGGCTGCGAATCTGAATTGCGGCCGCATCGAAGGCGCGAAAGATCATGCCGTTGGGGTGGTAGGCCAACGGCTTGCGGATCATTGCCAGATGTTCTTTCTCGTTGAACGCAATGCTGTGCTCGCCGAGCAGATTCAGCCGGCCGTTGCCGCGAATCTCCTGCAGGCGCGTGGCAACGGTTTCGGTGTCGACCGTGTCCGGGTGCTCGCCTTCGAGGCCGAGCAATACGGCTTTGTCGCTGCCGTGACCTTTGCCGGTAGCGCCCAGCGAACCGTACAGCTCGACGCGCACGCTGGCGGTGGCCGACAGCAGGTTTTCACGGCGCAGACCTTCGGCGAACCGCGCAGCAGCGCGCATCGGGCCGACGGTGTGGGAACTGGAGGGACCGATGCCAATCTTGAACAGGTCGAACACGCTTAACGACATGAGTGGTTCTCCGGTTTCTTGTTATGGGGATTGGCAGGTTCGTGCGGCTGACCACATTCCCCTGTAGGAGTGAGCCTGCTCGCGATAACGGTATGTCAGATAACAATTGAGTCGGCTGATCCACCGCTATCGCGAGCAGGCTCACTCCTACAGGGGGCTGCGGCGTGTGGGGGATCGGTGCAACTGATCCCCCTATACGGTTAAGCGTAGCTTTCGATCGATGGGCAGGCGCACACCAGGTTGCGATCACCGAAGACGTTGTCGACCCGGCCGACCGGCGGCCAGTATTTGCCTTCGATCAGCGAGGCGACCGGGTACACCGCTTGCTCGCGGCTGTACGGGTGAGTCCACTCGCCGACCAGTTCCGCTGCGGTGTGCGGGGCGTTTTTCAGTGGGTTGTCTTCCTTGTCCAGGGTGCCGTTTTCCACTGCGCGGATTTCTTCGCGGATGCGGATCATGGCGTCGCAGAAGCGATCCAGCTCTTCCTTGGATTCACTTTCGGTCGGCTCGATCATCAGCGTGCCAGCGACCGGGAACGACATGGTCGGCGCGTGGAAGCCGAAGTCGATCAGGCGCTTGGCGACGTCATCGACGCTGATGCCGCTGCTGTCTTTCAACGGACGCAGATCGAGGATGCATTCGTGTGCCACCAAGCCATTGCTGCCGGTGTACAGCACTGGGTAGTGCTCTTCCAGACGACGGGAAATGTAGTTGGCATTGAGGATCGCCAGTTGCGAAGCGCGCTTCAGACCGGCGCCACCCATCATGCGGATATACATCCAGGTGATCGGCAGAATGCTCGCGCTGCCGAACGGTGCCGCGCAGACCGCGCCTTCCTTGCGTGCCATCTGGCCGTGGCCCGGCAGGAACGGGGTCAAGTGCGATTTGACACCAATCGGGCCGACGCCCGGGCCGCCACCGCCGTGGGGGATGCAGAAGGTTTTGTGCAGGTTCAGGTGGGAGACGTCGCCGCCGAACTTGCCCGGGGCACAGAGGCCGACCATGGCGTTCATGTTGGCGCCGTCGATATACACCTGGCCGCCGTTGTCGTGAATGATCGCGCAGATTTCACGGATGCCTTCTTCGAACACGCCGTGGGTCGACGGGTAAGTGATCATCAATGCAGCGAGGTGTTCACGGTGCTCGATGGCTTTGGCGCGCAGGTCTTCGATGTCGACGTTGCCACGGGCATCGCACGCGGTGACGACCACGCGCATGCCAGCCATTTGCGCAGTTGCCGGGTTGGTGCCGTGGGCCGATGACGGGATCAGGCAGATGTCGCGGCGCTCATCGCCACGGCTCTGGTGATAGGCGCGGATTGCCAGGAGACCTGCGTATTCACCTTGCGAACCAGCGTTCGGTTGCAGCGAGATCGCGTCGTAACCGGTGGCGGCACAGAGCATCGCTTCCAGTTCATCGGTCAGTTGCTGGTAACCGGCGCTTTGCGCGGCCGGGGCGAACGGGTGCAGCGCACCGAATTCGGCCCAGGTCACCGGAATCATTTCGCTGGCGGCGTTGAGTTTCATGGTGCACGAGCCCAGCGGGATCATGGTGCGATCCAGCGCCAGGTCTTTGTCCGCCAGTTTGCGCAGGTAGCGCATCAGCTCGGTTTCCGAGTGATAGCGGTTGAACACCGGGTGGCTGAGGATCGGCGACTGACGCACCAGCGCAGCAGGGATGGTGCTCTGCGCCGAAGCGACCAGCGCAGCGAAATCCGGCAGGGTCTTGCCGTCGGCGAACAGGCCCCACAGGGTTTCGATATCAGCCTGGGTGGTGGTTTCATCGACCGACAGGCCCAGACGTTCAGCATCGATCACGCGCAGGTTGATCTGCGCAGCGTGCGCCTTGTCGTGCAGCGCGGCGGTGTGTGCGCCGGTGGCTACGGTCAGGGTGTCGAAGAAACTGGCTTGTTCTACGTTAGCGCCCAGTGCGCTCAGGCCCTTGGCCAGAATCGCGGTCAGGTGGTGCACGCGGTTGGCGATCTGGGTCAGGCCTTTCGGGCCGTGGTAGACGGCGTACATGCTGGCGATGTTGGCCAGCAGCACCTGCGCGGTGCAGATGTTCGACGTGGCCTTTTCGCGGCGGATGTGTTGCTCGCGGGTCTGCATCGCCAGACGCAGGGCCGGCTTGCCGAAGCGGTCAACCGAGACACCGACCAGACGGCCGGGCATGTCACGCTTGAACGCATCTTTGGTGGAGAAGTAAGCGGCGTGCGGGCCACCGAAGCCCAGCGGCACGCCGAAGCGTTGCGCTGAACCGATCGCCACGTCGGCGCCGAATTCGCCCGGTGCGGTGAGCAGGGTCAGGGCCAGCAGATCAGCGGCCACGGCGACCAAAGCGTTGGCGGCGGGGAAGCGTTCGGTCAGTTCGCGGTAGTCGAACAGATCACCGTTGCTCGCCGGGTATTGCAGCAGCGCGCCGAAGAACGGCGTCACGTCAGTCAGCTCGCGCTCATCGCCCACTACAACTTCAATGCCCAGCGGCTCGGCACGGGTGCGCAGCACGTCGAGGGTTTGCGGGTGGCTGTGGATCGAGGCGAAGAATTGGTGGCTGCCCTTGTTCTTGCTCAGGCGCTTGCAGAAGGTCATGGCTTCGGCAGCGGCGGTGGCTTCGTCGAGCAGGGAGGCGTTGGCGATCGGCAGGCCGGTGAGGTCGCTGATCAGGGTCTGGAAGTTCAGCAGCGCTTCGAGACGGCCCTGGGAAATTTCTGGCTGATACGGGGTGTAAGCGGTGTACCAGGCCGGGTTTTCCAGCAGGTTGCGCAGGATCGGCGACGGCGTGTGGCAGTTGTAGTAGCCCTGGCCGATGTAGGTTTTGAACAGCTGATTCTTGCCGGCGATGGATTTGATCATCGCCAGGGCGTCGGCTTCGCTGAGGCCGTCGTCCATGCCGAGCACGCTGGTGCCCTTGATGCTTTCCGGGATGACGCTGGCGCTCAGCGCTTCAAGCGAGTCGAAGCCGAGGCTGTTGAGCATGGCTTGCTCGTCACCGGCGCGCGGGCCGATGTGACGGGCGATGAATTCGTTGGCGGTGCCGAGATTGATCTGGCTCATGGCGTAATTCCTCAGGCTTCGGCTTGGGCTTTGATCAGACGGTCGTAAGCGTCTTGATCGAGCAGTTGGCCGACAGCGGCGGCGTCGCTTGGCTGGAAGCGGAAGAACCAGCCTTCGCCCAGCGGATCTTCGTTGACCAGCTCAGGAGCGTTTTCCAGCGCCGGGTTGACGGCCAGTACTTCGCCATCGAGCGGCATGTACACGCCGCTGGCGGCTTTCACCGATTCCACGGTGGCGGCTTCAGCGCCTTTTTCGTAAGCCTGCAGCTCAGGCAGTTGCACGAACACCACGTCGCCCAGGGCGTTCTGCGCGAATGCGGTGATGCCGACAGTAACGCTGCCGTCGGCTTCGGTGCGCAGCCATTCGTGATCTTCTGTAAAACGCAACTCGCTCATGGAAACTCCTCAGGGGCCAGACTCGTCTGGTGGACGCGGTGGAAAGCTTGGGGCGGGGAAGCCCTTTATAGATGAGGAGGCAGGTAGCAAGAATGCGGCCAAGGTTAATTTATCTAGTTAAATCAATGGGTTGTCTGTTTGTCATATTTTTCTGGATGTCGCTGTTGTAGCGAAATCGCTACAGCTTGGGGCGAGGAGAAAAGCTGAACGGGATCAAAGCGTTGCGCAGCGCAGGTCATAGGCGGGTGTAGCGATATCGTTCCGCTGTAGCGCTTTCGGTACAGGTGAAGGTCGCTTTTGAACAGATTTCAAATCCGCCATAAATCATTGTAGGAGTGAGCCTGCTCGCGATAGCGGTGTGGCAGACGACAAATTAATTGACTGATAAACCGCTATCGCGAGCAGGCTCACTCCTACAAGGGGGAGCGGCAATGAGTCAGGGTTTATTGGGAATGCCGTACTTGCGCAATCGATGGGCGATGGCGGTATGCGAAGTTTGCAAGCGGCTCGCCAGTTGCCGGGTCGAGGGGTAGCTGACGTAGAGCTTTTCCAGCAGCTCTCTCTCGAAAGACTCGACGGCTTGTTCAAGACTGTCGACGTCGGTGTCGGCCTGGCGCGCCACTGAGGTGCCGGCAATGTCGAGGTCGCCGATATCGACCAGGCTGCTCTCGCAAATCGCTGCCGCGCGGAAAATCACGTTCTGCAGTTGCCGCACGTTGCCCGGCCAGCGATTGCCGAGCAGCGCCGGATAAGTCCCCGGCGCCAGGCGGCAGACCGGGCGCTGGATCTGCGCACAGGCTTGCTGCATGAAATACCGCGCCAACAGCAGAATGTCCTGGCCGCGTTCACGCAGCGGCGGCACTTCGACGTTGAGCACGTTGAGGCGATAGAACAGGTCTTCGCGGAACAGGCCTTCGCTGACCATTTTTTCCAGATCGCGGTGGGTCGCGCTGAGGATGCGCACGTTGACCTTCACTTCACGATCACCACCGACACGGCGGAAACTGCCGTCGTTCAGGAAGCGCAGCAGCTTGGCCTGCAAGTACGGTGACATCTCGCCGATCTCATCGAGAAACACCGTGCCCTGATTGGCCAGTTCCATCAGCCCCGGTTTACCGCCACGCGCGGCGCCGGTGAAAGCACCGGGGGCGTAGCCGAACAGCTCGCTCTCGGCGAGGTTTTCCGGCAACGCTGCGCAGTTCAACGCCAGAAAAGGAGCACTATGGCGAGTGCTGATCGCGTGACAGGCGCGGGCAACCAGTTCTTTGCCGGTACCGGTTTCGCCTTGAATCAATAAAGGTGCGTCAAGCGCCGCGACCCTTTGCGCGCGGGCCTTGAGGGTGCGGATCGCCGGGGATTCGCCGAGCAGCGCGTCGAAGCCTTCGGCGTGGTCGTGGTGCAGCGCCGAGAGCTGTTCGCCGATGCGGTTCGGCTGATAGAGGGTCAGCAGGGCGCCGGCGTCGGTGATCGGCGTGGCATCCAGCAACAGCGTCTGGCCGTTGACGGTGATCTCGCGCAGCGGCAGGCGGAAGCCGTTTTCCAGCAGGGTGCCGAGCAGGCCGGGATCATTGAACAGCGCCGAGACGCTTTCGCCAGCGGGCTCGCGACCGTACAACGCGATCAACGCCGGGTTGGCCAGCAGCACCTTGCCGGCGCTGTCGAGGGCCAACACCGGATCTGTCATCGCCGCGAGCAGGGCGTCGAGCTGCAAATGCCGACGCTGGCCGGGCAGGATATCGACCACGGTTACCGCTACCACGCCGAGCACCCGAAACAGCGCATCTTTCAGCTCTTCGAGCACTTGCGGGCTCAGGGTCGGCGCGTCGATGTAGACGTTCGGCGGGATCATCTCCACCGCATCCAGATTGAGATTGCGCCCACCGAGGATAGCCAGGACTTCCTGGGTGATGCCGACGCGGTCGATGAAGCTGACGTGGATACGCATGGGGGCGGTTCAGTGATCTGCAGAGCGGAGGGCGCAAGTATGCCTTGGGCTTGAAGAGAGGTGAAAGCAAAAGCACCCTCACCCCAGCCCTCTCCCGGAGGGAGAGGGAGCCGACCGAGGTGTCTGGGGTTATGCATCGACCTGAAAGTACCGGGCGATTATAGATTCAGTGATGCAGGATCAGGTCGACGCAATGCTGCAGCATCCCCCAATCGGTCCCCTCTCCCCCCGGGAGAGGGCTAGGGTGAGGGGCTTTAGATTTTTATTCGAAATGCTCGAGATTGACCGGATCCCCTGACTGCATATTCAACTTCTGCCGAATGTCTTCGAACATCAGGTCGTAATGCTTGTGCACCGAGCCGATCTGGCTGTGGGTCTTGGGGATTCCGTACTTCTCGGCGATCCGGGTCACGTCACGGGCGAAGTTGTAGGCCTCCTCCTTGGGCAGGAAAAACGTTTCCTTCATGTCCTTGCCCTGCATGCTGCCATGCAGGGTGAACTGAATCCCTTTGCCTTTCTGCGGATCGGTGAACACTTCATAGTCCAGATGCACGTTGTAATTGACGTCATCGTCGGTCAACGCGTGCCGCTCGATATGCAGATGACCGGGTTCGAATTGGGCCATTGAGCTACTCCTTTCAAGGCATGGGAGCGGAGCAGGTCTTGTGCCTGCTCCGGCGTTTATTGTTATCGGTAGCTGATCCCCGGCTTCGCCGTGCTGACCCGCGTACCGGCGGTGCCCTGGACGATGGCTTCGATATCGGCCAGCGAACCGATCACCGCGACCTTGCCAGTATGGCGTGCGAACTCGCAAGCTGCCTGCACCTTCGGCCCCATGGAACCGGC
Source organism: Pseudomonas sp. RIT-PI-o (assembly GCF_001297215.1). Taxonomy (NCBI): domain Bacteria; kingdom Pseudomonadati; phylum Pseudomonadota; class Gammaproteobacteria; order Pseudomonadales; family Pseudomonadaceae; genus Pseudomonas; species Pseudomonas sp. RIT-PI-o. The sequence continues at coordinate 192,211 of NZ_LHPA01000041.1, read as the reverse complement.
GGCGAAACCGAGGCGTTCGAGTTCGTCCGGGTGGGCTTCGGCGATGGCTTTCTGGGTGGGTTTGCCGTAGTCGATGAACGCCGCGTTGACGTCGGTGGCGATCACCAGCAGGTCGGCTTCCAGTTGCTCGGCGAGCAGCGACGAGCACAGGTCCTTGTCGATTACCGCCTCGATGCCTTTGAGATTGCGCTGTTCGTCGTACATGGTCGGAATGCCGCCGCCACCGGCGCAGATCACAATGCTGCCCTTGTCCAGCAGCCACTTGATCGGGCGGATTTCGAAGATGCGTTTCGGCCGTGGACTGGCGACGACACGGCGGAATTTGTCGCCATCGGCAGCAATTGCCCAGCCTTTTTCGGCGGCGAGTTTTTCCGCTTCGGCTTTTTCGTACACCGGGCCGATCGGCTTGGTCGGGTTCTTGAAGGCCGGGTCGTTGGCGTCGACTTCGACCTGGGTGAGCAGGGTGGCGAACGGCACTTCGAAGTCGAGCAGATTGCCCAGTTCCTGTTCGATGATGTAGCCGATCATGCCCTCGGTTTCGGCGCCGAGCACGTCCAGCGGGTACGGAGTGACAGACGTATAGGCCGCCGCTTGCAGCGACAGCAGGCCGACTTGCGGGCCATTGCCGTGGGCGATGACCAGTTGGTTGCCGGGATGGATCTTGGCGATTTGCTCGGTGGCGATGCGGATGTTGGCGCGCTGATTGTCAGCGGTCATCGGCTCACCACGGCGGAGCAGGGCGTTACCGCCCAGGGCTACGACGATACGCATGGTGCAATCCTTCTAAGCAGAGGAGTGGCAAACGACTCGATCAATTGTAGGAGTGAGCCTGCTCGCGATGACGGAGCATCAGTCGACATTAATGTTGAATGTCAGACCGCTATCGCGAGCAGGCTCACTCCTACATGGAGCGGTGCCGCTCTTAGAGATCAGCCAGGGTCGAGACCAGGATCGCCTTGATCGTGTGCATGCGGTTTTCCGCTTGCTCGAAGGCGATGCAGGCCGGCGACTCGAACACGTCGTCGGTCACTTCGATGCCGTTTTTCAGATGCGGATATTGTTCGGCGATCTGTTTGCCGACCTTGGTGTCACTGTTGTGGAACGCTGGCAGGCAGTGCATGAACTTGGTGCGCGGGTTGCCGGTGGCTTTCATCAGCTCGGCGTTGACCTGATACGGCAGCAGCTGCTGGATGCGCTCGGCCCAGGCTTCCACCGGTTCGCCCATCGATACCCAGACATCGGTGTGAATGAAGTCGACGCCTTTGACCGCTTCCTTCGGATCTTCGGTGAGGGTGATGCGTGCGCCACTTTCCTCACCGTATTTTTTGCAGCGCGCTACCAGATCGTCCAGTGGCCACAGGGCTTTTGGCGCGCAGATGCGCACGTCCATGCCGAGTTTGGCGCCGATCAGCAGCAGCGAGTTGCCCATGTTGTTGCGCGCATCGCCGAGGTAGGCGTAGCTGATTTCGTGGATCGGCTTGTCGGCGTGCTCACGCATGGTCAGCACGTCGGCGATCATCTGGGTCGGGTGATATTCATCGGTCAGGCCGTTGAACACCGGCACGCCGGCGAACTTGGCCAGTTCCTCGACGATTTCCTGTTTGAAGCCACGGTACTCGATGGCGTCGTACATGCGCCCGAGCACGCGGGCGGTGTCCTTCATGCTTTCCTTGTGGCCGATCTGCGAGGAGTTCGGGTCGATGTAGGTGACGTTGGCGCCCTGGTCATAGGCCGCCACTTCGAAGGCGCAACGGGTGCGGGTCGAGGTTTTCTCGAAGATCAGGGCGATGTTGTTGCCCTTCAGGTGTTGCTGCTCGGTGCCGGTGTATTTCGCGCGTTTGAGATCGCGGGACAGGTCGAGCAGGTAACGCAGCTCACGTGGGGTGTGGTGTTCCAGGCTGAGCAGGTTACGGTTGTGGATGTTAAACGCCATGATGATTCTCCTTGGATTCGGTAATCGGCCCGGCCGCTACGGGATAAGTGCGGCCGGGGGGACGGTCGTTTAGTAGTCGATCGGGTCGCGGATGATCGGGCAGGTCATGCAGTGGCCGCCGCCACGGCCGCGACCGAGTTCGCCGGCGCTGATGGTGATGACCTCAACGCCAGCCTTGCGCAGTAGGGTATTGGTGTAGGTGTTGCGGTCGTAGCCGATGACCACGCCGGGCTCCATCGCCACCACGTTGTTGCCGTCGTCCCATTGCTCGCGTTCGGCGGCGAAGCTGTTGCCGCCGGTTTCCACCACGCGCAGTTTCGGCAGGTTGAGCGCAGCGGCGACGGTGTCGAGGAAGCTGCCTTCTTCGCGGCGAATGTCGATGCCGCCCTGTTTGCTTTCGTCAGGGCGCAGGGTGAAGGCGACGATCTGGTTGACCACTTCCGGGAAAATCGTCACCAGGTCGCGGTCGCAGAAGCTGAACACCGTGTCCAGGTGCATCGCCGCGCGGGATTTCGGCAGGCCGGCGACGATGACTTTTTCCACCGCCTTGTTGTTGAACAGGTTCAGCGCCAGTTGGCCGATGGCCTGACGCGATGAACGCTCGCCCATGCCGATCAGCACCACGCCGTTGCCGATCGGCATGACGTCGCCGCCCTCGAGGGTGGAGTTGCCGTGATCCTTGTCCGGGTCGCCGTACCAGATCTCGAATTCGGCATTGGTGAATTGCGGATGGAATTTGTAGATGGCGGTGGTCAGCAGGGTTTCCTGACGGCGCGCCGGCCAGTACATCGGGTTCAGCGTCACGCCGCCGTAGATCCAGCAGGTGGTGTCGCGGGTGAACTGGGTGTTCGGCAGCGGCGGCAGGATGAAGCTGGAGTGGCCGAGGAAGTCGCGGAACATCTGGATGGTCTTGCCACCGAAGCTGTCCGGCAGATCATCGGCCGAGACGCCGCCAATCAGGAATTCGGCGATGTGCCGTGGCTCAAGGCTTTTCAGCCAGGATTTCACCTCACTGATCAGGCCCAGGCCCACCGAGTCGGCGGTGACCTTGCGCTCAAGAATCCAGTCCAGCGCCTCGGGGATGGCGACGATGTCGGTCAGCAGGTTGTGCATTTCCAGCACGTCGATGCCGCGTTCGCGCATCTTGGTGACGAAGTCGAAGTGGTCGCGCTTGGCCTGTGCCACCCACAGCACGTCGTCGAACAGCAGTTCATCGCAGTTGTTCGGGGTCAGCCGCTGATGGGCCAGACCTGGGGAGCAAACCATGACTTTACGCAGTTTCCCGGCTTCGGAGTGGACGCCGTACTTCACTTTTTCCGTGGTCATTTCTGTGTTCCTCCAGATGACAGATCAATCAGGGGTTACAGCGTCAGGAAGCCATCGTAGAGACCGTAGGCCGCCACCACGGCGCCCACGACCACTGCGGCGAAAATCAGCTTCTCGACGTTGGTGAAAACCGGTTGTCTGAGTTCCAGCTTGGCCTTGGCGAACAGGATTGCGCCGGGCGCATAAAGCAGGGCCGACAGCAGCAGGTACTTGACCCCGCCGGCGTACAACAACCACACCGCATAGATCAGGGCGATACCGCCGATGATCAGATCCTTGCGCCGCTCGGCGGCAAACCCTTCGTAGCTCTCGCCGCGCACCGCCAGCAGCAGGGCATAGGCCGCCGACCACAGGTAGGGCACCAGAATCATCGAGGTGGCGAGGTAGATCAGCGACAGGTACGTGCTGGCCGAGAACAGCGTGATGATGAGGAAAATCTGCACCATGGCATTGGTCAGCCACAGCGCGTTGACCGGCACGTGGTTGGCGTTTTCCTTGCGCAGGAACTCCGGCATGGTGTGGTCTTTGGCGGCGGCGAACATGATCTCCGCACACAGCAGCACCCATGACAGCAGCGCCCCCAGCAGCGAAATGATCAGACCGACGCTGATCAGCACCGCGCCCCAGTGCCCGACCACGTGTTCAAGCACGGCGGCCATCGACGGGTTCTGCAGTTTCGCCAGTTCCGGCTGGGTCATGATGCCCAGTGACAGCACGTTCACCAGCACTAGAAACAGCAGCACGGTGATGAAACCGATCACGGTGGCCTTGCCGACATCCGAACGTTTCTCGGCGCGGGCGGAGAAGATGCTCGCTCCTTCGATGCCGATGAACACCCAGACGGTGACCAGCATCATGTTGCGCACCTGGTTCATCACGCTGCCCAGATCCGGATTTTTTACGCCCCAGATGTCGGCGGTGAAGATGTCCAGTTTGAACGCGAAGATGGCGATCAGCACGAACAGCAGCAGCGGCACGACCTTGGCGACCGTGGTCACCAGGTTGATGAACGCCGCTTCCTTGATCCCGCGCAGCACCAGGAAGTGCACGCCCCACAGCAGCAAGGACGCGCCGATCACCGCCGCCGGCGTGTTGCCTTCGCCGAAGATCGGAAAGAAGTAGCCGAGGGTGCTGAACAGCAAGACGAAATAACCGACGTTGCCCAGCCAGGCGCTGATCCAGTAGCCCCAGGCAGACGAGAAACCCATGTAGTCGCCGAATCCGGCCTTGGCGTAGGCGTAGACCCCACCGTCCAGGTCAGGCTTGCGATTGGCGAGGGTCTGAAAGACGAAAGCGAGGGTGAGCATGCCGACGGCGGTGATGGCCCAGCCGATCAGCACGGCACCGACGTCGGCGCTGGCGGCCATGTTTTGTGGCAACGAAAATATCCCGCCACCGATCATTGAACCGACTACCAGTGCAACCAGTGCACCGAGTCTTAGTTTTCCGGGCGCTTCAGACATTTGCATGACTCCATTGCAGGAAAGGAGAGCTCACAGCCTAGTACCGTTGTCTGTTCGAATAGCTGACTTGGATCAGTGCATGGCCACATTCCATTGTTAATGAATGACTTATCCACCCGTTGCGGGCATAACGCTGTGCTCTGAAAGGCCCGCGACAGAGCCTTTTCGCTAATGCAATTGGGAATAGCTATTAATGCTTTCGAACTATGACGCTAGTTGCTTTTGCGGGTTTGGCAAATGTCCGTCATCTGTTTTCAGTACAGAATCGAATTATCAGGATCAGCGCACAAAACTGACTTAACGTGCTACGCGTTATCGTCATCCGCTATATATAAATGTGTTCGCCTATGCATTACCTGATAAACGTCATCTACTCTTAGGCTTTTAGTCAGCTGTTGTTACAAATAAATAACAGCGGCTTGTTCAAGGAGATCTGCATGTCGCAACCGACGCAAAAGCTGCGCCTTGGTGCGTTGATCGCTCTGGTGGTGGGCTCGATGATCGGCGGGGGGATTTTCTCGTTGCCGCAGAACATGGCGGCGCGCGCCGATGCCGGGGCGATCCTGATCGGCTGGGGCATCACCGCGATCGGCATGCTGACCCTGGCGTTCGTCTTTCAGACCCTGGCCAATCGCAAACCGGAGCTGGACTCGGGCGTCTATGCCTATGCCAAGGCCGGGTTCGGCGACTACATGGGCTTTTCGTCGGCCTGGGGTTACTGGATCAGTGCCTGGCTGGGCAACGTCGGTTATTTCGTCTTGCTGTTCAGCACCCTCGGCTACTTCTTTCCGGTGTTCGGCCAGGGCAACACGCCGATCGCCATCGGCTGCGCCTCGGTGCTGCTGTGGGCGGTGCATTTTCTGGTGATGCGCGGAATCAAGGAGGCGGCACTGATCAACCAGTTGACCACCGTGGCCAAGGTCGTACCGCTGATCATGTTCATAGTCATCGCTGCCGTGGCGTTCAAGGCGGACATCTTTACCCGCGACATCTGGGGCCGCAGCAATCCGAACTTCGGCGGAGTGATGGATCAGGTGCGCAACATGATGCTGGTCACCGTGTTCGTGTTCATCGGCATCGAAGGCGCCAGTGTGTATTCGGCGCGGGCGGAAAAACGCAGCGATGTCGGTCGCGCCACGGTGATCGGTTTCATCGGCGTGCTGGCGCTGCTGGTGCTGGTCAATGTGCTGTCGCTGGGGATCATGAGCCAGCCGGAACTGGCCAATCTGCAGAATCCTTCACTGGCGGCGGTGCTCGAACACATCGTCGGGCCGTGGGGCGCGTTGCTGATCAGCGTCGGGCTGGCGATTTCCCTGTTGGGCGCGTTGCTGTCGTGGGCTCTGCTGTGCGCAGAAATCCTCTTCGCCACGGCCAAGGACAAAACCATGCCGGCGTTCCTCAAGAAGGAAAACAACAATCACGTGCCGGTCAACGCGCTGTGGCTGACTAACGCGATGATCCAGATTTTCCTGCTGATTACGCTGTTCTCGGCGGGTACTTACACCAGTCTGATCTATCTGGCCTCGTCGATGATTCTGGTGCCGTATCTGTGGTCGGCGGCCTACGCGGTGCTGCTCAGCGGGCGCGGTGAAACCTACGAACACGCCTCGGCCGAACGCACCAAGGATCTGCTGATTGGCGGCATCGCACTGGTTTACGCGGTGTGGCTGTTGTACGCCGGCGGGGTGAAGTATCTGCTGCTGTCGGCGCTGTTGTATGCCCCCGGGGTGATTCTGTTTGCCAAGGCCAAGCATGAACAGGGCCAACCGGTTTTTACCACGGTGGAGAAGGGGATTTTTGCTTGTGTGGTGATCGGTGCGGGGCTGGCGGCGTATGGGTTGTATAGCGGGGTGTTGGCGTTGTGATCTGAAAAGCAGCCCCTCACCCCAGCCCTCTCCCGGAGGTAGAGGGGGCGGACCGGGGGATATTGGCGAATTACGCCGACGTGAAAGACCTTTACCGAATCCATAATCGACTGGTTTTTCAGGTCGACGTATAGCGCAAGACACCTCGGTCGGCCCTCTCTCCCTCCGGGAGAGGGCTGGGGTGAGGGGCTTCTTCTAGAGCCACTGCGCAGAATGCGAGCCCAACTCCATCGCCGGCAAATCCCACCGCACTGCCACCCCGCTGATCTGCACCGGCACGCGCAACCTCCGCGCCGGGCCCCACGCTGTGTGCTCAAGCGCCGAATCCTGATCCTGCACATCTTCGCCACGCAATGCTTCATCCGATCCCTGGCCATGCTCGACCAACAGCTTCGCCGTGCGCGCCAGCGACAGCCGCGCCGAACCCCCGCGACCTTTGGCCAGGCGTTCAGTCAGCAGCCTGATCGCACTCGCCGCCATCAGATACCCGGTCGCATGATCCAGCGCCTGCACTGGCAACGGCGTCGGTTTATCGCTGTGCTTCCAGCGCTGTCCGGCCTCGGCGATGCCGCTGCTCATCTGCACCAGGCTGTCGAAGCCCCTGCGGTTCTGCCACGGGCCGCTCCAGCCGTAGGCGTTGAGGCAGACATCGATCAGACCGGGCGCCAGTTGTCGACGGCGCTCAACACCAAAGCCAAGGTGTTCCAGAGCGTCGGCACGATAGCCGTGCAGCAGGATGTCGGCGTCTTGCAACAAACCTTCGAACACTGCGCGATCCGCTGGAGTCTGCAGGTCCAGCCGCGCGCAATGTTTGCCGACGGTCATTTCCGGAACCACGCCGGGTTCGTTCCAGCTCGGCGGATCGATGCGCAGCACATTGGCGCCCAATCCGGCGAGCAAGCGGCTGGCGGTGGGGCCGGCGAGCACGCGGGTCAGATCGAGCACCTTGATCCCGGCCAGTGGTCGCGCGATCGAACCTTGCCATTCGGCGCGGTGCTCGTCTGTCTGCGCAATGAAATGCACCAACGGCTCAGCATTCACTGCCAGCCCTTGCGGGTGCTGCTGCCACTGCGCCCAACTGCGCATTTCAGCGGCGCAACCCTGGGCGTCGACCACCGCTTGTTCCAGATCCGTACTTGCCCATTGCGCAACTTTCGCCGCCATTGCTGCACGGTCGGCGCAGGCGCCAAGCACCCGTTCAGCGGCGGCGCGGTGATGCGGGGCGTTGGTGTGCAGGCGGATCCAGCCGTCCCGGGTGGCATAGTCGCCGGCGACCGGATCCCACAGCGGCGGCACTTGCCAGCCGATCGGGCGCAGCGAGGTGGAGAACCAGAACGAGGCCAGACGTCGATCGACCGCAACGGCGGGCATGTCACCGGTCTGCTGGTGAAGCAATTCGCTGACCGCTTGCCCGGCAACGGCAATGCTGGCGCAGGCCAGCTCGGTGACCGCGAACGCCGAGGGCAGCGCGTCGTCACCGTTGAAGGGGATTGGCGTGCGCGGCAGGTCGAGTGCGGTCTGGATGGACGTAAGCAGATCAGTCATCGAAGCCCTCCTGAGCGAGAGGGGGATGATAGTGCAAAAAAATCGCGGTTTGGATGAAACCAGGATGTGAACCCGTTCCCTGTGGGGGCGAGCCTGCTCGCGAAGGCGTCGTGTCAGTCAACACTGATGTTGGATATGACGACCTCTTCGCGAGCAGGCTCGCTCCCACAGGGATTTATGCTGGATTGTTACACGCGGAACTGATCCATCAATTTCATCTGCTGGCTCGCCAGGCTGTTGAGCTGGCTGCTGATCGCCGCTGATTCCGTAGCCTGTTCGGTCAGGGTTTCGGTGACGGTGCGAATCGCCGAGACGTTGCGGTTGACCTCTTCGGCCACTGCGCTCTGCTCTTCGGCAGCACTGGCGATCTGCAGGTTCATGTCGCTGATCACCGTCACCGCGTCGCTGATCTTGCCCAGTGCATCGACCGCCTGACGAATCTGCCCGGCGTTGTTGTGCGCCTGGGTCTGGCTCGAGTGCATGGTCGCGACCACGCCACGGGTGCCGGTCTGGATGCGCTCGATGACCACGCGGATTTCTTCCACCGAATCCTGCGTTCGCTTGGCCAGGTTGCGCACCTCGTCAGCGACCACGGCAAAGCCGCGACCGCTTTCGCCTGCGCGGGCGGCTTCGATAGCAGCGTTGAGGGCCAGCAGGTTGGTCTGTTCGGCGATGCTGCGGATCACTTCCAGCACCGAGCCGATCTGCTCGCTGTTGACCGCCAGCGCTTCGACTTCGGTCACCGCTTTGCTGACTTCATCGGCCAGTTGATTGATGTCGCGGGTGCTGCGTTCGATGATCGCCATGCCGTCCTTGGCCGACTGGTCGGCACCTTTGGCCGCATTGGCGGCGTTCGAGGCACTGTTGGCGACATCGTGGGCGGTGGCGCTCATTTCGTTGGACGCGGTGGCGACCTGATCGATTTCGCGGAACTGCACCTGCATGCCTTCGCTGGTCTGCCGGGCAATTTCCGAAGACTGGTCAGCCGTGCCACGGGCTTCGGTGATGCTCTGTTTGATCTGCGCGATGGTCGGCTGCAGCTTGTCGAGAAAGCGGTTGAACCAGTTCACCAGCTCGCCCAGTTCATCCTTTTTACTGTAGTCCAGACGCTGGGTCAGATCGCCTTCGCCACTGGCAATGTTCTTCAGCATTTCGGCGACGCTGTTGATCGGACGGGTGACCCCGGAGGCGGTGAGCCAGATCAGCAGCAGGCCGACCAGACCGGCCACCACGGCGACCAGCAGAGCAGTGATCACGCCGGTTTCCTGTGCATCATCCAGCACCGCTTGCAGCTTCACCGAGTCAGCCAGCAGCACTTGTTTGGGCAGGTCGATGACCACGCCCCACGCGCGCGAATTGCCGATCGGATCAACCGGGTAAACCGCGCGAATCAGCTCGCCCTGTTCAAGAATTTTCGCCGTGCCGCTGCCGACCAGTTGCAGAACATCCTTGCCGTCCGCGCCGAGGGTGTCACTGATCTTTTTGCCGACCCGCGTCGCGTCAGCACTGTCGGCCGCCAGCACGCCGCTGCCGGAAACGATCAGCATATGCCCGGCGTTGTTGAACAGGCTGCGTTGCGAGTCGACGGCGGCGGCTTGCAGCGCGTCGAGGGCGATGTCGACACCGACCACGCCGATCGCTTTGCCGTCGACCATCACTGGCACGGAAATGGTCGTCATGAGCATTTCCTTGCCACCGACGGTGTCGGCATACGGGTCGAGCAGGCAGGTGCGCTTGTTGTCGCGAGGGCAGGTGTACCAACTGTTGTACGGCGTGCCGCTGACGCTGAGGGTGGTCTTGGTCAGGTCATCTTCGACCATGATCGTATTCAGCGCGGCGCCGGCGGCACGGCTCCAGTAGGAGGCGAAGCGCCCGGCCTCGTTGGATTGCCGCGCGGCGTCGTTGGCGAACTCGCTGTCCTTGCCGTCGAGGCCGTTGGGTTCGAAGGCCAGCCAGATACCGAGGACTTTATCGTTGCGCTCGAACGCGGTTTTCAGGCTCTGGTTCAACTCTTCACGAACCGCGCCTGGTTCGAGTGAACGCTTGGCCGCCATCGTCCGCAGATCCTTGATCTGATCGGCGAGGGCGGTGACCACCAGCAGGCTTTCACCAAAGGTTTTCTGCACCCGCACTGCCTGTTCGGCGGCCTTGGCCTGCAGCAGGTTCTGCACGCTGGCAGTGAGCAACTGGTTGCTGGATTGACTGACCAGTTCGTCGTTCTGGTTGGTCTGGTAGATGTTCATGCTGACAATCAGCGCCACCACTCCGAGCAGGCACAGGCCGGAGAGCAGGACGATTTTCAGGCGAATGGACAGAGCGTCGAACATGGGGCGATCTCGCGAATGGAAAGAAACAGGTGGCTGGGCCTGAGGCCCGGTTTGCCAAATCCATTCAGCGCCATGCAATGCTCATCGGCGTCGAGCGAGACGGCATGAGGCGCTCGCCGACGGACGGTCGCCGCTAAACGTTTGCGCAGGGGGAAGTGCTGAAAAATCTTTAATTACAGGGATGCTTCGCGACAGCAGCGGGCGTTTCCGGGCGCGACCAGATCCACAGATTGCCCAGGCCCATGCCGACCATTGCCAGATAGATCGGCCAGCCGTGATCGAGCAGCACCAGCATCAATGTTGCGCATAGCAGCATGCTCACGGTGGCACTGACCTTGGCCTTGCGCGCGATGATCTTGCCGTTGCGCCAGTTACTGAGGATCGGTCCGAACAGACGATGGTTTTCCAGCCAGGCACTCAGGCGTGGCGAACTGCGGGTCGCGGCCCACGCGGCAAGGAGGATGAACTCGGTGGTCGGCAGACCGGGCACGACGATGGCGATCAGGCCAATGCCGAGACTGACATAGGCCAGCAGGGCGAACAGCAGACGGGCGAGTTTCGAAGAGGCGGGTGCGGGCATGGGCTCGAGGTGGCTTCTGGAGCGGAACGGAGATCTTACAGACTTACGCAGCCCCCTGTAGGAGTGAGCCTGCTCGCGATAGCAATGTATCAGTCGACATCGATGTTGAATGAAAGGACGCTATCGCGAGCAGGCTCACTCCTACAGAGGGAAATGGCGGTGTGTCAGGCAGGTTCGGCTTCTGTCGCATAAACCCGTTCCAGCAGCACGGTGAAGCGGTTGAACGCGTCCAGCGCGCCTTGCTCCACTTCGGCCTCTTCCTCTGCCGTGAACGGCAACGCGTCGAGGGTGCGCACAAAGCTTTTCCAGCCCTCGGCGCGCCCACCTTGCGGTTCAGCCAAATGCCGGGCGCCGAAGGTTTCGCTCAGATCGAGCGCCACGGCGCGCTTGATCAGGAACGCCGCGCCGAGTTTGGAACCCTCCGACACGAAGATCCAGCCCAGCGCCCGCGCCTTGCTCGGGTTTTTCAACGCGCCAGCCACTGGGGCCGGGACGTCGGTATCGAGGTCGGCGAGGTCAGCCTTGGCCGCTTCGGCGCGGCAACGGGCCGGCAGGTCAGGGACGATCGCAGTCAGTTCAGCGTCGTTGTACAGCTCGACCAGTTCCGCCTGGAACAGGTATTGCGCGACGACGAAACGGGCGAAGCTGGCGCGACTTTCGAACGGCGCGTGGGCTTTGACCAGCGCGTCGAGTTTACTGTGCGGCTCATGGGTGATCTGGTTCAGGCGTTGCGAACGCAGGGCTTTTTCCGAGGCAGTCATGGGGTGTCCTTGATAAATGAGGCGCTTGATAACAAGACGTACGGGCGGGCGCCGGACAGTAAAAAAACTCACTGCGCCGTTAAGCGCAGTGAGGCCGGGCCGATCAGATGTCCCAGATCAGATTGATCGCGAAGTTGCGTCCCGGTTGGGTCAGGCGATCGAGGTTGGCCGGTTGCGTCACCGAGGCTTCGCCGACGCTGTCGTAACCGCGCACGTCGTCCCACAGCCAGTATTTTTTGTCGGTGAGGTTGTAGATGCCGCCGCTGACGGTGACGTCGTCGCTAACCTTGTAATAGCCGGCCAGATCGAGAATGCCGAAGCCCGGGGTCTTGAACTGACTGCTGACGCCGTCCGGCGATTTGAAGTTGCTGTCGTCGACACGGTCCTTTTTCTTCACCACGGTCCAGCTCAGCAGGCCGCCGTAATGATCCTGGTCGTAACCGAGGCCGAAGACGCCGGTGAGTGGGTTGACGCTGTTGATCGGTTCGCCGTTGTCGTTGTTGCGGCCGTAGGCGTAAGCGATCGAGCCCTGGGTATACAGGCCCTGCGGCGCACCGAATGCATCCAGGTTCAAACGACCTTTGACTTCCGCGCCCTTGATGGTGGCGCGCTTGATGTTGTTGCTCTGGAAGGTCAACTGATCGTCGCCCGGCTTGACTGCGTCTTCGTTGATGAAGTCGCGGTACTTGTTATAGAACACCGCGACGTCGAACGAACCCTGCTCGAAATTCCCGCGCAGGCCGGTTTCGAAGCCTTTGCTCTTTTCCGGCTCAAGGTCGGAGTTGGGCGCGACGGTGTAGCCGCTGGTGTTGTTCTCGAAACGCCCGTACAGCGCTTTCGCCGTCGGCGTGCGGAAGCCTTCGGCGTACTGGCCGTACCAGGTGTAGTGTTCCGTCAGCGCATAGGTCAGGCCGAATTTCGGCGAGACTTTGTGCCAGGTCTTGTTCTTGTCGCTGACCGTGCCCTGGCCGTCGGCGTTTACGGTGTTGAGGAACTCCTCAGTGATGTGCGGCTTGAGCTGGGTGTAGTCGTAGCGCAGACCCGGCAGGAAGGTCCAGTCGTTCCAGCTGATCTGATCCTGGGCAAACAGGCTGTAGGTGTTGATGGTCGGATCGGGGAAATCACTGGCCTTGGCCAGCACGTCCGCCGCGCTGGTCGCGCCAATCGCCGTGCAGCCGCGACCGACTGTCAGGCATGTGCCGTCGCCGCTGCGCGAGCCGGTGACTTTCTGCTGCTTGATCGTGGTGCCGTAAGTCAGCAGATGATCGGTATCACCGATGGCGAAAGCCTTGTCCAGTTGCGCGTCGAACACCCACTGTTTTTCCTGGTAGATCGTGTCGCGGGTACGCAGCACCCTGCGGGTCATCGGGAAGTAATCCTCTTCAGTGCTCTGGTCGGTCTTGGCGATCTGGTGATTGAGGCTCCACTTCACGTTATCTGCCAGCAGGCTGTCGAGGGCGAATGAATGTTCGATGCCGAAACGCTCGCGGGTGATGGTGTCGTTGCCAGTGCGCCACTGGTACATGCCGCCAGGCAGTACGCTGTCGGGGATGGTCGGGGCGCCGTTGAAGTACGGGCCGCCGTAGGCACTTTTCTGATCGGTGTCGCGGTCGTCCTTGTACTTTTCGTAGGTCAGGCCCAGGCGGGAATCGTCGTTGTAGTTCCAGCCGAGCTTGGCCAGCACGTTGGTCGCACGGACGTCTTCCGGGTTCGCCGCAGTGCGCGCAAGGCCAGTGCCGTTGTGGCTGCCGAAGGATTCGGTTTCGTGACCGTCGCGCTGACTGTAATGCAGCAGACCGTCGAACTCACCGCTGCGCCCGGCGACGGTGGCGGATTTCAGCCAGCTGTCGTCGGCGGAGCTGTAGCCGCTTTTCAAACGCGCGCCGACATCCTTGCCCGGTTTGATGATGTCGTCGGCGTCCAGCGTGTAATAGCTGACCGCGCCGCCGATGGCGTTGCTGCCGTACAGCACCGAGGCCGGGCCGCGGAGGATCTCCACGCGCTTGACGATTTCCGGGTCGACGTAATTGCGCTGGCTCTTGGCGTACGGACCGTTGAAGAACCCGTTGGGGATTTCCACGCCGTCGACCTGGGTCAGGATGCGGTCGCCGTCGATACCACGAATGTTATAGCCGCTGATGCCGCCACGCTGACCGGCACCGCCAACGGAAACGCCCGGCTCGTAGCGCACCAGATCCTTGATGGTGTTGACGTTGTTGCGGTCGAGCTCTTGGCGATCCTGCACGCTGACTGTCGAAGGCACGCTGTTGACCGACTGTTCCTGACGCGTCGCGCTGATCGTCACCTGATCGAGATTCAGCGTTCCGATGCTGCCGCGTTTTTCCAGCACGACGTTGTTGCTGCTCAGCTTGCGGAAGCTCAGGTTGGTCCCCACCAACAGGCGCTCGAGGGCTTTCTCTGGTGGGAGCGAACCGCGCACGCCGGGCGACGAAACGTTCTGACCCAGCTCTGCCGGCAAGCCGACCTGCCAACCGGTCACGGCGGTAAAGGCATTCAGCGCTGAAACCAGCGGTTGCTGGCCGATGGCGAACGCGTAGTCGCCCATGTTGCGCGCTGGTTGCTCGGTGGCTGCGAGCAGCGGCGCGGTGCCGGCCATGAGAATCGCCGCAGTCAGCAGCGACAGTACGCGGGAAGGGGAGGAAGTCTGGCGGGTAAGGCGTGAGGACATCGATAGCGCTCCGTGTCGCACGAATCTTTATAGGTGCTGATCGGCATGGTTAGATGCGAATCAATTGCATTGGCTATAACGAGACGTACTGCCGTTGGCTATCGAGTAAAAATAATTCTCATTCAGTTCAAGATCACCAGCGCGGGGAATTCCTGCAGGCGCGCCGAGGTGATGTGGGCGAGGGAGCGCACCACGTCGAGCGGCTGGTCGAGACGGTAATTGCCGGTGACGGCGACGTCGGCCAGTTGTTCGTTGTTGTTGATGATCCAGCCCGGGTAGTAGCGGCGCAGCTCGGCCAGCACCTGATTGAGCGGACAGTTCTCGAACACCAGACGGCCTTCAATCCACGCCAGATCTGCATTGGCGTCGAGCTTGGCCGGACGATCAAATCCGTTGGGACCGATCCGAATGCTTTCCCCGGCACGCAAGCGCACGCGGGCATCGTTGTGGGTGGCGCGTAGATCGACATCGCCACGCTGCACATTCACCTGCGCGACCCCGTCGAGGTAGCGAACGGCGAATGCGGTGTCGTGCACACTGGCCGTTACCGGCCCCGCATCGATTTCCAGCGGCTGATTGCGCCCGCTGGCGATCTCGAAAAACGCCTCGCCCTGAAACAGCCGGGCCACGCGTTGCTGGTCATTAATGGTGCTGGAGAATGCCGAATTGGTGTTCAGCAGCACTTTCGAGCCGTCCTCCAATTGCAGGCGCTGGCGCTCGCCGACCACGGTCAGGTGATCGGCCTGCAGGCGCATCGGCAGGTTGCTGAAACTGAACAGACCGAGGATCAACACCGCAGCGCTGGCCAGCGGTTTCCAGTGCGGACGCAGACGTTGCAGGACAGTGACTTTCGCCGGTTTCGCTGCCAGGGCCTGGGCGCACAGCACCACCTGCGGGCCATCCCAGATCGCCTGGGCCTTGGCGAAAACTTCGGCATTCAACGGATCCGCCGCCAGCCAGGCATGAAATTGCCGGGTCTGTTCCTCGTCCGGGCTGCCGAGCACGATGAGCCAGTCCAGCGCCTGGTCCATTGCTGCTGCAGCGTCCCGCGCCGAATCGGGCGAAGGCGGGCGGTGGGTGTCCGTCACGGTGGTTCCTCAAGGCTTCTGGCGAAGCAGTTTCCAGCTTCAAGCTGCAAGCTGCAAGCCGGATGCGTTACTGCTTTTTGCTTTTACTTGCAGCTTGCTGCTCAAAGCTTGCCGCTGCTGTCATGTCGTTCGGCAACGCCGATGCAAATCGACATGATCAGTTTCAGCTCCTTCTGCACAGTGCTCAGCGACACCTTCAGTTCATCGGCGATTTCCTGATAGCTGTGCCCGTGCAGGCGGCTGAGGATGAAGATCTGCTGCTGGCGCGGGCTGAGTTGACTGAGGCTCACGTTCAAACGCTCCAGCAGTTGTTCGGCATGGGCGGCGTCTTCGGCGCTGCTGGCCGGTGCGGCGATGCTCTGCACCACGTCCTGCGGCACGTCATCGACCATGGTTCGCGCATGGATCTTGCGCGCACGCAAATGGTCCAGTGCCAGGTTACGCGCGGTCTGGAAGACAAAGGGTTCAAGGTGATCGATGGCCCGCTCGCTCAACGCGCGGGTCACGCGCAGGTAAGTCTCCTGCAACAGGTCCTCAGCAGTGCTGTGATTGTTGACCATCCGTTCCAGCGTGCGCAGCAGGGAAGTGCGCTGGGCGAGGAAGACGTGGTTGAAGCGCGATTGACTCACGGGAGGACCTGATCCATTTCGAGCGAATGATAATGCTTATCATCTGGCTGAATGGTCAAGTGCTGATTTCATCGATTGCAATGCATATCCCTGTGGGAGCGAGCCTGCTCGCGAAGGCGTCGTGTCAGTCAATTCCATATCGACTGACAGAAAGCTTTCGCGAGCAGGCTCGCTCCCACAGGTTTGGGGATACCCGCAATTATTCCGCGTTACACAACGCCAGGCAGTTATCCAGCATGCGGTTGGAGAAGCCCCATTCGTTGTCGTACCAGGCCAGCACCTTGAGCAACTTGCCGCTGACTTTGGTGTGGTTGGCGTCGAAGATCGACGACAGCGGGTTGTGGTTGAAGTCGCTGGAAACCAGCGGCAAGGTGTTGTAGCCGAGAATCTTCGAGTGCTGGCTGGCCGCTTTCAGCAGGGCGTTGACTTCGTCGGCACTGGCTTCTTTCTTCAGTTGCACGGTGAGGTCGACCAGCGACACGTTGATCACCGGTACGCGCACAGCCATGCCGGTCAATTTGCCCGCCAGTTCCGGCAGCACCAGGCCTACCGCTTCGGCTGCGCCGGTCTTGCTCGGGATCATGTTCTGCGTGGCGGAACGGGCGCGGTACGGGTCGCTGTGATAGACGTCGGTGAGGTTCTGGTCGTTGGTGTAGGCGTGGATGGTGGTCATCAGACCGCTCTCGATGCCCAGCTCGCGATGCAGCACCTGCGCCACTGGCGCGAGGCAGTTGGTGGTGCACGAAGCGTTGGAGATGATCTGGTGCGACTGGCGCAGAATGTCGTGGTTGACGCCGTAAACGACGGTGGCATCGGCGCCTTTGGCCGGGGCCGAGATGATCACTTTGCGGGCGCCGGCGCTGATGTGCGCGGCGGCTTTGGCACGGTCGGTGAACAGACCGGTGCATTCGAAGACCACGTCGATCTTTTCCGCGGCCCATGGCAGGTCGGCCGGGTTGCGAATGGCGCTGACCGCGATGCGGTCGCCATTGACCGTCAGGCTTTCGTTATCGTGGGCCACTTCGGCGTCGAACGTGCCGTGGACGGTGTCATATTTGAGCAGATGGGCATTGATCGAACTGTCACCCAGATCGTTGATCGCGACGATCTGCAGGTCTTGACGATAGCCTTGGGTATACAGTGCGCGCAGGACATTACGGCCGATGCGGCCAAAACCATTGATTGCGATTCGAAGAGTCATGGAACAGCGCCGCCGTCGTTTTGTTGTTGGAATTACAAGATTATTCGCATAAAAATAGAAAACAAGCCTTTTTAGTGGCAATATTTTGTTTTATCTACAACGAGTGACCTGAATCAACTGGTCCGAATGGTCAAAAAAGCCGTCTGTCATTCCAACAACAACGGCGTTTGACCAGCATAGACAATCAGGTCGCCACATCCGTTAGCCTGGAGTTCTACACATGCATCCCCGCGTTCTTGAGGTCACCGAACGGCTTATCGCCCGCAGCCGCGCCACGCGTCAGGCTTACCTTGCACTGATTCGCGGCGCCGCCACCGACGGCCCGATGCGCGGCAAGCTGCAATGCGCCAACTTCGCCCACGGCGTGGCCGGGTGCGGCACGGAAGACAAGCACAGCCTGCGGATGATGAACTCGGCAAATATCGCCATTGTGTCTTCGTATAACGACATGCTTTCGGCGCATCAGCCATACGAAGTTTTCCCACAACAGATCAAGAACGCCCTGCGCGAGATCGGCTCGGTCGGCCAGTTCGCCGGCGGCACTCCGGCGATGTGTGACGGCGTGACCCAGGGCGAGCCGGGCATGGAACTGAGCCTGCCAAGTCGCGAAGTGATCGCCATGTCGACCGCCGTGGCGCTGTCGCACAACATGTTTGATGGCGCGCTGATGCTCGGCATCTGCGACAAGATTGTTCCGGGCCTGATGATGGGCTCGCTGCGCTTCGGTCATTTGCCAACGATCTTTGTCCCGGGCGGGCCGATGGTTTCGGGGATTTCCAACAAGGAAAAAGCCGACGTCCGCCAGAAGTACGCCGAAGGCAAGGCCACCCGTGAAGAGCTGCTGGAATCGGAGATGAAGTCCTACCACAGCCCGGGCACCTGCACGTTTTACGGCACCGCCAACACCAATCAGTTGCTGATGGAAGTCATGGGCCTGCACTTGCCGGGCGCGTCTTTCGTCAACCCGAACACACCGCTGCGCGACGCGCTGACCCGCGAAGCCGCGCATCAGGTCACGCGCCTGACCAAGCAGAACGGCAACTTCATGCCGATCGGCGAAATCGTCGACGAGAAGGCGCTGGTCAACTCCATCGTTGCCCTGCACGCCACTGGCGGATCGACCAATCACACCCTGCACATGCCGGCCATCGCCATGGCCGCGGGCATTCAACTGACCTGGCAAGACATGGCCGACCTCTCCGAAGTCGTGCCGACCCTGAGCCACGTCTACCCGAACGGGAAAGCTGATATCAATCACTTCCAGGCCGCCGGCGGCATGTCGTTCCTGATTCGCGAACTGCTCGGCGCCGGTCTGCTGCACGAAGACGTCAACACCGTGCTCGGTCATGGCCTGAGCCAGTACACCAAGGAACCGTTCCTCGATAACGGTGAGCTGGTCTGGCGCGAAGGCCCGACTGACAGCCTCGACGAAAACATCCTCCGTCCGGTGTCCCGTGCGTTCTCGCAAGAAGGCGGACTGCGGGTGATGGAAGGCAATCTCGGTCGCGGCGTGATGAAAGTGTCTGCCGTCGCGCTGGAAAACCAGATCGTCGAAGCACCGGCGATGGTCTTCCAGGATCAGCAGGATCTGGCCGATGCGTTCAAGGCCGGTCTGCTGGAGAAGGATTTTGTCGCGGTGATGCGCTTCCAGGGCCCGCGTTCCAACGGCATGCCGGAGCTGCACAAGATGACGCCGTTCCTCGGCGTGCTGCAGGATCGCGGCTTCAAAGTCGCGCTGGTGACCGATGGGCGCATGTCCGGCGCGTCGGGGAAAATCCCGGCGGCGATTCACGTCAGCCCCGAAGCTTATGTCGGTGGTGCTTTGGCGCGGGTGCAAGAGGGCGATATCATCCGCGTCGATGGCGTCAAAGGCACCTTGGAACTGAAGGTCGACGCCGCCGAATTTGCAGCGCGCGAACCTGCCAAGGGCCTGTTGGGCAACAACATTGGCAGCGGCCGCGAGCTGTTTGGCTTCATGCGCATGGCCTTCAGCTCGGCGGAGCAGGGCGCCAGCGCCTTCACTTCTGCCCTGGAGACGCTTAATTGAAACTGGCTTTGGTCGGTGACATCGGAGGCACCAACGCGCGTTTCGCGTTGTGGCAAAACCAGCAACTGCAATCGGTTCAGGTGCTGGCCACGGCCGACTTCGCCACGCCGGAAGAGGCGATCGGCCTGTACCTGAGCGGGCTTGGCCTGGCGCCGGGTTCAATCGGTTCGGTGTGCCTGTCGGTGGCGGGACCGGTGAGCGGCGACGAATTCAAGTTCACCAACAATCACTGGCGGCTGAGTCGCAGCGCGTTCTGCAAGACCTTGCAGGTCGACCAATTGTTGCTGACCAACGACTTCTCGGCGATGGCACTGGGCATGACTCGTTTGCAGCCGGGCGAATTCCGCGTGGTCTGCGAAGGCACGCCGGAGCCGTTGCGCCCGGCGGTGGTGATCGGCCCGGGCACTGGCCTGGGTGTCGGCACCCTGCTCGATCTCGGCGGAGGTCGCTTTGCCGCGCTGCCGGGCGAGGGCGGCCACGTCGACCTGCCACTGAGCAGCCCGCGGGAAACGCAATTGTGGCAGCACATCCACAACGAGATCGGCCATGTCAGCGCGGAAACCGCATTGAGCGGCGGCGGCCTGCCGCGGCTGTACCGGGCGATCTGTGCGGTGGATGGCCATGAGCCGACGCTCGAGACGCCGGAAGCCATCACTGCCGCCGGCCTTGCCGGTGACCCGATTGCTCTGGAAGTGCTCGAGCAGTTCTGCTGCTGGCTCGGTCGCGTCGCTGGTAACAACGTGCTCACCACCGGCGCGCGCGGCGGCGTGTTTATCGTCGGTGGGGTGATTCCACGCTTCGCCGATTTCTTCCTCGAAAGCGGCTTCGCTCGCTGCTTCGCCGACAAGGGCTGCATGAGCGACTACTTCAAAGGCATCCCGGTGTGGCTGGTGACGGCACCGTACTCCGGCCTGGTGGGCGCCGGCGTAGCGCTGGATCAAGCAACTCGACCCTGAAATACGGTCAACTGTAGGAGTGAGCCTGCTCGCGATAGCGGTACATCAGTCAACGAATCCGTTGGATGTGAAACCGCTATCGCGAGCAGGCTCGCTCCCACAGTGGTTTTGTGGTGTTTGTAAAATCAGCGCTTAAGGCATAATCCGCCCCAACTCCAACAACAAGGATGCCTTCGAAGTGAGCTCAGTCAACAAGTCGATATTGTTGGTCGATGACGACCAGGAAATACGCGAGTTGCTGGAAACCTACCTGACCCGCGCCGGGTTTCGGGGGCGGCCCCCCGCCGATGGCGCCGGTTTTCGTCAGGCGCTCAACGAGGCGCCGAGCGATCTGGTGATCCTCGATGTCATGCTGCCCGACGAAGATGGCTTCAGCCTGTGCCGTTGGGTGCGTCAGCATCCCCGTCAGGCGCAGGTGCCGATCATCATGCTGACCGCCAGTTCCGACGAAGCCGACCGCGTGATCGGTCTCGAACTCGGCGCCGATGACTACCTCGGCAAACCGTTCAGCCCGCGCGAACTGCAAGCGCGAATCAAGGCTTTGCTGCGCCGTGCGCAATTCGCCCACGAACGCAGCGGCAGCGAAGTGCTGGCCTTTGACGACTGGCGCCTGGACACGGTCAGCCATCGGCTGTTCCACACTGACGGTGAAGAGGTGATCCTCTCCGGCGCCGATTTCGCCCTGCTGAAACTGTTCCTCGACCACCCGCAGCAAATCCTCGACCGCGACACCATCGGCAACGCCACCCGTGGCCGCGATCTGATGCCGCTCGATCGCATCGTCGACATGGCCGTCAGCCGTTTGCGCCAACGCCTGCGCGACACCGAAAAACCGCCACGGCTGATCCGCACCGTGCGTGGCAGCGGTTACCAGTTGGCAGCCAATGTGGTTGCCGGCAATGCTCACTGAGTCACTGCGCAAGTTCGCCAACCGCATTCCGGTGCCGCGTTCGCTGCTCGGGCGGATGTTGCTGCTGACCCTGCTGGCGGTGCTGTTCGCACAGACGCTGTCGAGTGTGATCTGGGTTTCGCAGTTGCGCGCCACCCAGCTCGAAGGCCTGGTCACCAGCGCCCGCAGCCTGGCCCATTCGATGACCGCCAGCGTCAGTTATTTCCGTTCCTTGCCGGTGGCCTATCGACCGCTGGTGCTCGATCAATTGCGCAGCATGGGCGGCACCCGGTTTGTCGTGACCCTCAACGACAAGCCCTTGGGCATGGACGTGCTGCCAGTGACGCCGCGCAAGGCCGCGGTGATGCAAGCGGTGGATGAAGTGCTGCGCCAGTCGCTGGGCCATGACACGGATATTTCGGTGACCTTCGTCAGTCCCGAAGACCTGCGCATTTTCAACGCCGGACTGAAACTCGATGAATTGCCGCGCTCCTGGGCGCACTACGCGTTGACGCTTGAACCGGTGAACCCGCCGGTGCTGGTCACTCAAATTCAGATGGCCCCGGGCGAGTGGTTGTACATCGCCTCGTTGCTGCCCGAGCCCTACACCAGTCTCGAAGAGCAAGGCCTGCCGGCGCAGCAGGTGTGGTTCATCGTCCTGACCAGCGGCTTTCTGTTGTTGTTCATCGGCCTGCTCGTGCACTGGCAGAGCCGGCCGCTCAAGCGTCTGGCGCGGGCAGCGCGGGATCTGTCGCTGGGCGCCGACGTCGAGCCAGTGGCGGAGGGCGGCGGCAGTGAAGTGGTGGAGGTCGGGCGCGCGTTCAACACCATGCGCGAACGCATCAGCCGCTACCTGACCGAGCGCAGCCAGTTGTTCAGCGCGATTTCCCACGACTTGCGCACGCCGATCACCCGCTTGCGTTTGCGCGTCGAGCTGCTCGAGGACGAACAGCTGCAAGCCAAGTTCGGCCGCGATCTGGATGAGCTGGAGCTGCTGGTCAAAGGCGCGTTGCAATGCGTGAAAGACACCGACATCCACGAGAACATCGAGCCGGTGGATCTCAACCATGTCCTCGATTGTCTGGTCGAGCCGTACCTGGCGCCGAATGGCAACGGTCGCGTAACCCAGCATGGGCGCGCGCTGTCGGCGTATCCGGGCAAGCCGCTGGCGCTCAAGCGCTGCATCGGCAACCTGATCGACAACGCCTTGAAGTATGGACAGAACGCGCACCTGCACATTGATGACGATGACAGTGCGTTTGTTTTGCACGTCGACGATGAAGGGCCGGGCGTGCCGCAGCAGCGGTTGGAGCAGGTGTTCGAACCGCACTTCAGGTTGGCGGGGCAGCAGCAGGGTTATGGGTTGGGTCTTGGCATTGCGCGCAATATTGCCCATAGCCATGGCGGGGAAGTGACGTTGCAGAATCTGCGTGAGGGTGGGTTGCGGGTGACGTTGCAGTTGCCTCGGTCTGTGGATTAACCCCGAAGAGCCCCTCACCCTAGTCCTCGCCCGGAGGGAGAGGGGACCGATTGGGGGATATTTGAGGGATACCCCGACCTGAACGTGCGATGTCGAATCCAGAGTCGATCCGGTGCATTGCCCAATCCATAATCGACTCGATGGTTCAGGTCGACGGAGGACGCAAGACACCTCGGTCGGCCCCCTCTCCCTCCGGGAGAGGGCTGGGGTGAGGGTGCTTTTGCTCTTCTATTTTGTCACAAGGCAGTGACAAACCCCGTCCCCTTCGTTACAAGCCCGCCCCGGCCCGTTGTTTAGACTGCCCGCAGTCCTAACAACAAAAAAGGGTCACTCCATGGACACCTTTCACCCAGACTTCAGCAGTTGGCTGAATGCCCCTGCCCACCAGCAATGGCTTGCCGCCGAAGGCCTGCGTCTGCTGGATTTTGCCAAGGCCTCGAAGCTGCCGGAAGGTTTCGGCAATCTCGACGAGCGCGGCCGTCTGCCGGCGCACGCGCAAGCCGAAACCATGAACACCGCGCGCATGACCCACAGCTTCGCCATGGCCCACATTCAGGGGCTGCCGGGGTTCGCCGAGCTGATCGATCACGGCATCGCCGCCCTGCGCGGGCCGCTGCGTGATGCGTTGCACGGCGGCTGGTTTGCAGTCGCCGGGCACCGCGATGACAACACCGGCAAGAACGCCTACCTGCACGCTTTTGTCGCCCTCGCCGCCAGTTCCGCCGTGGTTGCACAACGGCCCGGCTCCCAGGCCTTGCTCGATGATGCGATCGACATCATCGACACCTATTTCTGGAGCGAAGAAGAGGGCGCCATGCGCGAATTCTTCAATCGCGACTGGGGCGAAGAAGAAGCCTATCGCGGCGCCAACAGCAACATGCACGCCACCGAAGCATTCCTCGCGCTGGCCGATGTCACCGAAGATCCGCGCTGGCTGGTGCGTGCTCAGCGCATCGTTGAGCGGGTGATCCACGGTCACGCGGCGGCCAATGATTACATGGTCATCGAACACTTCGATCGTGACTGGCAGCCGCTGCGCGACTACAACCACGACAATCCTGCTGACGGTTTCCGTCCGTATGGCACCACGCCGGGCCACGGTTTCGAGTGGGCACGATTGCTTCTGCACCTCGAAGCCGCGCGGGGGCAGGCGGGTATGCTCACGCCGGGCTGGCTGGCCCTTGATGCGCAAAAGCTGTTTGAAAACAATTGCCGCCACGGCTGGGATGTCGATGGTGCGCCGGGCATCGTCTACACCCTCGACTGGGATAACCAGGCCGTCGTTCGCCATCGCCTGCACTGGACGCATGCCGAAGCCAGCGCCGCTGCCAGTGCCTTGCTCAAACGCACCGGCGACGCGCAATACGAAACCTGGTACCGACTGTTCTGGGAATTCTGTGAGACGAATTTCATCGACCGCTGCAACGGCAGTTGGCACCACGAACTCAATCCGCAGAATGTGCCCAGTGCCGATATCTGGCCGGGCAAGCCCGATCTGTATCACGCCTGGCAGGCTGTGCTGATTCCGCGGTTGTCGCTGGCGCCGAGCATGGCCACGGCTTTGGCGCGGTTATCTCAGCCTGTTCCTGTGTAACCATGTCGTGACATTTACGCGTCCCTTCGTTACCTGCGAAGCGAAACGCTCTGTTTAAACTCCGTGCAGCGCAAGCACCAGACTTGCAATGCATAACAACAAGAAAGGTACATCTCGAATGAATGCGATTTCTCGCCTCGCTACTGTCATTTCTGTCGCCTCCCTGTTCCCGCTCGCAATCCTGCCGCTCAGTGTCTCCGCTGCCGACTCCAAAGGTTCGGTCGAAGTCGTGCACTGGTGGACCTCCGGTGGCGAAAAAGCCGCCGTCGATGTGCTCAAGGCCCAAGTCGAAAAAGACGGTTTCACCTGGAAGGACGGCGCTGTCGCCGGTGGTGGCGGTGCGACTGCCATGACCGTGCTGAAGAGCCGCGCCGTCGCCGGCAACCCGCCTGGCGTTGCCCAGATCAAAGGTCCGGACATCCAGGAATGGGCGTCGACCGGTCTGCTCGACACCGACGTTTTGAAAGACGTCGCCAAGTCGGAAAAGTGGGACAGCCTGCTCGACAAGAAAGTCTCCGATACCGTGAAGTACGACGGTGATTACGTGGCCGTGCCGGTGAACATTCACCGTGTGAACTGGCTGTGGATCAACCCGGAAGTCTTCAAGAAAGCCGGCATCACCAAGAATCCAACCACCCTCGAAGAGTTCTACGCCGCCGGCGACAAGCTGAAAGCCGCGGGCTTCATTCCGCTGGCCCACGGCGGTCAGCCTTGGCAGGACAGCACCGTGTTCGAAGCCGTGGTGCTCTCGGTCATGGGCGTGGATGGCTACAAGAAAGCCCTGGTCGATCTCGACAACAAGGCGCTGACCGGCCCGGAAATGGTCAAGGCGCTCACCGAGCTGAAGAAAGTCGCGACCTACATGGACGCTGACGGCAAAGGCCAGGACTGGAACCTCGAAGCGGCCAAGGTCATCAACGGCAAGGCCGGCATGCAGATCATGGGTGACTGGGCCAAGTCCGAATGGACCGCCGCCAAGAAAGTCGCCGGCAAGGACTACGAGTGCGTAGCGTTCCCGGGCACCGACAAGGCGTTCACCTACAACATCGACTCGCTGGCCGTGTTCAAGCAGAAGGACGCAGGCACTGCGGCCGGTCAGCAGGACATCGCCAAAGTCGTGCTGGGTGAGAACTTCCAGAAAGTCTTCAGCATCAACAAAGGCTCGATTCCGGTGCGCAATGACATGTTGAACAACATGGACAAGCTCGGCTTCGATTCCTGCGCACAGACCTCTGCCAAGGACTTCCTCGCGGACGCCAAGTCCGGCGGCCTGCAACCAAGCATGGCGCACAACATGGCAACCACGCTGGCGGTGCAGGGCGCGTTCTTTGACGTAGTCACCAACTACATCAACGACCCGAAAGCCGACCCGGCCGATGCCGCGAAGAAATTGGGCGCGGCAGTTCAGTCGGCCAAGTAATGCTTGGCCCCTGTAGGAGTGAGCCTGCTCGCGATAGCAATCTGTCAGCCACCGTCTGAGTGACTGACACACCGCAATCGCGAGCAGGCTCACTCCTACAAGGGGAATGCTTTCGTAAACCCTTATTGTGGATTTCCCCATGAGTTCTGTTGCTGTGTTCAGCAAGGCCTCGCCGTTCGATGCATTGCAGCGCTGGCTACCGAAACTGGTGCTGGCGCCGAGCATGTTCATCGTGCTGGTGGGCTTCTATGGCTACATCCTGTGGACGTTCATTCTGTCGTTCACCACGTCGACCTTCCTGCCCAACTACAAGTGGGCCGGCCTGGCGCAATACGCGCGGTTGTTCGACAACGATCGCTGGTGGGTGGCGAGCAAGAACCTCGCCGTGTTCGGCGGCATGTTCATCGGCATCACCCTGGTGATCGGCGTGTTGCTGGCGGTGTTCCTCGACCCGCGGGTCCGGCGCGAAGGCTTTATCCGCACCATTTACCTGTACCCGATGGCGCTCTCGATGATCGTCACCGGTACCGCGTGGAAATGGCTGCTCAACCCGGGCATGGGCCTGGACAAATTGTTGCGTGACTGGGGCTGGGAAGGCTTCCGTCTGGACTGGCTGATCGACCCCGATCGCGTGGTTTATTGCCTGGTGATCGCCGCTGTGTGGCAAGCCTCGGGCTTCATCATGGCGATGTTCCTTGCCGGCCTGCGTGGCGTCGATCAATCGATCATCCGTGCCGCGCAGATCGACGGCGCGAGCATGCCGCGCATCTACTGGAAAGTCGTGCTGCCAAGCCTGCGTCCGGTGTTCTTCAGTGCGGTAATGATCCTTGCGCACATCGCGATCAAGAGCTTCGACCTCGTGGCGGCAATGACCGCCGGTGGCCCGGGTTATTCCTCCGACCTGCCAGCGATGTTCATGTATTCCTTCACCTTCAGTCGCGGCCAGATGGGCATGGGCTCGGCCAGTGCGATTCTGATGCTCGGTGCGATCCTCGCGATCATCGTGCCTTACCTGTACTCCGAGCTGAGGACCAAGCGTAATGACTAGTCTTGCTGCCAAACCCGCTATCAGCTTGAGCCGTATCGCGATCTACGCGGTGCTGATCTTCGCGGTGTTTCTCTATCTGGTGCCGCTGGTGGTCATGTTGCTGACCAGCTTCAAGACCCCGGAAGACATCAGCACCGGCAACCTGCTGAGCTGGCCGACCGTGGTCAGCGGCATCGGTTGGGTCAAGGCCTGGGCCACGGTTGATGGCTACTTCTGGAACTCGATCAAGATCACCGTACCGGCCGTAATCATCTCCACGGCCATCGGTGCGTTGAACGGTTACGTGCTGTCGATGTGGCGCTTCCGGGGTTCGCAACTGTTTTTCGGTCTGTTGCTGTTCGGCTGCTTCCTGCCGTTCCAGACCGTGCTGCTGCCGGCCTCGTTCACCCTCGGCAAGATGGGCCTGGCGAGCACCACCACCGGCCTGGTGTTTGTCCATGTGGTTTACGGTCTGGCGTTCACCACGCTGTTCTTCCGCAACTACTACGTGAGCATTCCCGATGCGCTGGTCAAGGCTGCGCGCCTGGATGGCGCTGGGTTCTTCACGATTTTCCGCCGCATCATCCTGCCGATGTCGACGCCGATCATCATGGTCTGCCTGATCTGGCAGTTCACCCAGATCTGGAACGACTTCCTGTTCGGGGTGGTGTTCTCCAGCGGTGATTCGCAACCGATCACCGTGGCGCTGAACAACCTGGTCAACACCAGCACCGGCGCCAAGGAATACAACGTGGATATGGCAGCGGCGATGATCGCCGGCCTGCCGACCCTGCTGGTCTATGTGGTCGCAGGCAAGTATTTCGTGCGCGGGCTGACGGCCGGCGCGGTCAAGGGGTAATCATGGCTACGCTTGAACTTCGCAACGTAAACAAGACCTACGGGGCCGGCCTGCCGGACACCCTGAAGAACATCGAACTGTCGATCAAGGACGGTGAATTCCTGATCCTCGTCGGCCCGTCGGGCTGCGGTAAATCGACCTTGATGAACTGCATCGCCGGCCTCGAAACCATCACTGGCGGCGCGATCATGATCGGTGATCAGGACGTCAGCGGCATGAGCCCCAAGGATCGTGACATCGCCATGGTGTTCCAGTCCTACGCGCTGTACCCGACCATGAGCGTGCGCGAGAACATCGAGTTCGGCCTGAAAATCCGCAAGATGCCGCAGGCAGCGATCGACGAAGAAGTCGCCCGCGTGGCCAAGCTGCTGCAGATCGAACACCTGCTCAATCGCAAGCCGGGCCAGCTCTCCGGTGGTCAGCAACAGCGCGTGGCGATGGGTCGTGCGCTGGCGCGGCGGCCGAAGATCTACCTGTTCGACGAACCGCTGTCCAACCTCGACGCCAAGCTGCGCGTCGAGATGCGTACCGAAATGAAACTGATGCACCAGCGCCTGAAAACCACCACGGTCTACGTGACCCACGACCAGATCGAAGCGATGACCCTGGGCGACAAAGTCGCGGTGATGAAGGACGGCATAATTCAGCAGTTCGGCACGCCGAAAGACATCTATAACGACCCGGCGAACCTGTTCGTCGCCAGCTTCATCGGTTCGCCGCCGATGAACTTCATCCCCCTGCGTCTGCAGCGCAAGGACGGTCGTCTGCTGGCGCTGCTCGACAGCGGTCAGGCGCGTTGTGAATTGCCGATGAGCATGCAGGACGCCGGGCTTGAAGACCGCGAAGTGATCCTCGGCCTGCGCCCGGAGCAGATTGTGCTGGCGAACGGCGAGGGCAATGGCCTGCCAAGCATCCGCGCGGAAGTGCAGGTCACGGAACCGACCGGGCCGGACACCCTGGTGTTCGTCAACCTGAATGACACCAAGGTCTGCTGCCGACTGGCACCGGACGTGGCTCCGCAGGTGGGCGAAAGCCTGACGCTGCAATTCGATCCATCAAAAGTGTTGTTGTTCGACGCCAATACCGGCGAGCGTCTGGGCACTGCCGGTCAACCACAGACCGATGCGCGGTCTGCGAACGTCGCCCAATTCAAAGGGCGCTGAAAAACAATGTAGGAGTGAGCCTGCTCGCGATGACGGTGTATCAGTCGACAGAGATGTTAAATGTCAAACCGTTATCGCGAGCAGGCTCACTCCTACAAGGAGCACGCGGTGCCCGGCCTGTCGAGCACTGCAATTTATGTAAACCGCGTTAGATAAAAACAGTTAATAACAATAAAGACGAGGATGTAGGGATGAAAAAGAAACACGTCAATGCCCGGTTGATCTGCCAGGTTTCAGCGGCAGCTGCACTGGTGCTGGCCGGTAATGCAATGGCGGCGGATGCGTTCAGCTCCGACTCCAAGTGGATGACCGGCGACTGGGGCGGCGAGCGCACCAAGCTGATCGAGCAGGGTATCGACATCAAGGCCGACTACGTTGGCGAGATGGGCGCCAACCTGCACGGCGGCTATGACGACGACAAGACCGGCCGCTACAGCGACCAGTTCGGCCTCGGCGTGGCCCTCGACCTGCAGAAACTGTGGGGCTGGGACAACACGCAAGCGAAAATCCAGCTGACCAACCGTAACGGCTACAACATCTCCAACGACCGCGTTGGCGATCCGCGTGCCGGCACCCTCAGCTCCTCGCAGGAAGTCTACGGCCGTGGCCACATGGTGCGTCTGACCCAACTGTGGATTCAGCACCAGTTCTTCGACAACAAGCTCGACGTCAAGGCCGGTTACTTCGGCGAAGGCGAAGACTTCAACACCTTCCCGTGCGACTTCCAGAACCTCGCATTCTGCGGTTCGCAAGTGGGTAACTGGGCGACCAACATCTGGTACAACTGGCCAGTCAGCCAGGCCGCGATCCGTGTGAAGTACAACATCAACGACGAGCTCTATGCGCAAATCGGTGCGTACAACCAGAACCCGTCGCAGCTGGAACACGGCAACGGCTTCAAGCTCAGCGGCAGCGGCACCAAGGGTACCGTGCTGCCGGTTGAATTGGTCTGGTCGCCGAAGGTCAACAGCCTGCCGGGCGAATACCGCGTCGGTTACTACAAGAGCACGGCCGATGCCGATGACGTTCGCGAAGACGTCAACGGTTTCGACGCGGCAACCACTGGTGACGAGTACAAGTCGCACAGCAGCAAACACGGCTACTGGTTCGTCGCGCAACAGCAACTCACCAGCCACAACGGTGACGCGACTCGCGGTCTGAACATCGCTGCCAACGCGACCTTCCATGACAAGGACACCAACTTCATCGACAACTACCAGTCGGTGATGTTTGTCTACAAAGGCCCGTTCGACGCGCGTCCGAAGGATGACATCGGTATCGGCGCGGCGCGTATCCACGTCAACAAGGACGTCAAGCGCAACGCTGAACTGCTGAACGCTTCCAACGGTGTGTCCGACTACGACAACGCCGCGTTCTCGCCGATTCGTGAAACCGAATACAACTACGAGCTGAACTACGGTTTCCACGTCACCAACTGGCTGACCGTGCGTCCAAACCTGCAATACATCACCCATCCGGGCGGTGTGGATGAAGTCGATAACGCTTTGGTCGCTGGCCTGAAAATTCAGTCAACGTTCTGACGCGTCTGCGATAAGCTCCTCTCTATGTGCGCATTTTGCGGACAGCCCAGGCTGTCCGCTTTTTTTTGGAGGGTTCGCGCCGCCCATGAAAGTTGAATTCGGAACCGTAGCCAATGCCTGAGCATCCGCTGCAACGCTTCTTCAAATCCCTGCGCGAGCGACCGGTGTTCGCCTGGGAGCGCTATCAGATGCGCGACGTGCTGGTGATCGATCATCCGCTGTGTCAGGCGGTGTTCAGTCGTCAGGGCGCGCAGTTGCTGCACTTTCAGCCGCGTGGACAGAAGCCGTGGTTGTGGTGTGCGGCGAAGTGGCCGCATGTCGGCGCGATTCGCGGTGGCGTGCCGGTGTGCTGGCCCTGGTATGGCCGTCATCCGAGCGAAAACGCCTGGCCATCCCATGGTTGGGCGCGACTGCTCGACTGGAAACTGCTCGACAGCAGCAGCGCCGAGGATGGTGTGCGCCTGCACTGGCAATTGCAGCTGTGCGATTGGCAGGTCGACCTGCACGCGCATCTGGGCGAACGCATGGAATTACGTCTGAGCACCGAGCATCAGGACGACATGCCGTGCCAGTTGAGCCAGGCTTTGCACGCTTACTGGCGTATTGGCGATGTCGGTGAGATAGCGCTGTCTGGCCTCGAAGGCGCACAGGGTTATGACCAGTTGAGCCGCCAGTCTTGCCAGCAGGAAGGCGAGTTGCGGGTGGATGGCGGGTGTCAGCGGGTGTTCCAGCATGACGGCGAATTGCAGCTGAAAGATCACGCCTGGCAGCGTGAGTTGTGCATTGATACCGGTGACAGCGCGGACACGGTGGTCTGGCATCCCGGGGCACGGCCGTTGTTGGGCGTGACGTGGGATGAGATTTCCGAGTTTGTCTGTGTGGAAGCGGCGGCGGGCGGGACGGACAGTCTGCATCTGGCGCCGGGGGAGAAGGCGCATCTGAGTTTGCAGGCGTGGGCGGCGGCTTGAGTACGTCAGTTGGAGCGCGGGCCCTCACCCTAGCCCTCTCCCAGAGGGAGAGGGGACCGAATGGGGGATATTCAGGAGATCCACCGACCTGAACGAAGGTCGGTGAATCCATAATCGACTCGGTCATTCAGGTCGATGTATAGCGCAAGACACCTCGATCGGCCCCCTCTCCCTCCGGGAGAGGGCTGGGGTGAGGGGCTTTTGATCTTTAGTTGAATTCATCCCCAACCGGATACCGGCTTGCATTCAAGCTCTCTTTGATCTTGCGCAGATGCGGCTGGAAATCCACCCCGCGACGCAAGGTCATCCCGGTCGCCAACACATCCAGCACGGTCAACTGAATGATCCGCGAGGTCATCGGCATATAGATGTCGGTGTCTTCCGGCAGCGGAATGTTCAGGCTCAGCGTACTGGCCTTGGCCAGCGGCGAATTCTCCGCCGTCAGGCCCAGCACGGACGCGCCGTTCTCCCGGGCGATCCGCGCCACTTCCACCAGTTCGCGCGTACGCCCGGTGTAGGAAATGATCACGAACAGCTCACCGGTGTGCGCCACCGAGGCAATCATCCGCTGCATCAGCACGTCGGCATGCGCAGTCACCGCGAGGTTGAAGCGGAAGAACTTGTGCTGCGCATCCAGCGCCACCGGGGCCGAAGCACCGAGGCCGAAAAAGTGTATCTGCCGGGCCTGGATCAACAGGTCGACGGCGCGGCTGATCAGGTTCGGGTCCAGCGCCTGACAAGCGCTGTCCAGCGAGGCGATGGCGCTGCCGAAAATCTTCTGTGTGTAGGCTTCGGGATTGTCGTCAGCCTCGACCGCGCGGCTGACATACGCCGCGCCACTGGCCAGGCTCTGGGCCAATTGCAACTTGAGTTCGGGATAACCGCTGACGCCGAACGAACGGCAGAAACGGTTGACCGTCGGTTCGCTCACCGAGGCGGCCTGGGCGAGGGCGGCGATGCTGAAGCGGGTGGCCTGCTGCGGATTGAGCAGGATCACCTCGGCGACCTTGCGTTCAGCCTTGTTCAGCTCTTCAAGGCGACTCTGGATCTGTTCCAGTAAATTTCGCACGCGGTCCATATGGAATTCCTGATTCACCAACGCAGAGTTGCGTCGGGCTATGCAAATTGGGCCTTTGATATGGCCCGGGACGGTGGCCTATCCTACTGATGCGTCCGGGCGACCACCACTCGGATTGTGCATTGTGGGAAAATGTTGTGGTTATTACTACATTTTCCCTTGAGTGATGCCTTGAAAAAAGGTATTTGTAGCTTAACTTGATAAAAGAACAAACATCATGCCTTCCATTACGGTTGAACCGTGCACCTTTGCCTTGTTCGGCGCGCTGGGCGATCTG
The DNA here is from genome assembly GCF_001297215.1 of Pseudomonas sp. RIT-PI-o. Lineage (NCBI taxonomy): Bacteria > Pseudomonadati > Pseudomonadota > Gammaproteobacteria > Pseudomonadales > Pseudomonadaceae > Pseudomonas > Pseudomonas sp. RIT-PI-o. Next base: position 159,505 of record NZ_LHPA01000041.1, on the reverse strand, counting down.
GCCCTGCGCAAGCTGTTTCCTGCCCTTTATCACCTTGACGGTGCCGACCTGCTGCACGAGGACACGCGCATCATCGCGCTGGCCCGTGAGCCCGGCAGCGAGCAGCAGCACATGGCGTTCATCGCCGCCGAATTGCGCCGTTACGTCGGCAAAGAGCTGAACGAAACCGTGGCCGAGCGCTTCCTCGCGCGCCTGACCTACCTGCACGTCGACTTCCTCAAGGCCGAGGACTACGTGGCACTGGCCGAACTGGCCGGCAACAGTCAGCGCATGATCGCCTACTTCGCCACGCCGGCGGCGGTGTACGGCGCGATCTGCGAGAACCTGGAAAAAGTCGGTCTGGCCGAGAACACCCGCGTGGTCCTGGAAAAGCCGATCGGCTCTGACCTGGAATCGTCGCGCAAGGTCAACGACGCGGTGGCGCAGTTCTTCCCGGAAGACCGCACGTACCGCATCGACCACTATCTGGGCAAGGAAACCGTTCAAAACCTGATCGCCCTGCGTTTCGCCAACAGCCTGTTCGAAACCCAGTGGAACCAGAATTACATCTCCCACGTGGAAATCACCGTGGCCGAGAAGGTCGGCATCGAAGGCCGCTGGGGCTATTTCGACAAGGCCGGACAGCTGCGCGACATGATCCAGAATCACCTGCTGCAACTGCTCTGCCTGATTGCCATGGACCCGCCGGCCGACCTGTCCGCCGACAGCATCCGTGACGAGAAAGTAAAGGTGCTCAAGGCGCTGGCGCCGATCAGCCCGGAAGGTCTGACTACACAAGTGGTGCGCGGCCAGTACATCGCTGGCCACAGCGAGGGGAAATCCGTTCCGGGTTACCTCGAAGAACCGAATTCCAACACCCAGAGCGACACCGAAACCTTCGTCGCTCTGCGTGCCGATATCCGCAACTGGCGCTGGGCTGGCGTGCCTTTCTATTTGCGCACCGGCAAGCGCATGCCGCAAAAGCTGTCGCAGATCGTCATCCATTTCAAGGAACCGTCGCACTACATCTTCGCCCCGGAGCAGCGCCTGCAGATCAGCAACAAACTGATCATCCGCCTGCAACCGGACGAAGGCATTTCCTTGCGGGTGATGACCAAAGAGCAGGGCCTGGACAAGGGCATGCAACTGCGCAGCGGGCCGCTGCAACTGAACTTCTCCGACACCTGGCGTAGCGCGCGAATCCCCGATGCCTACGAGCGGTTGTTGCTGGAAGTGATGAACGGCAATCAGAACCTGTTTGTCCGTAAAGATGAAATCGAAGCCGCGTGGAAGTGGTGTGACCAGTTGATCGCCGGGTGGAAAAAATCCGGTGACGCGCCCAAGCCGTATGCGGCCGGGTCGTGGGGGCCGATGAGCTCCATTGCATTGATCACGCGGGACGGGAGGTCGTGGTATGGCGATATCTGATGTGCAACTGCCGACGGGCGTGACTGCCCGCGAATTCAACAGCCCGGTGTTGCTGGCCGAAGGCCTGGCACTGAACGTTGCCCAGCAATTGAGCGAGGCCATTGCGGCTCGCGGCAACGCGGTGCTGGTGGTGTCCGGCGGGCGCAGCCCGGTGGCGTTTTTCCAGCATCTGGCCAAACAGGAACTGGACTGGTCGAAAGTCGTTGTGACCCTGGCCGACGAACGTTGGGTGCCGGTCGAACACGCCGACAGCAATGCCGGTCTGCTCAAGCAGTACTTGCTCAAAGGCCCGGCAGCCAAGGCGCAGTTCCTCAGCCTCTACAGCGCTGCGGCGAATGTCGAGCAGGCTGCGGAACAGGCCGACCGTCTGCTCGCCGAGCTGCCGCCGATCGACGTACTGGTGCTCGGCATGGGCGATGACGGACACACCGCGTCGCTGTTCCCCGACAGCCCGAACCTCGCCGAAGCCCTGCAAGCCGATGGCATGCGCCGTTGCTGGCCGATGCTGGCGCCAAGCGTGCCGCGTCAGCGCCTGACCATGAGCCGTGCGCTGCTGGCTTCGGCCAAACACAAGATTCTGTCGATTTCCGGTCAATCGAAACTGACCACCCTGAATGCCGCGCTGGCATCCGATGACGTCGCGGCCATGCCGGTGCGCGCGTTTCTGCAACCTACGTTAGAGATTTACTGGTGCCCATGAGCCAAGGAACAGCCGCTATGACAACCCCATCCCCGACCGTTTCCATGGCGGACAAAGTTGCCCTGATCGACAGTCTCTGCGCCAAGGCGCGGATCCTGCCGGTGATCACCATCGCCCGCGAACAGGACGTGCTGCCGCTGGCCGACGCCCTCGCCGCCGGTGGCCTGACCGCGCTGGAAGTGACCCTGCGTTCGCAGTTCGGCCTCAAAGCGATCCAGATCCTGCGCGAACAGCGCCCGGAACTGATGACCGGTGCTGGCACCGTGCTCGACCGCAACATGCTCGCGGCGGCGGAAGCGGCAGGCTCGCAATTCATCGTCACCCCGGGCATCACCCGCGACCTGCTCGAAGCCAGTGTCGACAGCCCGATCCCGCTGTTGCCGGGCATCAGCAACGCCTCGGGGATCATGGAAGGCTACGGCCTGGGGTATCGCCGCTTCAAGCTGTTCCCGGCGGAAGTCAGCGGTGGCGTAGCGGCAATCAAGGCCCTTGGCGGTCCGTTTGGCGAAGTGAAATTCTGCCCGACTGGCGGCGTCGGCCCGGCCAATATCAAGAGCTACATGGCGCTGAAAAACGTCATGTGCGTGGGCGGTAGCTGGATGCTTGATCCGGAGTGGATCAAGAACGGCGACTGGGCCCGCATTCAGGAATGCACCGCCGAAGCTCTGGCGCTGCTGGACTGATCGTTACCCGACACTTCGTTGTGTGCTTTACGGCTTTATGGTGCGCTTGGTCGGCGCACCTTTTTTTTTGCGCTGAAACAACCGCCGGTACATGCCGCGATACATAGTTACCGCACGCTGGCTGTTTCACGGGGTTAACCTGCGTTCATCTTATGGAAGAGAGAACGCCTCATGGACGACCTTCAGTCTCTGACCCTTACGCCACAATCCCTTTATCAACCGAAGCTGGCCACCCATGGCCGCCCCGATGGCCGAGCAGCCGAACCCCAGGTGCGCAATATCAGCAAGGGGGTCGAAGGCCTGCCGCTGATCCTGCGTCTGTTGCTGGTCGATGTGATGACCGGCGAGCCGGTTACCGGCGCGCTGGTGCGCATTCGGCAGCGTGTCGATAGCCACACCAGCCTCTGCGGCAGCCAATTGACCGACAGCCAGGGCATCGTCCGTTTCACCAGCATCTACCCGGATCGCCCGGCGCTTGGCACATCTTGCCTTTCCCTGAACGTATACATCCCCAGCGACGACAAAAGCGCCCAGGCTCACCACGAAGCCTGGGCCGGCACCTTGCACCTGCCCGGCTGCTGCGACTGTGAAGTGCCCGCCGAGGAAGCCTTGCGGTTGGTGTTGCAGCCGATCGCCGGCACGGATCTCGACGACGGTGCCTTCGCCTGCCAGACGCTCGGCATCGACACCTTCGCCGTATCGTCGCAGCTTGGCCTTGAAGGCTACGAAAAAAATTCCGCTGTGCCGTTCTAGCGCAGCTGGTTCAGCGCCCCTACCAGTTGCTCCATTTCGCCAGCCGTGGTGGTCAGCCCCGGTGTAACGCGGATGCACGGCCCGCATGCGGCGCCGGTGCGCACCACGGTGAACAGGTTGAACTCGTTGAGCAGGCGCTCAACCATGACCTGTTGATCGGCATGACGAGTGAAGCGCAGCGAGGTGATCCCGCAATACAGTTGCGGATCATCCGGCGTCAGCACCTCAATGCCCGGCAGGTCCCGCACTGCGCTGACCCAGAGATTGCGCAGGTAATTCAGGCGTGCGCTTTTGGCTGCGGCACCGCCGAGGGCGTTGTGCTCTTCGAACACCAGCGGCAGGGTCATCAGCGCCGGGATGTCTGGCGTGCTGTACGAGGTGCGCGCGCGAATGTCGGTGACCGGATAATGCATCTCGCCCATGTCCGGATCGATGTCGGCCAGACGCTGCGGGGCAACATAAATGAAGCCGAGGGTCAGCGGCGCGCCGATCCACTTGTGCAGGTTGTAGCCGGCGAAAGCGATGCCCAACGCTTGCAGATCGAATTCGATCTGGCCGAGGGCGTGGGCACCGTCGAGGATAATGTCGACCCCATGCTCTTTGGCCAGCGCGGCGATAGCCTGCACCGGCATGACCAGACCAGTGCGGTGGGTGACGTGGGTAAGGGCCATCAGTTTGAGTTTCGGATGGCGGATGAACGCCTCGCGGTAGCTTTCCAGCAGGCTTTCGAAGCTGGCCGGATGGCGGTGGGCAATTTCGATGACCTCGACCCCGCGGTGTTTCGCCAGCCAGCGCATGGCGCCTTTGACCGTGTCGTAGTCGAGGTCGCAGATCAGTACCTGATCGCCCGGCTGCAGGCGATTGTAATTGCGGATCAGCGATTGCAGGCCTTCGGTGGCGTTACGCGTCAGGGCCACGCTTTGCGCGCGTACGCCAATCAGTTCGGCCAGTTGCGCGCGGATCTCGAGGTTGTCGTGCTGTTCAAAGCGCTGGCGCACGTAAACCGAGTTGCTGGTGTTGATCAGCTCGATGTTGCGCTGGTATTCCTCGATCACCGTGCGCGACAGGCGCCCGAAGTAACCGTTCTCCAGGTTGACCGGGCCGGGCTGCACATCGTATCGGTCGGCAAAGGTTTGCCAGAAAGCTTCGTCACGGGCTCGGCGGGTGTTGTCAGGCATGGTCGGCATGGCTCAAGAGAGGAGGGCGCTTCAGTGGCGCGGGGCGGGTTTGCCATGTTTGGCGCGTAGCGGCTCAAGCAGGTCGGACAGGCCGTTGTGGTCGATCTCCTGCATTAGCGCGAGCAGACCACCGAGTTCGCCGTGGGGAAAGCCTTCACGGGCGAACCAGTTCAGGTAGGGGCCGGGCAGGTCGGCAATGATTCGGCCCTTGTACTTGCCGAAAGGCATCTCGCGGGTGATCAGCAGTTCGAGTTTTTCCGGATTCATCAGCTGGCTTCATCGGTTTTCAGATCAGTCTGGAAAATACAGGCATTCTGCATGCAGGCCAAATGACAGATCATGCAAAAAACCAGCATACAGATGGTTCAATCTTTTATAAGTCACTGAAAAACAAGGTTTTATTCTCAATAAGCAAACTGGCACGCACACTGCAATATCCCTTGCATCTTCAACCAACCGCAAGGAATTGGAAAATGACTGACGTAAACAAAGAATCCATCTCGGTACTCAATGACCTGATCGAAACCTCCAAGGACGGTCAGGAAGGTTTCAAGACTTGCGCCGAAGACATCAAGCACCCAGAGCTGAAAAGCCTGTTTGTGACTCGCGCAGCTGATTGCGCCGCTGCCGCAGCTGAGCTGCAAGCGGCCGTTCGTTCGCTGGGCGGCGATCCGGAAACTTCCACCAGCGTCAGCGGTGACCTGCACCGTCGCTGGGTCGACGTGAAAGCCATGTTCACCGGCAAAGACGAAGAGGCTGTGCTGAACGAAGCCGAGCGCGGTGAAGACCATGCCCTGAAGGCTTACAAGGAAGCGCTGGAAAAAATCACCAAGCACAATCTGGTGGGTATTCGTGACCTGGTTGAGCGTCAGTACCACGGCGTACAACGCAACCACGACCAGGTGAAAGCCCTGCGTAACCAGGCTCGTGCCAACTCGTAAGAGTTAGTCGGCTACAAAAAACGCCAGCTAGTCTGGCGTTTTTTGTGCCCGCAGGAAGAGCCCCTCACCCTAGCTCTCTCCCGGAGGGAGAGGGCTAGGGTGAGGGGCTTATCACTAAACATCGACCTGAATGATCGAGTCGATTGAGGATTTGAAAAACACTCAAATCTGCTCCCTTTCCCCCTCGCCCCCTTGGGGGCGGTCCGACGTTTCGGGAGGGCTGGGGTGAGGGGGAAAGGCTCTACCTGACACCCTACAATCCATCAGCCAATACTGATCGCCGGCAATGTCGGCAAAGTCACCGTCTGCTGCTTGCGCGGCGCGAGAATCTCCGCCTCGCCATCCACCACAAGCTCATCACGCTGATTGAATACGCGAGTGGCAATGCGCACGCGAAATTTCGGCAGTTTCTCGAGAATCTCCAGACGCACCGTCAGCGTGTCGCCGATCTTTACCGGTTTCTGAAAGCTCATCTGCTGACCGATATAAATAGTGCCCGGCCCAGGCAGTTCGCAAGCGACCGCGGCGCTGATCAGCGCACCGCTGAACATACCGTGGGCAATGCGTTCCTTAAACATGCTCGCGGCGGCAAACTCGGCGTCCAGGTGCACCGGGTTGTGGTCGCCCGACATCGCGGCGAACAGCTGGATGTCGCGCTCTTCGACAGTCTTGCTGTAGCTGGCGGTCTGGCCGACTTCGAGGGCTTCGTAAGGGATGTTGGTAACCTGGGTCATCGGTTTCGATTCCTGTGACGGATTCAGTGAATCCACAAAAAATTATTCGCTGCGCTGCGGGCGCGGATGGCTCAGGGCCTGATCGATCCAGGCGAGCACATCGGCGGTCACTTCGTCGCGATTGCTTTCATTGAACAATTCGTGCCGGGCCTGCGGGTAGATCTTCAGTTGCAGGTGCTGGCTGCCGGCCCTGCGCAAGGCGTTGGCCAGATCAGTCAGACGCTTGCCTTCGCTCACCGGATCACATTCGCCGCCAATCACCAGCAGCGGCAGGCCCGGATCGATTTGCGCGAGATTGGACGCTTTGCTGATTTGCTGCAAGCCGCCGAGCAGGTCGATCCAGAACTGATTGGTACAGCGAAAGCCACACAACGGGTCGGCGGCGTATTTGTCGACCTCGGCCGGATCGCGGCTCAGCCAGTCGAAACGGGTGCGCAGCGGTTTGAATTTATTGTTGAACGAGCCGAACGACAGCCACTCGATCAACGCGCTGCGGCCCTTGCCGCCCTGACGCAGTTTTTCCAGCCGGGCAATCTGCCGGGCGACGCGATACAGGGCCACTGGCTGGAAATTCGATCCGCTGAGAATCGCCCCGTGCAGACTGGCGCTGTGGTGCAGCAGATAGGCCTGGGCCAGGTAACTGCCCATGCTGTGCCCGAGCAGAATGATCGGCACGCCGGGGTGTTGCTGGCCGATGTGCTGGTTGAGGCTGGCCAGATCGCCAACGACCTTGCACCAGCCATCGTCATCGGCGAAATGGCCGAGGGTGCCGTTGTCGGCGGTGCGGCCATGGCCGCGCAGATCCGGTGCGTAGACGCCATAGTCTTTGTCGCAAAACGTGTCGGCGAGGCGGGCGTAGCGAGCGCTGTGCTCGGCCATGCCATGGGCGACGAGAATCACCGCTTTCAAGGGCGTGGCCGGCAGCCAGCGGTTGACGTACAGGCGGCTGCGGTCACTCGCGTCCAGCCAGAAGGTGTCGTGGGTCATGGCGATTCCTTTGCTCAGCATCGCCACAGTGTATAGCGCGTCTGATCAGCCCACGCCACGGCACGAAGATTCACGGGATCAATGAGGGCTTGCGTCATATTTGCCTCAATGGCCATAGCTGCTAGTGTCCGTGAAGCTCCGCTTTGTGCTTTTCGCCTTCCATGGACGAAGCAGAAACGACAGAAAGCGGCTCCCGGATCGGCTCAGGTAAAGAGGACAAGAACAATGCAACCTGATTTCTGGAATGACAAACGCCCGGCCGGCGTACCGCTGGACATCGACATGGGCGAGTTCAAGTCGGTCATCGAAGTGTTTGAGCGTTCCTGCAAGAAGTTCGCTGACCGCCCCGCGTTCAGCAGCATGGGCATCACCCTGACCTACGCCGAGCTCGAGCGCCAGAGCGCGGCGTTTGCCGGTTATCTGCAGGCCCATACCGATCTGGTGCCGGGAGACCGCATCGCGGTGCAGATGCCCAACGTCCTGCATTATCCGATTGCCGTGTTCGGCGCGCTGCGCGCCGGGCTGATCGTGGTCAACACCAACCCGCTCTACACGCCGCGCGAGATGCGCCATCAATTCAAGGATTCCGGTGCGCGTGCGTTGGTCTACCTGAATCTGTTCGGGCAGAAAGTCCAGGAAGTGCTGCCCGACACCGATATCCAATACCTGATCGAAGCGAAGATGGGCGACCTGATGCCCGCCGCCAAGGGCTGGCTGGTCAATACCGTGGTCAGCAAGGTGAAAAAACTGGTTCCCGAGTATTCGCTGCCCCAGGCGATCTCCTTCAAAAGCGCGCTGCGCATGGGTCGTGGCCTGGGTATCAAACCGCTGAGCGTCGGCCTCGAGGACATCGCCGTGCTGCAATACACCGGCGGCACCACCGGCCTGGCGAAAGGCGCGATGCTCACCCACGGCAATCTCGTGGCGAACATGCAGCAAGTGCGTGCCTGTCTGGCCCAGCTCGGCCCGGACGGTCAGCCGCTGTTGCGCGAGGGCCAGGAAGTGATGATTGCGCCGCTGCCGCTGTACCACATCTATGCCTTCACCGCGAATTGCATGTGCATGATGGTGTCGGGCAACCACAACGTGCTGATCTCCAATCCGCGCGACATCCCCGGCTTCATCAAGGAACTGAAGAACTGGCGCTTCTCTGCGCTACTGGGTTTGAACACCTTGTTCGTCGCGCTGATGGATCACCCTGACTTCAAGACCCTGGATTTCTCCAGTCTGAAGCTGACCAACTCCGGCGGCACCGCGCTGGTCAAAGCCACCGCCGAGCGCTGGGAGCAGATGACCGGTTGCCGTATCACCGAAGGCTACGGCCTGACCGAAACCTCGCCGGTGGCCTGCACTAACCCTTACGGCGACCAATCGCGCTTGGGCACGGTGGGCCTGCCGGTGCCGGGCACGCTGGTGAAAATCATCAACGATGACGGCGTCGAGCAGCCGCTGGGCGAGCGTGGCGAGCTGTGCATCAAAGGCCCGCAGATCATGAAGGGCTACTGGAACAAACCCGAGGCCACTGCCGAAGTGCTCGATGCCGAAGGCTGGTTCAAGTCTGGCGACATCGCCGTGATCGACCCGGACGGTTTCGTGCGCATCGTCGATCGCAAAAAGGACATGATCATCGTCTCCGGCTTCAACGTGTATCCGAACGAAATCGAAGACGTGGTCATGGCCCACCCGAAAGTCGCCAACTGCGCGGTGATCGGTGTGCCGGACGAGCGTTCGGGGGAGGCGGTGAAACTGTTTGTCGTGGCGCGGGAAACCGGTGTCAGTCTTGAAGAGCTGAAGGCCTACTGCAAAGAGAATTTCACCGCCTACAAAGTGCCGAAACACATCGTGCTGCGTGAGTCGTTGCCGATGACGCCTGTAGGGAAAATTCTGCGGCGCGAGTTGCGGGATATCGCATAAAGGTCACAGGCGAAAAGATCGCAGCCTTCGGCAGCTCCTACATTTGGAATGCGTTCCCTTTGTAGGAGCTGCCGAAGGCTGCGATCTTTTGCTTTTACACCCCTGACTATGGGGCTTTTACGGTTTAATAGGATTTTTGCTCTAAAATGACCGCTGGCAAGTCTTGAGTCATCAATATGACTGTAGGGCCCACGTTTGGCTCTGGTCGACCCTCGGCAAAGCTGCTACTCTCGGCGCGCTTTGTGACTTCTCGGCCTGTAAAACGCCGGATTCACCAATACAAAACACACACCAATAATAATCGCATCAAATGCGGTGAAGAATTCGCGTTGCTGAGGAGTGGGCTTCCATGATCGAAGACTTTTGGAAGGATAAGTACCCGGCGGGAATCGCAGCCGAGATCAATCCAGACGAGTATCCGAACATTCAGGCAGTGTTGAAGCAATCCTGCCAACGCTTCGCCAACAAACCGGCTTTCAGCAACCTGGGCAAGACAATCACCTACGGTGAACTGTACGAACTGTCCGGTGCCTTTGCCGCGTATCTGCAACAGCATACCGACTTGCAGCCCGGTGATCGAATCGCCGTGCAACTGCCCAACGTCCTGCAATACCCGGTCGCGGTCTTCGGTGCCATTCGCGCCGGGTTGATCGTGGTCAACACCAATCCGCTGTACACCGCGCGGGAAATGGAACACCAATTCAACGACTCCGGTGCCAAAGCGCTGGTGTGCCTGGCGAACATGGCGCACCTGGCCGAAGCCGTGGTGCCGAAGACCGGCGTCAAGCACATCATCGTCACCGAAGTCGCCGACCTGCTGCCGCCGATCAAGCGCCTGCTGATCAACAGCGTCATCAAGTACGTGAAGAAAATGGTCCCGGCCTATCACCTGCCCAAAGCCATCAGGTTCAACGACGTGCTGAGCAAGGGCCACGGTCAGCCAGTGGCCGAAGCCAACCCGGACAGCGGCGATGTCGCGGTGCTGCAATACACCGGCGGCACCACCGGCGTGGCCAAGGGCGCGATGCTCACCCACCGCAACCTGGTCGCCAACATGCTGCAATGCAAGGCGCTGATGGGCTCCAACCTCAACGAAGGCTGCGAGATCCTGATCACGCCGCTGCCGCTGTACCACATCTATGCGTTCACCTTTCACTGCATGGCGATGATGCTGATCGGCAACCACAACATCCTGATCAGCAACCCGCGCGACCTGCCGGCGATGGTCAAGGAGCTGTCGAAGTGGAAGTTCAGCGGTTTCGTCGGTCTGAACACGCTGTTCGTGGCGCTGTGCAACAACGAAGGTTTCCGCAAGCTGGATTTCTCCGCGCTGAAAGTCACCCTGTCCGGTGGCATGGCCCTGCAATTGGCCGCGGCCGAGCGCTGGAAAGCCGTGACCGGTTGCGCCATCTGCGAAGGCTACGGCATGACCGAAACCAGCCCGGTGGCCACGGTCAACCCGATCCAGCACATCCAGATCGGCACCATCGGCATTCCGGTGCCGTCGACCCTGTGCAAGGTCATCGACGATGCCGGTGTCGAGCAGCCGCTGGGCGAAATCGGTGAACTGTGCGTCAAGGGCCCGCAGGTCATGAAGGGCTACTGGCAGCGTCAGGAGGCCACCGATGAAATGCTCGACAGCGATGGCTGGCTGAAAACCGGTGACATCGCGCTGATCCAGCCGGACGGCTACATGCGCATCGTTGATCGCAAGAAGGACATGATTCTGGTGTCTGGCTTCAACGTCTATCCGAACGAACTGGAAGACGTGCTGGCGACTTTGCCGGGCGTGTTGCAGTGCGCGGCGATCGGTGTGCCGGACGAGAAATCGGGTGAGGCGATCAAGATTTTCATTGTCGCCAAACCGGGTGTGACCCTGACCAAAGAACAGGTCATGGACCACATGCGCGCCAACGTCACCGGCTACAAAGTGCCGCGTTCGGTGGAATTCCGCGATGCGTTGCCGACCACCAACGTCGGCAAGATCCTGCGCCGCGAGTTGCGTGATGAAGAGCTGAAGAAGCTCAAGGCCACATCTGCCGCGTAAATAAAAAGCCCCGCAGATGCGGGGCTTTTTGTTGGTGCAGAGCAGGGCTTTGATCATGCGGTGAAGCGGCCCCTCACCCCAGCCCTCTCCCGAGGGAGAGGGAGCCGATCGAGATGTCTGGCGTTGAGCATCAACCTGAAAAACCGAGTCGATTATGGATTCAGTAAGCTCGATCAGGTCGGCGTATCTCTTGAATATCCACCATTCGGTCCCCTCTCCCTCTGGGAGAGGGCTAGGGTGAGGGGAAGGGCTGACGCCACAAATCCTACTGACGAAACGGCGCAAAATTCACATTGGTCCCCGCCGGACGCATGTCCTGCAGATACGAATCCTTGTCCGCACTCAGCTCCAGGCTCAGCGCCGCCTTGCGCTTGCCTTCATTGCGAATCACCAGCCCTTCGAGCTTCTCGCGCAGGAATACCGTCGGCACTTTCAGGTGCAGCAACTCATCGGTGGCCGGGGTGTGCAGCAGCAAGTGAATCCACTCGTACTGACCGATCGCCAGACGCGACACCGGCAGGTCGAACCACCAGATGTTGCGGTTGCGGTTCAGTTCGGCGAAGTGGCAGTTGTTGGTGCCGAGCACGGCGCCGCCCAGTTGCTGGTTGCGACGGGCGATGGCCTGGGTTTTATTGAGCTTCATGACATTCCTGCGAATCGGTGTGCGGGGCGCAACGCCCATAGGCTGAGCATTCTCGGGGCAACGCCGGCAAACATAAAGCGCAACCTGCGCATCGCGACGAAATCCCCGCAAAAATAAATGAAACTCGGCGCAAAGCGCACCGGTCAATCGTTACGTAATGACTTTTCTTCCCTATATGCATCACGGAGAAACACCATGAGTAGCACAGGCGATAAAGTAAAAGGCATGGCCAACGAAGCTGTCGGTAACGTCAAACAGGGCGTCGGTAAGGCCACTGACAACGACAAACTGCGCGCAGAAGGCAAAGTTCAAGAGAAAAAAGGCGAAGCCCAGCAAGCGGTCGGCAACGCCAAGGACGCTGTGAAAAAAGGCGTCGACAAGGCGTAAGCGAGCCTTGAACGAATCACACGAGCGGCCATCCAAAGATGGCCGTTTTTGTATCAGAACCCTGCGGTCATCCGCCGAAGGATCGCCAAACAGGCTACCTTGAGGTAAAAAACGGCCCCTGAGTCGCCACGACTTCAACCTTTTGCGGCGCAAGGAGACGCGAATGATATTTCCGGACATGAAAGGTCTGCCCCTGCACCGGGTGATGGTGCGCACGGTCACTGAGTTCGTCGATGACGAAATGTCGACCTACGCCTCGGCACTGGCCTACCAGATGCTGTTCTCGCTGTTTCCGTTCATTCTCTTCCTGATTGCCCTGATCGGTTTCCTCCATCTGCCGGACTTCTTCTCCTGGCTGCGCCTGCAAGCCGAACTGGTCCTGCCGCCGCAGGCGCTGGAGCAGGTCAACCCGGTGATCGACCAGTTGCAGCAATCCAAGGGTGGCCTGCTTTCAATCGGTATCGTGATTGCCCTGTACACCGCGTCGGCCGGCGTGCGCCTGATGATGAGCGCGATGAACGCCGCTTACGACGTGGTCGAAGGCCGGCCGGTCTGGAAGCGTTTTCCCCTGTCGATTGTCTACACCGTCGGCATTGCCGGCATGCTGCTGATCGCTGCCGCGCTGATGGTGCTCGGGCCGCAGGTGATGGGCTGGATCGCCGCACAAGTGGGGCTGGAAGATTTCATCGTCACGGTGTGGACCATCGCGCGCTGGCCGGTGATCGTGATTCTGATGATGGTCGCGGTGGCACTGATCTACTACGTGATGCCCGACGTCAAACAGGACTTCCGCTTCATCACACCCGGTTCGGTGCTGGCGGTGGTGGTGTGGATCCTCGCCTCGCTGGGTTTTGCCTTCTACGTGAAAACCTTCGCCAACTACAACGCGATGTATGGCAGCATCGGGGCGATCATCGTGCTCTTGCTGTATTTCTATATCTCCGCGGCGGTGTTGTTGCTCGGCGCGGAAATGAATGCGGTGATCGAGCACATGTCCGCCGAAGGCAAGGACAAGGGCGAGAAAGCCCCTGGCGAGCCCGACGAATCCAGCAAACAACACGTCTCGGGCCTGGGCCGCGATCATTCGCTCAAGCCGGACACCGATGAAGCGCGACCATGATCCGTGAAATTCTGAAAATGGGCGACGAGCGCCTGCTGCGCATCGCCCCGCCGGTACCGCCGGAGATGTTCAACAGCGCCGAGCTGTGGCAGTTGATCGATGACATGTTCCAGACCATGGAAAGCGTCGGTGGCGTGGGTCTGGCGGCACCGCAGATCGGCGTCGATCTGCAACTGGTGATCTTCGGCTTCGAGCACAGCGAGCGTTACCCTGACGCCGAAGCGGTGCCGCAGACGATCCTGATCAATCCGCTGATCACGCCTTTGAATCCGCTGATGGAAGAGGGTTTTGAAGGCTGCTTGTCGGTACCTGGCCTGCGCGGCGCGGTGGATCGCTATCAGCAGATTCGCTACGAGGGCTTTGATCCCAAGGGCGAGCCGATCGTGCGCGTGGCCTCGGGTTTTCATGCGCGAGTGGTGCAGCATGAATGCGATCACCTGATCGGCCGGCTGTATCCGTCGCGGATTACCGATTTCAGCAAGTTCGGCTTTACCGAAGTGCTGTTCCCGGATCTTGATCCCATGGCCGACGACTGATCCAGACTCACTACAATTCCCTGTAGGAGTGAGCCTGCTCGCGATAGCGGTCTGTCATTGACGAATCCGGTGACTGATAGATCGCTATCGCGAGCAGGCTCACTCCTACAAGGGAACTGCGTCAGTCTGGAGGGCTGAGCCCCATCGCAATCATCGGCTTGCTCCGCGCATACCGGCTCAACCGTTCTGCCATCGCCTGCGGCAGGGCCGGATCAACGCGGAACCCGCGCCGCTCATAAAATCCGCGCAGATCCGGATGACAGAACAGCCACACCGGCCCGTCCACCTGAGCAACCGCCGCCGCAATCAACTGCCCGGCAATTCCCTGTTCCCGACACCCCGGATCGACAAACAACCCTGTCAGCCAGTGGCCGCCCGATACCTGCCGCAGGCACAGCGCCGCCACGATCTCGCCGCGCCGCGCGACCCACAGTTGCGCCTCGCGCACGGCTTTCATCGAGGACTGGTGGCTGCGGTAGAACTTGTTCATCAGCGGCCACAACGGTTCGTCGAGCTGGCTGTAGTGGATGTCGGGCATGGTTCGGACTGTCGGTTCGAAAAGCGCCGATTATAAAAGAACGCGCGGCTCGGGATAGGTGTATACCTGATCTCACATCCCTGTGAGTGGAGTACCGATCATGTCCAAAGGTATGGATTCAAAGAAAGCCGCGAAGAAGAAGCCGGCCAAGACCGCGATTGAAAAACGCGCAGAAAAGAAAGCCAAGAAAGTCGACATCTTCGGCCATTGAGCAAACCCTTCGGAAGCCCGTCTCTCGGGCTTCCACGCCATCTGAAAAATAATCTGCAAGATTGCACCGCCTCGTTGCACAGAAGGGGACGATTCCCGTTCCGAGCAACGCCATGGCTTTTTATTTCGACGCCCGACATCGCCAGCAAATCGAAAACCTGCGCCAGCGCTTTACCGCCCGCAGCGAATGGCCGACCTGGCTGTTGCTGATCGGTGTGTACGCCGGCTGGTTCGCCATCCTCCTCAACAGCGCCTGGCTGGGACGCGGCTTGAGTACGTTGCTGCTGATCCCGCTGCTGGTGTTGTGGTTGTCGCTGCAGCATGAATTGCTTCACGGCCATCCGACCCGCTCGACCTTCATCAATAAAATCCTCGGCTACGCCCCGTTTGCCGTGTGGTATCCGTACACGCTGTATCGCGACAGCCATTTGCGTCATCACCGCGAGGAAGACTTGACGGTGCCGGGCGTCGATCCGGAAAGTCGCTATCTGACCTCTGCCAACTGGCACGGCGGCTCGGTGTTCGAGCGCAGCGTGCATTGGCTGAACAAGACGGTGCTAGGACGCTTCGTGATTGGCGCGCCGCTGGCGTTGACGGCGTTAGCGCGCGAGGAGCAGCAGCGCTTGCGAAACGCTGATCCGCAAGCCTGGCTGATGTGGCTGAGCCACGGCGTGGTTACTCTATTGATGCTGGGTTTCATTGCCCGCTACAGCATTTTGCCGGTGTGGCATTACCTGTTGCTGATCAGCGTACCGGCGCTGTCGATCGCGATGATCCGTTCGTTTCACGAGCATCGACCGCATGCCCAGGCCGAGCAACGCACCGTGCTCAACGAGGCTGGCTGGCCGTGGCGCTGGTTGTTTCTCAACCTGAATTTTCATCTGGTGCATCACGACCTGCCGGGGCTGGCGTGGTACGACTTGCCCAAGGTCTACCGGCTGCACCGCGAGCAGTGGATTGCGCGCAGTGGCGGGTTTGTCGTGCGGGGGTATGGGGAGTTGTGGCGACAACATGGCTTCAAACCGATTGATAGCCCGGAGCATCCGTTTCACTGATCCAGAAACACCACAATCCCCTGTAGGAGTGAGCCTGCTCGCGATAGCGTCGTATCAGTCACTGAGTTTGTCACTGACACACCGCTATCGCGAGCAGGCTCACTCCTACAGGGGAAATTTGTTGTCGGGGAGAAATTTGCATGACCCAACACCACGCCGAACTGCTGATGTACCCGGCCCCCGAGCCCGTCCGCGTGGCCAATGAACAATGGCTGGCGCGCATCCTCGAACACCTCGGCCACAGCCGACTCGACGCGACCAAGCTGACGCTGCCCGAACTGTGGCTATCGCCGCATCTGCTGCTCACCCAGACCTGCGGCTATCCGCTGATGACAGCGCTGCGTGGCCGGGTCCGTCTCATTGGCCGGCCGCGCTATGAATTGCCTGAGGCCAGCGGCGGCCAGCATTGCAGCCTGATCCTTGGCCGCGCTGTTGATCCGCGCTATTCGCTTGGCGACTTTCGCCACAGCCGGGGCGTGATCAACAGCGAAGATTCCAACAGCGGGATGAACCTGCTGCGCCAGCGTCTGGCGCCGCTGCAGCTGGACGGCCGGTTTTTCGCCAGTGTCGGCATCAGTGGCGGCCACCGCGAGAGCCTGCGCTGGCTGCGGGAAAACCTCGCCGACCTGGCCGCGATCGACAGCGTCACGTTCGCTTATATCGCCCGGCACGCGCCCGAAGAAGTCAGCGGATTGCGTGTGGTTGCGCTCAGTGCGTTGAGTCCGACACTGCCATTCATCACGGCTGCCGGTGCCAGCGACGAGCAGGTCGAACGGCTGCTGCAAGTGATGAATCAGACGTTGCATGAATTGCCTGAGGTAGTGCAGACCTTGGGTTTGTCTGAAGTTCTGCCGGCAACTGAAAGCGACTATGAGGTGCTGCTCGACTATCAGCGAGACGCTGAAGCTCGGGGCTACGGGCAACTTCGCTAGCTCGAGCTAATTCCCAAAGTGAATATAAAAATAATATTTAAATATTATTAACGCATAAGGCGCCTTGCTACGATCGCGCCACCGGAACACCGGACATTCAGCGACCCTTGCCCAGGAGCCCCTATGTCCGGCGCCGATCAATTCCATCGCGACACCGTGGAACGCCTGTTCCGCGCGCATTATCGCTGGCTCTGTGATTACCTGCGTCGACACTCGCGCGACGTGGCCGGCGCGGAAGACATTGCCGGCGAAACCTTCGCCCAACTGCTCGAAGCCCCAGCGCTGACGGCCATTCGCGAACCTCGCGCCTTGCTGACGACGATCGCGCAACGTCTGCTTTATCAGAACTGGCGCCGTGCGGATCTGCAACGCCGGCATCGCCAGCAGTCCGACCTCGATGTCGCGGCGTCGCCTGAACACCTCGCTCAGCTCTCGCAAACTCTCGATCGCCTCGATCGCAGCCTGCATCGCTTGCCGGCCAAGGTCCGGTCGACCTTTCTGCTGGCGCGTATCGATGGCCTGACCTACCCGCAAATCGCCGCCGAACTGGGCATCTCACAGCGTTCGGTGAGCGTGTACATGGCGCGTTCCCAAGCCCTGTGCGACCGCCACAGCGCCAACCAATTCCTGGAAGAAAAGAGGTCTGCATGACATCGATCAAAACCCTGCTCGGCCGCACGCTGCTGGCGCTGAGCCTGAGCGTCGGGGCTGTTTGCGCAGCCGAAAAAAGCGCACCGATTCACTTCGGCGACATCACGTGGGAGAGCGGCAGTTTCATCACCGAAGTGCTGCGCTTGATCGTCGAAAAAGGCTACGGCTATCCGACCGACACGTTGCCGGGCAGCACGGTCAGCCTGGAGGCGGCATTGGCGAAAAATGACATTCAGGTAATCGGCGAAGAGTGGGCCGGGCGCAGTCCGGCGTGGGTCAAGGCTGCCGCCGAGGGCAAGGTATTCGGCCTCGGCGACACGGTCAAAGGTGCCACCGAAGGCTGGTGGGTCCCGGAATATGTGATCAAGGGCGACCCGGAACGCGGAATCAAGGCGCTGGCGCCGGAACTGAAATCGGTCGCTGACCTGCCGCGCTACAAGGATGTGTTCCGGGACCCGGAAGACCCGGGCCGCGGGCGCTTTCTCAACAGCCCGACCGGCTGGACCTCGGAAATCGTCAACAGCCAGAAGCTCAAGGCGTATGGTCTGAGCGACAGCTTCGTCAACTTCCGCACCGGCTCCGGCGCGGCATTGGATGCCGAGGTGGCGTCGTCGATCAAGCGCGGCAAACCGGTGCTGTTCTATTACTGGTCGCCGACGCCGTTGCTCGGGCGTTTCAAACTGGTGAAGCTTGAAGAGCCACCGTTCGATGCCGAAGCGTGGAAAACCCTGGCCGATGCCAACAACCCGAATCCGCAGGGCACGCGCTCGATGCCGGCGAGCCTGGCGATTGGCGTGTCGGCGCCGTTCAAGGCGCAGTACCCGGAGCTGGTCGCGTTCTTTGAGAAAGTCGATCTGCCGATTGATCTGCTCAACCAGACATTGGCCGGCATGAGTGAAAAACGCCTGCAACCGCGGGCGGTGGCCGAGGCGTTTTTGCGTGATCAGCCGCAGGTCTGGACAGCTTGGGTGCCGGGGGAGGTGGCGGCCAAGGTCAGGGGAAGTTTGTAGTGTTTTCTGATGTTTTTGTGGTGCTGCAACTAACGCTATCGCGAGCAGGCTCACTCCTACAGGGGGGATCGATTCCCATGTGGGAGCGAGCCTGCTCGCGAAAGCGTCCGCTCAGGCAACATTTTTCCCGGCGCTGAACCGTTTCTTGTACAAAAAATGCCAGATACTGGCCGACTAGTGGCCTTGCGCCCGGCGTCAGGCTGGCTATCCTTGCAGGTAACTAACCATGTCGACCGTCATGCCATCCATGACAGCGGCACAGGGTTGGTCCGTGATTCATGCTGCCAGAGTGCGCGATCCAAGGCACCGACACTGAACCAACAAGGAGCGTCACCTACATGGAAGTTCTTCTACGCGTTAGGGCTGGCCCGCATGCGGGCTATCAAGAAAAGGATGTCTTGATCAGAGCGTCGCTGCACGACCCCTCCGATTGATCATCATTTATCACCTGACAACTTCCTCCCTTGGAGGAAGGCGTGTGCCTGTTCTGTGGAACGTAGTGGTGGATCTTGAAGGACCTGGACTTTCATCAAATCAAAGAACGCGCGGAAGGTGATACAACCATGTTCAACCTACATCGCAAGGCTGACCTGCGGGAAATCGAGCGCTTCAGCTGTGCGCTGACCGAGGCCAATGCGAAAATCGAAGCGATCAGCCGCTCGATGGCCATGATCGAGTTCACGCCCGAAGGCATCGTCCTCGACGCCAACGAGAACTTCTGCAAGACCATGGGTTACAGCGCCGATGAAGTGCGCGGCAAACACCATCGGATCTTCTGCGAAGAAAGCTTTTATCGCAGCGAGGACTACGCAAAGTTGTGGCGTGACCTGGCCCGTGGTGAACCCCTCAGCGGGACTTTTCTGCGTTTGAACAAGAGCGGGCGGGAGATCTGGCTCGAGGCCAGTTACATGCCGGTGTTCGGTCCCGACAAACAGGTCAGAAGTGTCATCAAGGTTGCGGCGGACATCACCGCACGCATCAACAAAGAGCATGAAGAAGAAGCCATGCTGGCGGCGATCGGCCGTTCCATGGCAGTGATCGAGTTCACCCCTGAAGGCCATGTCATCAGCGCCAACGACAACTTCCTGCAAACCATGCAGTACACGCACAATGAAATTGTCGGCCAGCACCACAGCCTGTTCTGTCACCGTGCCGAAGCCGAATCCGCGCAGTACCAGGCATTCTGGGCTTCGCTCAATCGCGGCGAATATCACTCGCACCGCTTCGAACGCAAGAACAAGTCCGGGCAGATGGTTTATCTGGAGGCTTCGTATAACCCGCTGTTCGACGCCAAGGGCCGCTTGTACAAAGTGGTCAAGTTCGCCAGCGACATCACCCGGCAGATGACCACGTTGCAAAATGCTGCGGAATCGGCCCACAGCACTTCGGTACAAAACGACGCCTGCGCGCAAAAAGGCTCACAGGTGGTGCAGCAGACCGTGCAGATCATTCAGGACATTTCCCGCGACCTGAATGAGGCAGCGGTGAGTATCGATGCGGTGAGCAAGCAGTCGGACATCATCGGCACCATCGTCCAGACCATTCGCGGGATCGCCGATCAGACCAACCTGCTGGCCCTGAACGCGGCGATTGAAGCCGCGCGGGCCGGTGAGCATGGACGCGGTTTCGCAGTAGTTGCCGATGAGGTACGCAGCCTAGCCGCGCGAACCAGTCAGGCGACGCTGGAAATTGTCGACGTGGTGCGCAAGAACCATGACCTGTCGCTGAGTGCGGTGTCGAGCATGCAGTCTAGCCTGAGCCGCACCGGGCTGGGCGTGGAACTGGCGAACGAGGCGGGCGAGGTGATTCTGGAAATTCAGCAGGGCTCACGGCATGTGGTGGATGCTATCAGTCAGTTCAATGAAACCCTGCAATTGAACTGACAGACCCTGCAACTGCCCCGACTGCAGGGTGGGGCAGTTTCACGCGGCTTGCTCGAGGCTTTTATTTATTGTCTCAAATTAAAGTTGCCGCGGACCTTCGCAGTTTTTGTCCCGTCTGGTGATTCCGCGGTGTACTCAAAACTGCCTTTTACAGTTTGGTTAACGACGTCGACCTCATCGATGGTGATCTTTCCGCCAGCGGACTGTGCAGTCCATGAACTTTTCTCCCATACCTTGGGAATGTAGTTACCACCACTTTGCCGTGATTCGAAAAGATAAGTAGTACCGGCCACGATGGCGGCATTGATATAAATATCCGCTCCGTGGGAGATGATGTCGTCCTTTACATTTCCAGCGATATATAGGCCTTTGGAGTCCAACCACAATACACGTCGTGTGATGGATAGACTTTCCTCTCCTTGGGCTTGCTCATCGGCATATATAGCGATGTGCCCGATGGCGTTCTTGGCTTTGTTCTTCAGTTCTTCAGACATAATTCCCTTCCTTGATGGTGACTGACAGAGAGCCAGCCATGCTGGTGCATGGCCCGTTCCATGGTTCTTCAGACAAGGCTCAGCGTCTACTGTCAGAAATTACAGGTGCGGTACCCTTTCAGACGGACGGTCTGGGGCCGATTGGCCCTGATGCTGTTCAGCAGAGGCTTATCGCTAACGGCGTTAGCGATGCGTAATTCCCCCACGCCAGCTAGTAGTGCGACGTACCGTTATGCTGTTGCTGAATCCGGCAGCGCCGACGCCGGCAAACCGAAGATCCGGTCAAACAGCCAGTTGAACACGAACGTGTAGCACGGGATGAAAATGATCAGCGCCAGATCCAGCACAAAGGCCTGCACCAGACTGATGTTCATCCACCAGGCAATCAGCGGAATCAGAAACACGATCAGCGTCAGTTGAAAACCGACGGCATGGGCGATGCGCCGTTTGACCGTGCGGGTGCGCGAGACCTGGCGGCTTTCCCAGCGCTCGAACAACGAGGTGTAAATGAAATTCCAGGTCACGGCGATGCTGGTGATGATCACCGCCAGTGGCCCGGTGCTGCCTGGCGATGTGCCCGACAGTAACGCCAGACCGAGGGCGGAGAAGGTCATGCCGATCACTTCGTAGAGCGATACGTAGACCAGTTTGCGTTTCACGCCTTGCATGCAGATTTGCCTCTTTCTTGCCGATTGTGGGCCAGCAGGGCTGGCGAAGGCGGCGAAAGATAGCTTCAATAGATCTGACAGAAAAAGTCGGTAGCTTTCAGTTTTATTGATAGGTGGGCAGATTGAATTTCAATAGCGACAGTATCGAATTGTTTCTCGCGGTGATCGAGCGCGGCTCGTTTTCCGCCGCCGCGCGGCAATTGGGTAAGGTGCCTTCGGCGGTGAGCATGGGCATTGCCAACCTTGAAGCCGAACTCGGCTACCCGTTGTTCGATCGCAGTCACCGTGAGCCGCAACCCACGGCGATGGCACAATCGCTGGTGCCGCACGCGCGACTGATCGCCGAGCAGCTCAAGCAACTGCAAGTGCACGCGGTGGAGTTATCGCTGGGGCTGGAAAGCCGGTTGTCGATCGGCGTAGTCGCCGACCTTGATCGACGTCGCTTGCTGGCGGCGATCAAGGTGATTGCCGAGCGTCATCCGCTGCTCGACGTCGAAGTGCTGACCGCGCCGCAGGATGATGTGCTGGCGATGTTGCACAGTGGCCGGGTCAGCGTGTGCCTGGCCTTCGCCGGGTTGAGCGTAAATGCGCTGGAGCGGTTTCAGTTCGTCGGCAGCGAACGCATGATCGCCACGCTGGCGGCGGACAGTCCGTTGCTGCAAGGGCGAGATGTGTTTCTCGAAGATCTGGTGCAGGTGCGGCAGATCATCGTCGCCAGTCGCGACTTGCCGATCAGCGAGACGCGGCCGTTGGTAGCGGAATCCTACTGGCGCACGGATAACCTCGAAACGGCGATGGAGATGGTCGAGGCGGGATTGGGCTGGGGCAACTTTCCGCTGTCGGTGGTGCAGCCGTGGCTGGAGTCCGGACGCTTGAAACGGCTGAATTTTCGCAACATCGAAAATGGTCTGGTGCTGCCGGTGCATGCGGTATGGCTCAAGAGCCAGCCATTGCAGAAGGGCGCGCAGGCGTTGGTCGACCTGCTCAGCCATTGAGCCCAACACAAAACCCCTGTAGGAGCTGCCGAAGGCTGCGATCTTTTGATCTTGTTCTTGAAAGCAAAATCAAAAGATCGCAGCCTTCGGCAGCTCCTACAGGGGATCGCGTGAGTTTCAGGTACTCTCGCGCACCTTCAGCTCAAACCCCATATCCTCCACCGGCCGCGCTACTTTGTTGCCCGCCATCAACGTCAGCATCTGCTCCGCCGCGCGCCGGCCGATGGCTTCACGCGGGGTGTTGATGCTGCTCAGGCGCGGGACCATGTGCTCGGACATTGGCAGGTCGTTGAAGCCCAGAATCGCCACTTGCTCGGGAATTTTGATGCCATTGCGCAAGGCTTCCAGCAGCGCACCCTGGGCCAGGTCATCGTTGCCAAAGAAAATCGCATCGACATCCGGATGCGCCGCCAGCAGTTGCAGAAACAACTCACCACCCAAGCCCACCGACGAAGCGCGCGGCGTCAGCACTTCCAGATCCGGGTCGTAGCGGCCAGCCTTCTGCAGTGCCTTGCGGAAACCCTCACCACGCAACAACGTGCGCTGATCCAGCTGCGCGCCGATATACGCCAAGCGCTTGCGCCCGCGAGACAGCAAATGCTCCGCCGCCGTTTCACCGGCGCTCAACTGCGAAAAACCCACGCAATTGACCCCGGCGGCGCTTTCCAGCTCCATCATGTACACGCAGGGAATGTTGCTGAGCTCGATCATCCGCCGCGAACTCTCGGTGCGATCGAAACCGGTCAGCAGAAACCCGCGCGGCTGGTAAGCCATGTAATTGCGCAGCAGGTTTTCCTCTTCATCGCGCGAGTAGTGGAAGTTGCCGATCAGCACTTCGAAGCCTTTGGGCGTCAGCACCCGATGAATGGCTTCCAGTGTGTCGATGAACAGCAGGTTGGACAGCGACGGCACCAGCACCACTACCGAATGGCTCTGCGCCGAGGCCAGCGCGCGGGCGGCGGGGTTGACTACATAGTTGAGTTCGAGCGCGGCTTTCTGCACTTTTTCCACCAGTTCGGTGGCCACCGTGCTGACCCCGCGCAGAGCGCGCGAGGCGGTAATCGGGCTGACGCCGGCCAGGCGGGCTACTTCGTTAAGGGTCGGACGGCCGGTGGTGCGGGTATTTTTATCGTTCTTGGGGGAGGTCATCGGGCGGCTTGCCAAACAAAAATCAAGGCACTAAGGTAGCGCTGTCCTGATGCAGCTGTAAATGCGTGAGCGCGGTCCTGCCTGATCTGCGCGCTTTGGTATCGGGAACAAACCTGCTGCAACCCAAAAAAACGACAAGAAGGCGTCGGCAACTTCTGCCTGTGCACTAGAGTCATAGCTAGCAAAGGTAGCGCTGTCTGCGCGCTGAGGTGTTATATGAGTCATCCCATCACCGCCCTGGTCATCATGGGCGTTGCCGGTTGCGGCAAGACGTGCGTCAGCCAGGCCCTGTGCCATTTGAGCGGCGCCACTGCCATTGAAGGCGATACTTTCCATCCGGCCGCGAACATCGAAAAGATGAGCGCGGGGATCCCCCTGAACGACGAAGACCGTGCCGGCTGGCTCGACAGCCTGTGCGATGAACTGCGTCGCGTCGATGCCAAAGGCCAGCGCCCGGTGTTGACCTGCTCGGCCCTTAAACACAGATATCGCGAACGTCTGCGCAGCGCCTTGCCGGGCCTGGGCTTCGTGTTTCTTGAATTGACCCCGGAAGTCGCCGCCGAGCGTGTATCGCACCGCCCGGGCCACTTCATGCCGGCGACGTTGATCGAAAGCCAGTTCGCCACTCTCGAATCGCCAGTAGGCGAGCCCCTGACCCTGGCCCTGAATGCTTCGGTCCATAGCGTTGAACAACTGGCGTCCCAGGCTCACGTCTGGTGGCAGGCCAACGGCCTGAAACAGGCGGTATGAGTATGTTGAAAAAGACAGCGCTGTCCTCCCGACTTCTGTTCAACCCGCTTTAATAACAACAACAATCCAGGAGACACCCCCCATGTTTGGCATGTCCCACGAGACGTTCCTGCTGCTCGATGCGGTGGTCACGGTAATCGGCCTGATTATCCTGATCACCAAGTTCAAGATTCACCCCTTTATCGCCCTGACCATCGCCGCCGCGTTCCTCGGCCTGACTTCCGGCATGCCGATCAACACCATCATCAAGGCGTTCCAGGATGGCTTCGGTGGCGTACTCGGTTTCGTCGGCATCATCCTCGCCCTGGGCACCATGCTCGGCAAGATGATGGCCGAATCCGGCGGCGCCGATCAGATCGCCCAGACCCTGATCCGCGCCTTCGGCAAGGACAAGGTGCAGTGGGCAATGATGTTCGCCGCGTTCCTGGTGGGCATTCCGCTGTTCTTCGAAATCGGCTTCGTGCTGCTGATTCCGCTGGTGTTCATCGTTGCCCGCCGCACTGGCGTATCGATCATCAAGATCGGTATTCCGCTGCTCGCCGGCCTGTCCGCTGTGCACGGTCTGGTGCCACCGCACCCGGGCCCGCTGCTGGCCATCGGCGTGTTCGGCGCTGACATCGGCAAGACCATTCTCTATGGCCTGATCGTCGCGCTGCCGACCGCCATCATTGCCGGTCCGATCTTCGGTACGTTCATCGCCAAGCACATTCCCGGTCACCCGAATCAGGAACTGGTCGATCAACTGGCCCGCGAAAACGATTCGGCCAACCTGCCGAGCTTCAGCATCACCCTGGTCACCGTGCTGCTTCCGGTGTTCCTGATGCTGCTGAAAACCTTCGCTGACGTGGCGCTGCCGGACGGCAATTTCTTCCGCATCTGGATGGACATGATCGGTCACCCGATCTCCGCATTGCTGCTGGCGCTGCTGCTGTCGCTGTACACCTTCGGCTACAAGCAGGGCATCGGTTCCAACCAGATGCTCAAATGGCTCGACGCAAGCCTGGCGCCAACCGCCGCGATCATTCTGATCATCGGTGCTGGCGGTGGCTTCAAGCAGATGTTGGTGACCAGCGGCGTGGGTGATGTGATCGGCCACATGGCGGTCAGCGCACAGATCTCGCCGATCCTGCTGGCGTGGCTGGTGGCGGCGGTGATTCGTATCGCCACCGGTTCCGCGACGGTGGCGACCATCACCGGCGCCGGTATCGTTGTGCCGGTCGTCGGCATGATTCCGGGCGTCAACCGTGAGCTGCTGGTGCTGGCCACCGGTGCCGGTTCGCTGATCCTGTCCCACGTCAACGATGCCGGTTTCTGGCTGGTCAAGCAGTACTTCAACATGACCGTGGCCGAAACCTTCAAGACCTGGACCGCGATGGAAACCATTCTGTCGGTGGTGGCCCTGGGCTTTATCCTGCTGTTGTCGCTGTTCGTTTAAGCTGTTCTTTGTTTAAAGAAAGCGCAGGCACAAAAAAACCGCAGTGATGCGGTTTTTTTGTGGGTAAAAAATCTGTGGTAACACGGATGTTGTGGCGAGGGAGCTTGCTCCCGCTCGGCTGCGCAGCAGTCGTAAAAACCTCTGCACCCAGTGAATCAGACAGACCGCGATTGCAGGATTTGGGCCTGCTGCGCAGTCCAGCGGGAGCAAGCTCCCTCGCCACATAAGGGTTCTTCTGCAGGTACTGTGTTAGCCGCCAGTTTTTGCGACTAAGCCATCCGCGCGGAACATCCCGCGAATCCCGCGCACTGCCTGACGAATGCGGTCCTGGTTTTCGATCAGGGCGAAGCGTACGTGGTCGTCACCGTACTCGCCAAAACCCACCCCCGGCGACACGCAGACCTTGGCCTCGGCCAGCAGTTTCTTGGCAAATTCCAGCGAGCCCAGATGCGCATATGCGTCGGGAATCTTCGCCCACACATACATCGACGCCTTTGGATTCTCGACCATCCAGCCCAATTCATGCAGGCCCTTGACCAGCACGTTACGCCGCTGGCGATACTGCTCGGCGATGTCGCGCACGCACTGCTGGTCGCCTTCGAGCGCAGCAATCGCCGCAACTTGCAGCGGGGTGAAAGTGCCGTAGTCGTGGTAGCTCTTGATCCGCGCCAGAGCGTTGACCAGTTCCGGATTACCGACCATGAAACCGATGCGCCAGCCGGCCATGTTGTAGCTCTTGGACAGGGTGAAAAATTCCACCGCGATGTCCTTGGCGCCCGGCACTTGCATGATCGACGGCGCTTTCCAGCCGTCGTAGACGATGTCGGCGTAAGCCAGATCGTGAATCACCAGCACGTCGTACTGCTTGGCGAGGGCGATCACCCGTTCGAAGAAATCCAGCTCCACGCACTGCGCCGTCGGGTTCGACGGGAAGCCGAGGATCATCATTTTCGGCTTGGGGATCGAGCCGCGAATCGCCCGCTCCAGCTCATCGAAGAAATCCACCCCCGGCACCAGCGGCACCGACCGCACCTGAGCGCCGGCAATCACCGCGCCGTAAATGTGAATCGGGTAGCTCGGGTTCGGCACCAGTACGGTGTCGCCCTGATCCAGAGTCGCCAGCATCAAGTGCGCCAGGCCTTCCTTGGAACCGATGGTGACGATGGCTTCGCTTTCCGGGTCGATATCGACTTCGTAGCGCTGCTTGTACCAGTTGGAAATCGCCCGGCGCAGGCGCGGAATGCCCTTGGACGTCGAGTAACCGTGGGTGTCTTCACGTTGGGCGACCTGCACGAGTTTTTCGACAATGTGCGGCGGTGTGGCGCCGTCGGGATTGCCCATGCTCAGGTCGATGATGTCTTCACCACGGCGGCGAGCGGCCATCTTCAGCTCGGCGGTGATGTTGAAAACGTAAGGGGGGGGTCGATCTATGCGCGCAAAGCGGCGCGGCGAACCTTGTTCGGCCATTGTTGCCTCGGATAACGTAAGCGCCCGGAACCGTCCGAGCGACGCTGGTCACTGCGGTGACCTGTGGCGGAAGATAAGGGCAGTGATGGCATACTGTCCAGCGCGGTTGTAAACATTTTTTTCAAGGAAAATCGGTCAATGGAATTCACCAGCGGCTTCCTGCTGAGCCTTTCGCTGTGCCTGGATATCGGCGTGGCCAACATCGCGATGATCACCCTGGCCATGCAGCGCGGCTACTTTCAGGGCTTCGCCCTCGGCCTGGGCACCTGCGTCGGCGACCTGATTTACGCGGTGCTGGCCTTGGCCGGCATGACCGTTTTGCTGCAATACGAAAGCGTGCGCTGGGTCCTGTGGATTGGCGGTTCGGCGCTGCTGATCTACTTCGCGGCGAAGATGATCTACTCGGCGATTCATCACGAAGCGCTGCTGGCGGAGACGGCCGAGGTGGGGCAGAACTCCCATCGCAAGGAATTCTTTCGCGGCATCTTTCTCGCCATGTCGTCGCCAAGCGCGATTCTCTGGTTTGCTGCGGTCGGCGGCACGTTGATCGCTCGATCCGGTGGCGGTGGTCCGTTGAGTTCGGCGCTGTTTCTGGGCGGTTTTCTCTGCGCCGGGCTGCTGTGGTCGGCCGGTTTGTGCTTCGCCGCCAGCCACGGCGGCAAGTTGCTGGGCGACAAGCTTATGCGCTACTCCTACATGGCATCTGCGGCGATCTTCTGCTATTTCGCGGTGTACGTGATCGTATCTGGCTATAACGAGTTTGTCGGATCGGGCGCCGTCGAGCAGTTGCATGCGCTGTAAACGTGCGAAACGGGTCGGCCTTTCTATACTCCCAGCCGAACCCACTTTTCCGTTCTGAGGAGCCGCGTCATGGATGAACAGACACGCGTCGAAATAGCCGAACCTCGCTTCGAACACGGGCAATTTCTGCTGATTGCCGGTTTCGGTGGGCGATTCACTCAGGAAACCACTGGAGACATTCCAAGGCTGTGGGAAAAGCTTATCCCGCACCTGGGAAAAATCCCTGCGCAGGTCAACGAAGTGACCTACGGCGTTTGCTGCAACGCGGACGGCGAGGGCGGTTTCGAGTACATCGCTGGCGTGCAGATCGACAAGCTCGATGACCTGTCGGAGCAGTACCGCTGGGTTGAAATCCAGCCGCAGGAGTATGCGGTGTTCGAGCACAAAGGGCCCCTGACGCAACTCCCCGACACCTTCCAGTACATCTGGAAAACCTGGCTGCCGCAGTCCGGTTACGAAGCGGCGGATGCGCCGGAATTCGAGCGCTACAGCGACGATTACAACCCGAAGCTCAACACCGGCACCCTGGAAATCTGGCTGCCGATCAAGGCCTGACCGGCGTTCGAATCGAGGCGGAGCATGTCCGCCCCGGTGGTTGTGCTTTATGCTGGCGGGCCTTGTTTCCACAGATTTTCGAGTTGCCATGAACACCGTGATCCGCAACGTCAGCGCCGCCGACCTCGAGCGCTGCTACGCCATCGAAACCGTTGCCTATGAAGGCGACGAAGCCGCCACCCGCGAGAAGATCGCCACGCGCATTGCCACTTGGCCGGACGGCTTCATCGTCGCCGAAGTAGACGGCGTGGTTGCCGGTTTCATCAATTCCGGCGCGGCGTTCGACGTGCAGATGTCCGACGAGGCCTTCAAGGAACTGATCGGCCACGACCCGAAAGGCCCGAACGTGGTGATCATGTCGGTGGTGGTGCACCCGGATTACCAGGGGCAGGGCCTGGCCAAGCGCCTGCTCGGGGAATTCATCGAGCGCATGCGCGGAATGGACAAAGCGACGATTCATCTGATGTGCAAGGAACAGCACATTGCACTGTATGCCGGGTTTGGTTTTGCCTACATCAAACCGTCCGAGTCCGACCATGGCGGCATGGCGTGGCACGAGATGATCCTGACGCTCTAAACCAACACCGATCGCAACTGTAGGAGCTGCCGAAGGCTGCGATCTGTTGATCTTGCTGTTAAAAAGCTGAGGATCAAAAGATCGCAGCCTTCGGCAGCTCCTACAGAGGATCGTGGCGTGTCAGCAGAGAGTTTCTGGATACTCAGAAAACCAGCCCCATCCGCCGCTCGTACCCAATCCGTCCCTTGTACGCTTCGCCGCTGTCGACGTAGCCATGCCTGGCATACAGCGCAATCGCCGCTTCGTTATCGGCGTCCACCGACAATTCCAGCCCCTTGATCTCCGGCCATGCTTCACGCGCGACGGCGGGCAGTGCTTGCAGACAAGCCTTGCCGTAGCCCTTGCCCTGGGCGCGGCGATCGACCTGCAAGGCATGCAACGTGGCGCTGTGTTCGTCGGCCCAGTCGGGCAACACAGGCGGGCGCTTGAGGAGCAGAAACGCCACCGGCACGTCGTCCGCCAGCAGGGCAAAACCCTTCACGCCTGGGCCGGGTTTCGACAGCAGGGTGTGCAAGGCACCGTGGATGTCGCCGGAGAATTTGATCTGCTCGGGGTGGATTTCAATAGCCTCGACTTGCTGACGCTGCAAAGGGCTGAGGCTGTCGTACGGCACGAGTTGGGCTGACACGGGAATTTCCTTTTTCCTACAAAGAGTGAGCCTCGGATTCTAGCGATATTGTCGTCAGCGAAATTTTTTTGTTTGCCCTGTCGATCCGCGCAAAGGGCAAACGACTAAGGGTGTCTTCACAACAAAAAACCACGGAGAACACCATGAGCGCACAGACTGATATCCAGACTCTGATCAACAGCTATCGCGAAGCGGTGATGGCCAAGGATGTCGAAAAAGTCATGGCCTTGTACGCCGACGACATTGTCTCGTTCGATGCGATCAAGGCCCTGCAATTCAAGGGCAAAGCGGCCTACCGTGCGCACTGGGTCGAGTGCATGGAAATGTGCCCCGGCCCGCACATCTTCGAGTTCCACGAAATCGCCATCGAAAGCGCCGACAACATTGCCTTCGCCCACTGGGTGGCCAACTGCGGCGGCACCAATGACAAGGGCGAAACCCAGAGCTGCTGGATGCGGGTTACCGCCTGTTACCGCCAAATCGGCGGGGCGTGGAAGATCGCTCACGAGCACTGGTCGGCACCGTTCGATCCGATGAGCGGCGCGACGCTGTTCGATGTGACCCCCTGATCTTCAGCCATAGTTGATCCGTTCGAATCAGGAGATCGCCATGAAATACCTATGCCTGGTCTACAGCGATGAACGCCTGTTGCACTCCTCGCCCGACAGTCCCGAGGACGCCGAATGCTCGGCCTACGCCGAGTCGGTGCAGGGCAGCGGGCGGATGATCGCCGCCGAAGCGCTGGAGTCGGTAGAGACCGCAACCACCGTACGGATGCGCAACGGCAAGTTGTCGATCACCGACGGGCCTTTCGCTGAAACCAAGGAGCAACTGGCCGGTTTCTACCTGATCGATGCCAAGGATCTCAACGAAGCGCTTCAGGTCGCCGGCAACATCCCGGCTGCCCGGGTCGGCAGCGTTGAAGTGCGCCCGGTGCGGCAGTTGAATGTCTGACGTCCGGGCGCGGGTCGAGCAGGTCTACCGCGAGGATTCGCGGCGGATCCTGGCGACGCTGATCCGCCTGCTTGGTGATTTTGACCTCGCCGAAGAAGCCTTGCACGAGGCGTTCTTCGTCGCGGTCGAGCGCTGGCAGCGCGACGGCGCGCCGGACAACCCGCGCACCTGGCTGGTCTCGACCGGACGATTCAAAGCCATCGATGTGTTGCGTCGGCGCGCGCGGTTCAAGGCCTCGCAACCGCTGCTGCTGGCGCAACTCGACGAGCTGGAACAGGCTGACTGGAGTGGCGAGGACGTGGAAGATGATCGCTTGCGGCTGATCTTCACCTGCTGCCCCCCGGCCCTGGCGGCGGATGCGCAAGTGCCGCTGACCTTGCGCGAAGTCTGCGACCTCACCACCGAAGAAATCGCCCGTGCTTTTCTCTCGGCGCCGGCGGCGATTGCCCAGCGCATCGTGCGCGCGAAAGCCAAGATCCGCGACGCGAAAATCCCTTATCAAGTGCCTACGCTGAACGAATTGCCCGAGCGCCTCGACAGCGTGCTGCGGGTGATCTATCTGGTGTTCAACGAAGGCTATTCGGCCTCGGTTGGCGCCGAGCTGACCCGCGAGGATCTGACGCGCGAAGCGATTCGGCTGGGGCGCTTGTTGATGGAGTTGCTGCCGGAACCGGAAGTCACGGGCCTGCTGGCGCTGATGCTGCTGCACGAATCACGCCGGCCGGCACGCACCTCGCCGAGCGGTGAGCTGGTGCTGCTCGACGATCAGGATCGCGCGTTGTGGGATGCCGGGTTGATGGCTGAAGGCTGCGCGCTGGTCGAGCGCGCGCTGAGTACACGACGCTTCGGGCCGTATTGCCTGCAGGCGGCGATTGCAGCGGTGCATGCGGAAGCGCCTTCGGCGGCGGAAACCGACTGGCGGCAGATTGTCGGGCTGTACGATGTCTTGCTGCGCGCGGTGCCCTCGCCGGTGATCGAGCTGAACCGGGCAGTGGCGGTGGCCAAGCGTGATGGAGCGTTGGCCGGGTTGTCATTGATAGAAGGGATTTTGGCCCGAGGCGAGTTGCAGGATTACCACCTGGCGCATTCGGCGCGGGCGGAGTTTTGCCGGCAGTTGGGGCGGGTAGAGGAGGCGCAGGCTGCGTATCAGCGGGCGCTGGAGTTGACGCGGCAGGAGCCGGAGCGGCGGTTTATTCGAGGACGGATCAAGGCGCTGGAAATGCCCTGATCTTGGCGCTCTCGCGACGGTGGGCGGCCTGTGGATTGCCCTCACCCTAACCCTCTTCCAGAGGGAGAGGGGACTGATTGGGGGATATTGGAGAGATTCACCGACTTGAACGAATTGTCTTGAATCCATAATCGATAAGGTTTTTCAGGTCGATGCATAACGCCAGACACCTCGGTCGGCTCCTTCTCCCTCCGGGAGAGGGCTGGGGTGAGGGGCTTTTGATCTTGGCAGCTTTATTCGAGCATCTTGCTCAACAACCAGCTCCCCGCCGGCCCCGGCGGATACAAGCGCGACCACAAGGCATCGACAAATACCGGTTTCGGCCAGCCGCGCACGTCCACTTCAATCAGCAAATCATTGGCATAGCGCTGCACCAGCCACCTCGGCAATGGCGCCCAGCCAAATCCCTTTTCCGCCATTTCCAGCAGCATCAGATAACTCGGCGCCGACCACACCCGGCCTTTGCCACGGCTGTCATAGGGATTGACGATGGTCGCCAGGCGCAACTCGCGATGTTGCTCAAGGATCTGCTGGTCGACATGCTCAAGCTTGGCCAACGGATGCTCGCGGCTGACGAACAGGGCGATCTCCGTGCGCTCGGCGACGGTCGAGGTGACCAGATCCGGCGGGTAGTTATCCTGCATTTCCGCGAAGGCCAGATGCGCCCTGCCGCGCTGGACCAGTTCGATCAGGTCATCGCATTCGGCAATCAGGCATTCCAGCTCCAGCTCTGGATATCGCTGCTCGAAACTCACCAGTGCCGCCTCGAAACGATACGACTGATAGGTATCGGAAATCGCCACGGTCAGCTTCGGCTCGACGCCTTGCGCCAATTGCCGTGCGCTCATCTCCAGGCGACTGGTGGCGGCCAGAATCGCTTCGGCTTTCTGCAGCATGACGTGGCCGGCGGGGGTGAGCGTGGGTTTGCGGCTGCTGCGGTCAAACAGTTGCAAATCCAGATCGATTTCCAGACTGGCAACCGCTGCGCTGATGGTCGACTGACTGCGCCCCAACTTACGCGCAGCGGCGGAAAACGAGCCTTGCGTCGCCGCCTGTACAAACGCCAACAGCACTTCCTGCGAAGCCATGAACTATCGCCTTGATCGATGGTTATTGATTGTGAAGTATCGGGAATCGGTTGGATCATGGCAACCATCGTCAAACAAGGAGTCAGGCCATGACTGTCCACAAGTCCATCACCGAACGCGTTTTCCAGGCTGTCGGGTTCGAATTTCTCGCCATCCTCATCTGCACACCGCTGCTGGCGTGGATCATGCAAAAACCTCTGCTCGACATGGGGGCCGTGACCGTACTGATTGCGATGTTGGCGCTGGCATGGAACGTGGTGTTCAACCGATTTTTCGACCGTGCTCTGGCGCGGATGAACATGGCGCACAACGCCTGGGTGCGGGTGGTGCATGCGCTGTTATTCGAAGGCGGACTGATCGTGATGGGCGTGCCGCTGATTGCCTGGTGGCTGTCGGTCAGCCTGTGGCAGGCGTTGTTACTCGACATCGGCGTGCTGCTGTTTTTCCTGCCGTACACCTATGTCTACCACTGGGGTTACGACGTCCTGCGCGAGCGCTTCATGGCGCGCCGCGCCTATGAAAGCTAACGCCGATCCCTGTAGGAGCTGCGGAACGCTGCGATCTTTTGATCTTGTTTTTAAAAATCAAAGTCAAAAGATCGCAGCGTTCCGCAGCTCCTACAGATTCGGTGTTTGCAGTTAGAGAAACATGCCGCCGGATGCCTCGACCCGCTGACCGTTGATCCACTGTCCACCCGGTGACAGCAGCAGCGCCAATGCTCCGCCAATATCGTCTGGTTGGCCGACGCGACCCAGCGCGGTGTTGCTCGAGACCATCGCGTTGACAGCGCTGTTGTCGCGCACCGTACCGCCACCAAAATCGGTTTCAATCGCACCCGGCGCCAGAATGTTCACGCCAATCTGCCGCGCGCCAAGCTCCTTCGCCTGATAACGGGTCAGCACTTCCATCGCGCCTTTCATCGCCGCGTAGGCGCCGTAACCCGGCAGGCTGAAGCGGGTCAGGCCGCTGGAAATATTGACGATGCGCCCACCGTCGTTGATCTGCGGCAGCAGTTGCTGAGTCAGAAAGAACGGCCCTTTCAGTTGCACGTTCATCAGCAGATCGAACTGCTCCGGGGTGGTTTCGCTGAACAGCGCATGCACGCCGATCCCGGCATTGTTGATGAGGAAATCAAAGCGCTGCCGCTCAAAGGTCTGCTCCAGTACTTGTGCAACCTGCGCGGCGAACGCGGCAAAGTGTTCGCTGTGGCCGACGTCCAGTTGCAGCATTGCCGCTTTCGCGCCGAGTGCCTGTAGCTCTATGACCAGATTCTGCGCCTCGTCGGCGCGGCTGTTGTAGGTGCCGATGATGTCGATGCCTTGCGCGGCGAGATGCAGGGCGGCGCTGCGGCCCAGGCCGCGACTGGCGCCGGTGATCAGTGCGATTTTGCGATTCATGCGGACTTCCTCGATTGCGTTGAGTGGGGATGGAAGAAGTTTATTTATCCGCTCTGAGGTGATAAACACGGCAAAAGCGGAATCACTGATCGGCTCAGCCGAACAATCACCGAGGCCTGTGATGAACAAACTGGAACTGCTGCGTACCTTCGTCCGGGTCAGCGAACTGTCGAGTTTCACCCTCGCCGGTGAAAGCCTCGGCCTGCCGCGCTCCACGGTGTCCGAGCAGGTGCAGGCACTCGAAGCCTTGCTCGGTACGCGGCTGTTGCAGCGCACCACGCGCAAGGTGCAGGCGACCCAGGACGGCCTGGTGTTGTATGAACGCAGCAAGGATCTGCTTTCGCACATGGACGAGATCGAAGGGCTGTTCCGTCAGGATGAGGCTTCGCTGACCGGGCGCATCCGGGTCGACATGCCGAACATTCTCGCGCGACGGTTGATCATGCCGCGCCTGCCGGAATTCATGGATCGCCACCCGAATCTGCAGATGGAAATCAGCAGCACCGATCGCCGTGTCGATCTGCTGAGCGAGGGTTTCGACTGCGTGTTGCGCATCGGCGCGCAGCCGGATCAGTCGGTGGTCGCCCGGCACTTGGGCGATTTCACGATGGTCAACTGCGCCAGCCCGGATTATCTGCAACGTTACGGCGTGCCGCAGACCCTGGAAGATCTGGCACAGCATCGGCTGGTGCATTACGTCGGCGTACTGGGCTCGCGTTCGGAAGGGTTTGTCTATGAGGAGGACGGTGAGGTGCGGCGCGTGGCGATGGCCGGCAGTGTCACGGTCAACAGCACTGATGCCTACGAAGCGGCGTGCCTGGGTGGCTTCGGCCTGACGCAGCTGCCGCGCACCGGCATGCAGCCGCATCTGGAAAACGGCGAACTGGTGACCTTGCTCGCGCAATACACCGCACCGCCGATGGCGATTTCCTTGTTGTATGCGCGACAACGGCATTTGCCGCTGCGGGTGCGGGTGTTTATGGATTGGCTCGGCGACGTGGTCCGCTCAACGCTCTGACTTGGGAATGCAACCCTGTGTAGGAGCTGCCGAAGGCTGCGATCTTTTGACTTTGATTTGTAAAAACAAGAGCAAAAGATCGCAGCCTTCGGCAGCTCCTACAGGGGGATTTGCACAGGGTCAGAAGATTTGGGTGAACAGCCAGTAAAGGCTGCCCGACAGCAGGATGGCCGCTGGCAGCGTCAACACCCAGGCCATCAACAGATTACGGATCGTGCGCATCTGTAACCCGGCGCCATTGGCAACCATGGTCCCGGCCACGCCCGAGGACAACACATGGGTTGTCGATACCGGCAAACCGAACATGTCCGCCGCGCCGATGGTCAGCATCGCCACGGTTTCCGCCGAGGCGCCCTGGGCGTACGTCAGGTGAGTCTTGCCGATCTTCTCGCCGACCGTTACCACAATGCGCTTCCAGCCGACCATGGTGCCGAGCCCCAGCGCGATGGCCACGGCGATCTTCACCCACAGCGGAATGAAC
The DNA here is from genome assembly GCF_001297215.1 of Pseudomonas sp. RIT-PI-o. Classification (NCBI taxonomy): domain Bacteria; kingdom Pseudomonadati; phylum Pseudomonadota; class Gammaproteobacteria; order Pseudomonadales; family Pseudomonadaceae; genus Pseudomonas; species Pseudomonas sp. RIT-PI-o. Next base: position 123,511 of record NZ_LHPA01000041.1, on the reverse strand, counting down.
CGCGTGGCGTTGTCGATCTGTTGTTTGAACAGCTGCAGTTTGCTGCTGGTGTCGGCATCGAAGTTACCGACCTTGTTCTTGTCCATCAGGCGAATGCTTTCGCTGGCCAGGTACATGTCGTTGCGCACGTTGCCCATGGCTTCGGCCGGGACTTTTGCCAGCGAACCGTAACCTTTGACTTCCTCGCCGATATGCCCGGTCAGGGCGGCGAGGGCGGGGATCAGTTGCGGCGTGGGTTCCTTGCTGCGCACGTAATCCGAAAGGACCGGGCGCGGATCGGCAGGTGCCGGCAGCGGTGCACTTTTCACCAGCGCTTGTTGAGTGACTTGGGCGACGGCGGCGAATTGCAGCGCTTGTTCTTCCGGCATGGTCCGGTTCAATGCGTAGGCCATTGGCAGCGTGCCGACCAGAATCAGCATGATCAGGCCCATGCCTTTCTGGCCGTCGTTGGAGCCGTGGGCGAACGACACGCCGGTGCAGGTGGCGATTAGCAAACCGCGAATCCACAGTGGCGGTGGAGTATTGCCTTCGGGCGCCTTGTACAGCGCACGGTTCTTGACGAACGCGCGCAACGCCAGCAGCAACAGCGCCGCACAACCGAAACCCACCAGCGGCGACAGCAGCAGCGCATAGCCGATCTTGGTCGCCTGCGCCCAGTCGACACCGCTGGTACCGTCGCGGCCGTGCATCAAGGCATTCGCCACGCCTACGCCGATGATCGAGCCGATCAAGGTGTGCGAAGACGACGCCGGCAAGCCCAGCCACCAGGTGCCGAGGTTCCACAGAATCGCCGCGATCAACAGGGCGAAGATCATCGCAAACCCGGCGGACGAGCCGACCTGCAGAATCAGCTCCACCGGCAACAGCGCAATGATGCCGAACGCCACCGCACCGCTCGACAGCAGCACCCCGAGGAAATTGAAGAACCCCGACCAGACCACCGCGACATTCGGCGGCAGCGAGTGGGTGTAGATGACTGTCGCGACGGCGTTGGCGGTGTCGTGGAAGCCGTTGACGAACTCGAATCCCAGCGCGATCAGCAACGCCACGCCGAGCAACAGGAACGGCGTCCAGGTGGTGACCACCGTGCCGAGTTCGTGCATGTCGTGCATCAGGCTGTAAGCGGTAAACAGCATGCCCATGGCGAGCACGGCGAAAAAGATGACGTAGGTGAACGGACCGGTTTTCTTGTCGAGCGCCGGTCTGCCACTGGCGGCGGACGCAGGGCTGGCGGTCAGTGAGGGCGTGGCCATGGCGGACAATCCTGAGCGAGGGAAGGAATGTCGCCCATGATCGTTGCAGAATGTTACAGAGAGACTGCGTCAGGTCAGTGTTTGGGCGTTCAAGCCCGCCGCTGATCCGAAGGCTGAAGAAGAAACCTGTGGGAGCGAGCCTGCTCGCGAAAGCGCCCTGTCATTCAACATTGATTTATCTGACACACCGACTTCGCGAGCAGGCTCGCTCCCACAGGGACGACTGTCTTGTGTGTGGGATTTGCGCTCAATAATCCCCACGCTTGCGGAACGCCCAGCGCCCGGCGATCACCGTGAACGTCGCCACCAGCGCAACCAGCACCCAAAACCCGTGCGGGTCCTGCGACAGCGGCACACCGCCGACATTCATGCCGAAAAAACCGGCAATGATGTTGATGGGCAAGGCCAGCACCGTCACCACGGTCAGGGTGAACAGCGTGCGGTTGCTCTGTTCGTTGAGGTTGGCGGCGATTTCTTCCTGCAGCAATTTGATCCGCTCGCCGAGGGCAGTCAGGTCATTGATGATCAGCGCAAACTCCTCGGTGGATTTGCGCAACTCCTTGACGTCCTCCTTCTGCAACCACGGCGGCGGGCGGTTGAGCAGGCGCAGCAGCGAACCCGGCTCCAGTGCCAGCAGCCGTTGCAGGCGCACCAGCACGCGGCGATTCGCGCCAAGCTCGGCGCGGTTGGTCGACAGGCGCGAGGAAAGCAATTGGTCCTCGACCAGATCGACGCTAAGGCTGGTCTTGCGCACGATCTGTGTCAGCACTTCGCCCTGATCGCGCAGCAGGTGCACGAGCAACTCCGAGGGCGAACGAAAGCACTCTCCGGCCTTCACCGACGAGCGCAATTTATCCACCGAGTGCAGCGGTTGCAGGCGTGCGCTGACGATCAATTTGCTGCGCACGCAGACCCACAGCGTCGACACGTCCGAGGAGACCATGCTGCTGAGGTTGAACACCACATCGTTGACCACCGCCAGCAGCGCCGAGTCGACATGCTCGATGCGCGTCGAACGCGAACCCTCATGCAACGCCTCGAAAAATTCGTCGGGCAATTGCAGATGACTTTTCATCCAGCGCTCGCACGCAGCATGGGCCAGGTTCAGGTGCAGCCAGAGGAATTCGCCGCTGTCGCTGTCGTCCTGCAAACAGCGCAAAGCCGTCGCCGAATCGATCTCGCGACCGCGCTCACCGGGCAGGAAGCGAAAGCCGTAGAGCAGGCCAAACAGATCCGAATCGCGATGGCTGATATCGAGGCTATGGTTCATGGCGGCTCGCTGGGAGGAGGGTGTCTGGTGCGGGATTTTCAGGTTCACCTGAGCGGCATCATCGCAAGCTCACATGACCGTTTTGTGACAGTGAAATGACGTCAAATCAATGCGTTACCGACTGTCGGAAGATTCTCAAGAAGCGCTCTGGCGCGCCGATCCGAGGTGAGTTAGGTTGCGCGCCATTGGCTTTCAGTCATGGTGTGTCGACAGGGAAGTCCGGCCAATTTCCACGTCCGTTCGGGCGTGCCTCATCCCTGCTTCGAGTACCTTGCAATGCTGCAAAAATCCCTGAGAGCGCAAATCCTCGCCCTGCTGAGCGGCAGTCTGCTGGCGATACTGTTGATCGCGCTGGCCTGCTTTCATTTCCTTTCCAACGGCGTGCAAAGCTACAGCCAGTTGATCGCCGGCCCGTTGCACACTTCGCAACTGATCGATGAAGCCAACCTGCAGTTCAAGGTGCAGGTGCAAGAGTGGAAAAACGTCCTGTTGCGCGGCAAGCAACCGGCGGATCTGGCGAAATACTGGAGCCAGTTCGAAGAGCGTCAGCGCGACGTGCAGAACATTCTCGGCGAACTGGCCGGCCAGAAAGGCATCGAGACAAATCTGAAATCACGCATCGAACGTTTGCGCGAAGAGCATCGCCAGTTGGGTGCTGCCTACCAGAAGGGCCGTGATGCCTACGTGGCAGCCGGTGGTGAGCCGAGCGCCGGCGACGCAGCGGTCAAAGGCGTCGACCGCGCCACCAGTGAGCAAATGAGTGCGCTGGTCGCCGAGTTGCGCCAGCAGGGCACCGAGCAATCGGCGCTGATCAGTGCCAGCGCTGAGCGCACCGTGTGGCTGGGGCTTCTGGTGATGCTCGGGTCAGGCTTGCTGATCGGGTTGCTGAGCCTGTGGCTGGTCAGCCGCAACCTGATCGAGCCGATCCGCAACCTCATCGATTACGTCACTCGCTTGAGCCGTGGCCAGTTGGCCGAACGTGTAGTCAGCGAGCGCCGCGATGAGCTGGGCAACCTCGCCGCCGCCGCCAACACCCTGCGCGATTTCCTTGCCGACACCTTCACTCGGTTGCAGCGCAGCGCCAGCAATCTGGACAGCGCCAGCGGCGAGCTCAATGCCATTGCCACGACCATGGCCGGCGGCACCAACGAGCAATTCAACCGCACCGATCAGGTGGCCACGGCGATGAATGAAATGTCCGCCACCGCCCAGGAAGTCGCCCGCCACGCCGCTGATGCCGCGCGTGCTGCCGACGATGCCGATCAGTCGGCGCAGCAGGGCGAAAAGGTCATGCAAACCACAATCCATTCCATCACACAGATGCGCGGTGAAATCGCCAACACGGCCACGGTGATCCGTCGCCTCGAAACCGACAGCGGTCGAATCGGCAAGGTGCTGGAAGTGATTCGCGGCATCGCCGAACAGACCAATCTGCTGGCACTCAACGCGGCCATCGAAGCGGCACGGGCCGGTGAGGCCGGGCGCGGTTTCGCGGTGGTGGCCGATGAAGTGCGCAACCTCGCCCAGCGCACGGCGGAGTCGATTATCGAGATCAACCAGATCATTCAAAACGTACAGACCGGCGCTGTCGACGCGGCGCATGCTATCGAGAGCGGCCAGGCACGCAGTGATGAAAGTGTCGAGCAAGTGACCCAGGCTGGCGCGATGCTGGAGCGCATCACTTCGGCGGTGGAAGCGATCCGCGACATGAACCGCCAGATCGCCACGGCGGCCGAAGAGCAGACGTCGGTGGCGGAGGATATCTCGCGCAACCTGACGGAAATCACCGCGATTGCCAGCACCAATCTGGACAACGTGCAGCGCACCGAAAGTGCCAGTCAGAATCTGCATGGGTTGTCGGGGCAGTTGAATGAAGTGACGGCGCGGTTGAGTGCCTGATTTTGGCTGGCGGTTTGTCAGTGTTTTCGGCGTGATGGCTTTTGCCCCTCACCCTAACCCTCTCCTGACCGTGTTGATTGTTCGAGATATGCCGATCTGAGATGTCGAGGTGAACTCAGGCTGGTAGTCCTTTGTGATGGCTTTTGAATTTTGAGGCGAACTCAGGCTCCGAAATTTCCCCGATCTGCTCCCTTTCCCCCTCGCCCCCTAGGGGGAGAGGGCTGGGGTGAGGGGGTAAGGTTTTCACTGACAACTCATCAACAAAGCCAAACGCAAATCATAAAAAAACCGCACGATCCTAAATCGTGCGGCTTTTTAACAACGGTCTATCAAGTATCTTGTTTGTCGCTCAGCACTTTACCGGTGGTGGCATCAAAGTCCACGTCGAACTCTTTGCCGTCAGCAGTTTTCAGTTCAACTTCGTACTCATAACCGTTGAAGTGATTGTCCAGGTCAGTGTCGGTAATCGTGGCGCCCGGGTGCAGTTTCAGGGCTGCTTCGTTCATCGACTCCAGCGATTTGATCTTGCCGTCCTTGACCAGTTGCGGGATCTGGTCGATACGCACGTCAGCCTGAGCCAGGCCAGCGGTAAGAGTCAGGGCAGCGGCGGTAAACAGGGCAGTCAAAGTTTTCATCGGTTCATTCCTTGGCAGTGCGTTGAAGTGGTTGAGCTGTGTAAGTGGGTTCAGATTAACCAGCGCAACTTAATTCACCCTTAAATCTGCGCCTCGCGAGAAAACCGCTCTTGTGGGAGCGAGCCTGCTCGCGAAGCAGACGACTCGATAACTAATCAGAAACCGTTCTTCTTCAAAACTTCATCAATGCTGCCAACCGCCGGACGCTTATAAAACTTCAACAGCTCACTGGCGCGGTTGGTAAAGATGCCATCGACACCCGCCGCCATGACTTTCTCGTAGTCCACCGGCTCATCGACGGTATAAACGTGCACCAGCATGCCCTGGTCGTGGGTGTACTGATTCATCCACGGTTGCACCAGATCGGAATAGCTCTGGTCACCGCCATGCGTCAGCTTCGCCGAAGGGCCGGTGCCGATCGCGCCCTGGGCCTTGGCGTAGTCGACCCATTGCTTGAATTCAGCTTCGGATTTTGGCTCCTGCTTGCCGTAGAAAACGTTTTTGTCCTTTTCACCGGACGCGGCAAACGTCACGCCGGATTTCGGCTCGATGCTGCCTTCGCCGACCCACAACAGCAGGATCTTCGGCACTTGCGGCATTTCCTTTTCCAGCAGTTGCAGGCTGTTTTTGTCGAAGGTTTGCAGGATCACCTTGCCTTTACCCTGACCGACGCCCAGTGCACTTTTCGCCAGTTTCGAACCGGCCGGACTGAGCCAGCCGCGATCCTGCAGTTTTTCCTTCAGGTCATGTTCGATGCCGGGAAACAGCTGTGGCTCCTTGGTTTCGATGTACAGGCCCGGCTTGTGTTGCGGGTTGGCGCGGGCGATGTCGATGATTTCATCAAGGGTGAGGATTTTCAGCCCGGCGTAAGACGGGCGCGCGCGATCCGGGTACTTGGTGTTGAACCAACTGCCGGCGTCGAGGGTTTTCAGTTCGGCCATGGTGAACGCGGTGGCCGGGCTGTCCTTGCGCTCGGGGAATTTGCTGGCGACGTCGGTGGTGCGTTGCAGATTGTCGTCGTGCAGGGCGAAGAGCACGCCGTCCTTGCTGCGTTGCAAGTCCATTTCCAGGTAATCGGCGCCGAGGTCACGGGCCAGTTTGTAGGCCGCTGCGGTGGATTCAGGGGCATCGAACGACGCGCCACGGTGGGCGATCACCGCCGGATGCGGAATGCCATGGGCGGCAGCAATTGCCTTGGGCTCAGGATGGCTGTCGGCGTGCGCCTGACCGAGACCGAACAACAGACTCAGCACCAGGGCGCTTCGGGTAAAAGTGGCAGGCATGGTCGAGTTCCTTTCGCAGGTTTTTTTCGAGACGTACCTTTTAACAATTGAAGCGCCGCAGGGCTATCGCCAGACCGACATAAAGCGAGCAAAACGGAAATTTCCTGCACTTTTGTGGCGTTGTTTGCAGTACGCTTGCCCACGGCAGACGCCCCGGCAGAGGGCGCGCCGCTGTGTTGCCCTGCGTGTAAACCATCGATCATCTTTCGTGAGGTTTACCATGCGCATCACCTCCCAACTCATCTGCCAGGCCGCCGACAATCTCAAAGGCTTCGTCGGCCTCAACCGCAAGACCGGCCAATACCTCGTGCGCTTCAGCGAAGATTCGTTCGGCATGGACGTGGCCGATGACGGCATCATTCCGACCAGTGAGTTCGTCTGGACACCGCTATCGGACACCACCATGACGCTCAAGCGCGAACTGATTCAGTTGCTGCTCGATCAACACATCGACGAGCGCATCAACATCACCGAGCCGTTGCGGGTGTATATGAGCAGGGTCGAGGTGCCGGAGATTGTCGCGGTGCGGAGTCTGGTGCGCAGCTGAGGTTTGTAGTGTGGTTGCGGGCCTCTTCGCGAGCAGGCTCGCTCCCACCTTGAATCTGCGCCGGTCACAAACTCCCTGTGGGAGCGAGCCTGCTCGCGAAGGAGGCACCTCGGTTCATCTCCAGCCGTAATTCCCACCCAACCACGAACTGATGTCAGCCTCCATCACCCCGGCACCCGCTCATTGGCAAACATGCTCACCGCATCCACCGCCTCACTGGCGCCATCACGAATCTGCAGAATCACCGTGCCAGCCTGATTCGCCAGTTCCACGCCTTCGGCTGCACGATCGCGAGTGCCTTGCATGCTCTTTATCGCCTGCCGTGTTTCGCTCTGGATCAGACTGATCATGTTGGAAATTTCGGCGGTGGAGCCGCTGGTGCGCGCCGCCAGTTGCCGCACTTCATCGGCGACCACGGCAAAACCGCGCCCCTGTTCACCGGCGCGTGCCGCTTCGATGGCAGCGTTCAGCGCGAGCAGGTTGGTCTGGTCGGCAATCGCGCGGATGGTGTTGACGATGGCGGTGATCTGCTCGGAGCGGTCGCCCAGTTGCGCAATCAGAGTCGAGGATTGGCTGATGTCCTCGGCGATTTCGCGCATTTCGCTGGCAGCCTGTTGAATCACTTGCGTACCTTGCTCGGCGACTTTTCGCGTCGCTACCGAGATGTGATAAGCGGTGCTGGCACTGCGCGCATCCTGCTCGTGTTGTTCGACACGAGCGGTGACGTCCGAAGCGAACTTCACCACTTTGTACAAGCGCCCCGAGGCGTCGTACACCGGGTTGTAGTTGGCCTCCAGCCACACGGTCTGGCCGCGCTTGTCCACGCGTTCGAACTGACCGTGAAAGAACTCGCCCTGATTCAGGCGTCGCCAGAAATCCTGATAGGCGCCGCTGTTGACCAGCGCCGGGGTGCAGAACAAACGGTGATGCTGGCCCTTGAGCTCCGCGAGGTTGTAACCCATGCGCGTGAGAAAATTCTGGTTGGCGGTAAGGATGTTGCCCTCGAGGTCGAACTCGATCACCGCCATCGCGCGATCGATTGCCTGCAATTTGGCGTTGGCCTCGTTTTCCTGCTGCACTTTGCTGGTGACATCCATCGCGTACTTGACCACTTTGATCACCCGTCCCGATGCATCCTTGATCGGGTTGTAACTGGCCTCCAGCCAGATCGGCTGGCCTTTGCTGTTGACCCTTTCAAAAGTGCCTGACTGGAACTGGCCGTTTTTCAGGCGCGACCACAACTCAGTGTATTGGGCACTACTACCGAATTCCGCCGTGCAGAAATGCCGGTGTGGCTGGCCGATTGCCTGGGCAGCCGTGTAACCCATGGTCTTGAGGAAATTGTCATTGGCACGCAACACCACGCCATCAAGATCGAACTCGATCACCGCCATTGAACGGTTGATCGCTTCGAGCATTGCAGCTTGGTCAAAAACGGTGTGTTGCAGTTCTTCGAGGGCGGCTTTGTGGCGATTGAAAAACATGCTTGCGATACTCGGGAGTGGGGAAAATCAAAAGGATTCAGTCCCTATTCCTGCGCCGGCAGACCGAAATGCACAGGCGGCATTTCGGCGGTGACTGCTCAATGCCAGCGTTCCGTTACTGGCAGATGGCTACTTATACAAAACTTCATAAAGTTGTACAAGAAAGGAATTTTTGCCGAGTTTGTATAACTTTTTGCTAAATTAGTTGTACGCGTTTCGCGACCTGCCTCGGCTACAAAGTAAGTCAGCGTTGATATCGCGCCAGGAACATCTCCAGCGCCGACTCGGCAACCGAGTCCTGCGCGTCTGGATCAAGGGCTGCGCGTCCGAGCGAGATCTGCGGCCAGAATGCAAACGCCTTGAGCAAACCTTGCACCTGATGCGCAGCGAACTCGGGATCCACCGGTTTGAGCCGGCCGTCGGCTTGCGCCTCGCGTATCCAGACAGTCAGGCCTTCCTCGCGCTCGCCCATGCGCTCGATCATGTTCTGCGCGCGCTCGGGGGAATGAATGGTTGCGGCGATTGCGACCCGCGCGAGGGTGAGGAAATTCTCGTCGGCCATCATTTGCACTTTCTCGCGCAACATTTGCCGCAATTGCTCGCTCAGTGGTTGCTCGCGGTTATAGCGCACCGATGGCTCGGCAATGATCCGCGCCCACAGCTGATTGAGGATTTCGGCGAACAGCTCTTCCTTGCTCGGGAAGTGGTTGTACACCGTACGCTTCGACACGCCGGCCGTGGCGGCGATCTTGTCCATGCTGGTAATTTCGAACCCATGGGCACGGAATTCGGCTATCGCCGCCTGGATGATGGCTTCGCGTTTGCGGTCGGTGAGGCGTTGTGGAGCGGTCATGAGCGGGCTTCGGCAGAAAAGAGAGGAAATTACACTCGGCAGTTTACTTGGCGTCGGCTTTGATGCAACCTAGAAACTACACCGCTCAGTGTAATGTTGCGTTAATCCTCGCACCTTACAAACCAGAGCGTTTGGCCCTTGCGTGCAGCTTGGCCATTTTCATTCCCCGTGGAATACCGTGCAGCACACGGTTTTTCGGAGTCGTTCAGTCATGGCCAATCCAGTCTCCCTCCCGGATAACACTCCCACGCCTGAAGCCTCTCGACAGGATCAAGGGCTGTTTCGCAATCACGCGCCGGTGCAACGCGAAGGCCTGCGCAAAATGCTGCGAATCATGTGGAACATGATTTTCCACAAACCGCGCAACACTCGTCCGACCGCCGCCATTCCCGTGCAGCCGCTGACGCGCGAAGATCTGCTCGCCGCTCCCAACCACAGCGTCTATCGCCTCGGGCATTCAACCCTGTTGCTGAAGATGCGCAACAAGTTCTGGATCACCGACCCGGTCTTCGCCGAGCGCGCCTCGCCCGTGCAGTGGGCGGGTCCGAAACGCTTTCATCAGCCACCGATCAGCATTGACGAGTTGCCGCCGATCGAGGCGGTGATCCTCTCGCACAATCATTACGACCATCTCGACTACGAAGCGGTACGCAAACTCGCCGCGAAAACCACGTACTTCCTGACCCCGCTGGGCGTGGGCGACACCCTGATCAAATGGGGCATCGACGCCAGCAAGGTGCGCCAGTACGACTGGTGGCAGGGCACCGAACTCGCCGGCATCCGCTTCATCGCCACACCGTCGCAGCACTTCTCCGGCCGGGGTTTGTTCGACGGCAACAGCACGCTGTGGGCGTCATGGGTGATGATCGACGGCGACACACGCATCTTTTTCAGCGGCGACAGCGGTTACTTCGACGGCTTCAAACGCATCGGCGAACAATACGGCCCGTTCGACCTGACCCTGATGGAAACCGGCGCCTACAACGTCGAATGGCCCCACGTTCACATGCAACCGGAAGAAACCCTGCAAGCCCACATCGACCTCAAAGGCCGCTGGCTCTTCCCGATCCACAACGGCACCTTCGACCTGGCCATGCACGCCTGGCAAGAACCCTTCGACCGCATCCTCGCCCTCGCATGGGAACGCAGTATTGCCATTACCACACCGCGAATGGGCGAAGCGTTCAACATTGCGCAACCCGAACGGGGGAGCGCTTGGTGGATGGCGGTGGAGGAGGAGGGGGAAGCGGTGTTAGAGAACGCATGAATTGCTCAGTTGGTGAGGGGCATCCCCCTCGCCAGCTTATTCAGCCATCGCAAAATCCCCACGCCCCACGGATTCCCCCGCCATACCCTGCGCCCTGACACTGCGCCCCGGTGCAAACCCCGGAAAGAACACCAACCCCTGCGCCTCGAACCGATAAGCCAGTGCCAGCCTCGCGGCATCCGCCACGTCCTGCTGCGTTTCGAATCGCTGAATATCTGCCACCGCCACCTCGGCCTCGCGGGACAGTTGCTCAACGCTCCAGCCCAGCATGGCGCGGGCCTGGACGCAGTGGGTCGGGGTGAACTGGAAAAGGGCAATGCGTTCGAGGACGTGGTTCATCGCAAGAGAGGCCATGGTGTGCTCCGGGCTCAAAAGTGCTGATTGAAAATGTACTGTGTTTTTGTACAGTTGTTTTCGGCCGGGATCAAACGCAATTTTTGAATTTGCCTAGTTCGCCGCCTCCAACCAGACGGACGGTGCCTCACCGAGCACTCGCCGAAACATCGTTGAAAAGGCCGCCGGACTTTCATAGCCGAAGTCCAGGGCAATCCGCGTCACCGCTTCCCCCGCCGCCAACCGTGCCAGTGCCTGCACCACGCAGGCTTGCTGTCGCCATTGGCGGAAGCTGAGCCCGGTCTGCTGCCGAAACAATCTGTTAAAGGTACGCAAGCTTATGTGTAACTGGTCTGCCCAATGCTGCGGGGATTGATGGGTATTGGGCATGTTCAGAAAGGTCTGACACAGACTGAGGAGCTTTCCTTCGGCAGGCATAGGAATGTGTAGGGGAAGGGGTGCACTGCGTGTCAGTTCATGCAACAGCAAATTGATCAGCGCGCCGTCACGTCCAGACTCGTCGTACGTCAGCGGCACGTCTACTGCTTCCATCAATAAGTGCCGCAGTAGCGGCGTGACATTCAGCACTTGGCAGTCCGACCCCAGATCCACCTTGCCCGGTTCGATATACACACTGCGCGTGCTCACCCCGAGCATCAATACCTCATGGGCCACGCCCGGCGGAATCCACACCGCGCGTTGCGGCGGCACCACCCAGTTGCCGTTCTGAGTGCTGACCTGCATCACACCGGTGGCACCGTAAAGCAATTGCGCGCGTCTATGCGTATGAAACGGAAGTAGGTGGCCGTGGGAATAATCGGTACCGATGGCCACGACCGTGCGAGGGGTGTCATCGAGCTGATTGATCGAAATATTGCGCATCAGGCGTGGTTCCGGCGATTGGCGTAAACGCGAACATTATTGGCTGAACTACTGAAGCCGGCCAATGCATGCCACGACTAATGTCGTGGGCTTCCCAATCCAGGACGCTCACCATGTTCTACCTCCTGCTTACACTGTTCGGCTGCCTCACCGGCATCAGCGCCGTGCTCTTCGGTTTCGGCGGTGGCTTCATCATCGTGCCGCTGCTCTACCGCATGCTCACCGCCACACACGCAGCCGCCGACCCTATCGCGCAATCGGCCATGCACATCGCCGTGGCCACCTCGACCTGCGTAATGATCGTCAACGCCCTGATCGCCACACGCAAACACCAGCGCGTGGGCAATCTCATTCGGGATTACCTTTGGCCATTGGGCGGGTTTATCGGCCTGGGCGCGGTCGTCGGCGCCATCGCCGCCATGTGGGTCAGCGGCGAAGTAATCCGCTACGCCTTCATCGCCTACCTGGGCGTGACCATCGTCGATTGCCTGCTGCGCCGCGGATTTCTCACACAGCCCCACGCCACGATCCCACGGCGACTGACCTCAACGGAAACATCCGCGGGCGGTGTAGGCATCGGCGCCATCGCGACGTTCCTCGGCGTAGGAGGAAGCGTCATGACCGTGCCGCTGCTGCGCCGTTGCGGGCTGAGCATGTCGCAAGCCACATCCATGGCCAATCCACTCAGCGTGCCAGTGGCGCTGGCCGGGACGCTGACGTACATGGTGCTGGCCGGGTTCACTGAGTCTGATCTGGGGGTTTGGTATATCGGGTATGTCGATGTGCTGGCGTTTGCGCTGCTGACGGTTGGTTCGTTGCTGGGGATCAGATTGGCTGCGCGGTGGATTGGGCGGATACCGGATGGGGTACATGCCTGGGTCTATATTGGATTGCTCGTCATCGTGCTGCTGAGCATTTCGCTCGAATGAATTGTTGATTGGTGCGGGCGAAAGAAATCAGAATCGGCGACTGAGCGTTGCCCGCCAGTCACCAGCAGAGATCCAGGATGTTGATCTTCAATTGCACCGAAGCCGCCAGCAAGTTTTTCAGCCGTGTTCATAAAGGCAAAACGATCACGCCGGTGGACACCAAACCGCCGTCATCGGTTATTGAGGATGATGAGCTGAACGGCGCGGACGAACAGTGGCTGATCCACGCGATCACTGTGCAGCGCAAACATGTGTTGTTGGTCCTGCACATCAAAAGCCGCTATTGCGTGATCCTGGCCGATGCCAAAAAGGCTGACGTTGAAGGGTTTGTGGAATGGTTTAAGGAGCGTTGGCGCGAAGGTTTGATCCGCGATGCAATCAATCATGACCTCATGCAATGGATCGACGCGGGGATGATGACCGATCGTATAGAGCTGAGCCGCGAGCATCGTTTTTATCGTCGTGGCCATCGCAGCGCACAAAAGCACATCGAACAGATCGCCTGGTTTTTCGAAGATTGCGCGGCTGAGTGGGGCTGCTTGCCCCAAGGCGAACGTGCAGCCATCGGTTTCGATGCGCAAATGAACTCGCAAATTCGAAACGCCAAGGAGCGAAAGGATTACTTCCGCCCTGATGAAGAAATGCTCGCTCATTGGTTGCGTCAGTATTGCGGGGTGGAAAAACCGGGCGTTCAGGCTGCACTTGAGCGACGCAGGGAGGCGGAGCGGGAGATTGAGACGTTAGAGGAAGGGCTACGCATCAACTGATTTTTACTCCAGACCCGGCGCTTCACGAATAATGAAGTGATCCAGGTTCTCGATATTGGCATTGAAGACCTCGAAAGGCTTTTCGGGGTTCTTCTTGCCGGGCACCTGCTTCAACTCCGGCGTCACCCCATAAAAGAAACAGAACAACGCCTTGTCGCTATCCACCGCGTACTTGATCTCTTCCAGAAACGCCTTGCGCTTGCGGTAGTTGTCGATCAGCTTCTTGTTCAGATAAACGCTGACCGGATACGGCTTCTTCTTACTGTCCTCGGGCTTCTTGAACCAGACCTTGTCCTCGAAATCGATACGAAAACTGGCACTGTGGAAGTCCTCGATCTTCTTGATCCGCCCCCAGTAAATCAGCCCCTTGTTGTCCGTCAGATACTCGATCTTCTTGAAGAACGAACTGTAAGGCGCCGAATGCTCACCGACCTTCAACGGCATCCGCTTGAGCAACTCCTTGTCCGCGAAGTTCGAAACAAAGCACTCCACCGGATGCGCAAACACACTGGTCTTGTCCGGCGCCGTCTCACGACTGGCTGACTCTTTACCACTGTCCGCCGCCACCCGCACCGGATCATCGCGCAACACATCCGCCGCCCCCGCTGGCGCGACAGGCTTGCGCACATACTCACGGCGGGTCAGCAGCAACTCCGAGGGGAAATGTTCCTCACGCCCGTCATCCACCTCACCATCTGCCGTCTCAGTGCCAGACGCTGAAGCCTTCAAATTCACATACGGACAACCCGCCACATGCTGCGTAGTGGGCAGATTCTTGAAATGCGGCGTGCGCACGTAATTCACGTTCTTCGCGTTGAACGTACCCAACTCGTTGGAAGCCTCAAACGCCGAACGACAAGCATCGTTGGGGCACTGAAAGCGCTCCTTCGCCGAGTCAAACGCCACCGTCTCATCGAAATTGAGATCGCGAACGTCATAGATCGACAACTTGTCGTCGAGGCTGAGGCAGTAGGCGAGATCGAATTTCATGGTGGGGCTCGGATCCTTGAGTGGGGGAGGGGTATTAATAGCGGGAGGCGGCGCGGGTTGCACTGATTGTTTTCAGGATGATGTGGAAACTGTGGCAGCCAGCCTGCTGGGTATTCTGGGCATCAACCAGATTTCAATACTCACACCCGCCATTGCAGGCTAAGCATCACCGTGTGGCGAAGGAGCTTGCTCCCGCTGGGCTGCGAAGCGGCCCAGGAACAACAAATACGGTTAGTCAGATAAACGCGATTATTCCTTTTCGAGTCTTCCAACGTTGTCATACAGCCAAGCAGTGAAAGCCTCTCTGTCGTCCGAATGATGGCAACGTTGGTGACAGTTGGGACACAACGCCACAACATTCGTCTCAAGGTCCGAACCCTTTTGCGACATGTGCTTGACGTGATGCACTTCTAAAAACGGTTTCCCATTCTTTTCAAATGGCGCTGCTTTGCCACAACCTTCGCACTTTCCATTGGCTTGCTGACGAACCCAGCCCCTCAATTCAGGATCGCGAAAATAAACCTTTCTAGTGGAAGTCGTTTGGATTGGTGTTTTTATCCCCTTAGGAACGTAATCAAATTGCTTTCGCTCAAATTTAGCCGCGCGTTGCTCAAGCAATGCTTCGTCCGCCGTTGGATCGGAATCTTCAAGTGTCAGAACAGTGGAAGCATCAAGCGCCATCCGAATGCTACGCGCGACATTCGCCCCGACATTCTTGGCCGGTTTGTAGCCTTCAATGCGCGTTCTACCCATCTCAACCAGCACTGTAGAGATGTTCTGCATCCGGAATTCAACAGAACCCTTAGTCCGACCGGCTAATGGGCCTTCACGCAAAATGCGATTTTCCTCCGTCTTGACGAATTTCTGACCGCTCTGCTCGCGTGCCAGCATCTTGAGATAGGCATCGACTGCCGCCTGAATCTCGACCTCACTCCAATCGCTGTTACTTTTTTCCGTGTCCATACAATCGCCGAGGGTTGAAAACCCTCGGACGATACTGAGTGGCCATCACTGATGTCCACGAAATTTCCTACGCCGCTGGAGGATTTTTCATTCGCGTCCTCCTAGGATGAGGGCGAGCACCGTTGCGATAGGCATTAGCGTGAGCACTGTGAGTCTGATAATTTAAATTTTTACTAAATAGCTTCTATATATCCAACCATCGATATGTTCATCGTTAACTTCTGCTCTGACATGGATCCAGTCAGATGTATCGCCTTCTAAATTTTCTATCCAAACTCCCTTCTCTAAACGGGTCAGTTCGGCTGAGTTTTTGTTGGGTTCTTTTCTAAGGATTACTTCATGGCCAGTTACAATACTCTGACCTTGGAGGAAAGCTCTTTGGCCTTTTGAGAGTGCCCGAACGGATGAGCGTATTTCTTCAGAGGTTTTTGAAGCGTCTATATTGTTTTGGTAAGTGGTGATTAGTGCTATCAATGCAACGATATTAAGAAATTTCTGTAATTTTTCCCAGAAAAAACTAAGGAATACAGTCAGATATCGATGAGCTTCGAAAGAGAGCTCAGTAAGTTTTCCGCCTCGCTCGATGACGCTAACTATTTCCTCTTCTAGTTTTGACCGGTTAGCGAGCGTTTCGGATTGGTTTTCCGCATAGGAATCAAGGTCGGATGCTTCGGCGCTAAGTTCTTTGGTTGTTCGAATGGCTTCTGACGAATGTGCCGTTAGATAATTGAATAGAAAAGAGCTCTTTTGCCTTTCGAACCACTCTGGGCCTAATTTAGATATGTCAAATTCAGTTAATCGCACGACAGCGTTGCGAATGCTGTTGCTTACATTGGCGCCGATATTGTTCGAGGGTTTATAGCCCGAAATTCGTTGTATGCCTAACTGCTCAAATACAGTAGAAATATTTTGCATGCGGAACTCGATTGAGCCCTTCGTCCGGCCGGATAGAGGGCCTTCACGCAGTACACGATTTACATGCGCCTTATTCATAGGTTGGCCACTTTTTTCGCTTAAAAGCATCTGAAAGTAGGCTTCTACCGTTGCCTCAATCTCCTCTTCGCTCCAAGCGTTGATGCCAATCACAGTATCCATAAATCGTCCGAGGCTTGAAATTCCTCGAACGATACGTATTGGCCATCATAGGTGTCCAGGAATAATCCTACAGATGAGGCTGTGCATCTGATCTTTCAATATGCGGTCTCGTCAGCTGATTGACTGTTTCGACAGTAGTAGTCTTTGCCACCATGGCTTGGCTGCTTTCATCTCTCGTTTGGTCGGTTCATTTAATAGATAAGGCATATCCCTGAGCCGAATCCAGCCCTCATCCTGCCAATGCAGCAAACTCAACGACATCTCCGGCCAATCCAACAAACTCAGCATCGGCCGATTTGAATCTCCTGAATCCTGCCCATCGCGCAAGGTTGGCACTACCTCGTTGGTCAGCCACTCCCGCAACAACCGATTCTCCGGTACGTAGTGATACACCAACAGCGCATACACCCCGGACTCACTGAGCATCAGATGCTGGTCTGGTTCTCGAAAGTACTCAATCCACATGACGCGGCGTTGATCGCTATCTAGCTTGTTGACCACCCGATCATTGAGATGGAAACCCATCAAGCGGCCGACATCGCGGGCGGAGAACCATGTCTGGTTTTCGAGTAGAAGGGCATGCAGAGAAAGATTGTGGCGAGAGAAGACTGTTACCGAGCATGGATCAGACATATCTATGACCTCTACGTTTTGGATTTTGGGAGGGCCGGACCCCAACGTAGAGCGGACTTAAGAAATCCCAACGAGCAGAGCAGTTGCCACCGACGAATTACACGTCTGTGTCACTGACCAAGCTTTCTACGTTGGGCGTTTCTTAGGCACCTGGGATAAAGCTTAGTAGTGCTCGCAGCACGCTTCAATGGGAAGCGACTGTAAGTGATGTAGGAGATTGAACGTTGTGACGTAGGCGTAAAAAGATTACCTATCGCCCATTAAAAAGCCCCGATCAGATCGGGGCTTTTTGCTTTCTCGATTCGCCGACTCAAACCGCAATCGTCAAATCGCACCGAGCTAGACTATTAGTCCCAGCTCAACGCACCACCAGTTTGGTATTCGATCACGCGAGTCTCAAAGAAATTCTTCTCTTTCTTCAAGTCCATGATCTCGCTCATCCAAGGGAACGGATTCGTAGTCCCCGGATACTCTTCCTTCAAACCAATCTGCGACAACCGACGGTTAGCAATGAATTTCAGATAATCCTCCATCATCGCCGCATTCATACCCAACACCCCGCGTGGCATGGTGTCGCGCGCGTATTCGATCTCCAGCTGCGTACCCTGCAAAATCATCTGGGTCGCTTCTTCTTTCATCTCGGCATCCCACAAATGTGGGTTTTCGATTTTGATCTGGTTGATCACGTCGATGCCGAAGTTCAGGTGCATGGATTCGTCGCGCAGGATGTATTGGAACTGCTCGGCGACGCCGGTCATTTTGTTGCGGCGGCCCATGGAGAGGATTTGGGTGAAGCCGCAATAGAAGAAGATGCCTTCCAGAACGCAGTAGTAGGCGATCAGGTTGCGCAGCAATTCTTTGTCGGTGTCCGGGGTGCCGGTTTCGAACTTTGGATCGGAGATCGAGCGGGTGTACTTCAGGCCCCAGGCTGCTTTTTTCGCGACCGATGGAATCTCGTGGTACATGTTGAAGATTTCGCCTTCATCCATGGCCAGCGATTCGATGCAGTACTGGTAGGCGTGGGTGTGGATCGCTTCTTCGAAAGCCTGGCGCAGGATGTACTGGCGGCATTCCGGGTTGGTGATCAGGCGGTACACGGCCAGGACCAGGTTGTTGGCAACCAGGGAGTCGGCGGTGGAGAAGAAGCCGAGGTTGCGCATGACGATGCGGCGCTCGTCGTCGGTCAGGCCTTCCGGGTTTTTCCAGAGGGCGATGTCGGCGGTCATGTTGACTTCTTGCGGCATCCAGTGGTTTGCGCAACCGTCCAGGTACTTCTGCCAGGCCCAGTCGTACTTGAATGGCACGAGTTGGTTGAGGTCGGCGCGGCAGTTGATCATGCGCTTTTCGTCAACGGCGACACGGGCGGAGGCGCCTTCGAGTTCGGCGAGGCCTTCGGCGACGTCGAGGGAGTTCAGTGCAGCCTTGGCGCGGGCCACGGCGGCCGAGTCGTCGGCGGTCACGGCGCGGGCTTCGAGCGCCGCGGCGCCGCCGGCGTTGTCGAGGCGGTCCATGTTGGCTTCGCTTGCGTGGCCGGCGTTGGCGCCTTTCACGGTTGCGACTTCACCGTCTTCTTTATCGAATTCGTCCCAGCTCAGCATGACGTGTCGTCTCCTGCGTGAGGGCTTGTGCCCGTGTGAAACCTGATGGGTTGGTTTTTCACACGGCCAAACAAGCCGCGTTGGATGTCGTTTTTTGCAGCGCTGCACGCAGGCAAATAAACAGAAATTTTGACGGGTTCCGAGAGCCTCTGATGGGCGCAATCAGCGTCTGGCACTGTTGCGGGGCTTCAGAATGGCTTTTGCTCCCTGTAAGGGAATATTGCTGACCCGTATGGGGCGGCATTATAGGGAAATTTTTACCGGCGTGGTGCGGCGAATCGGCTCATGGCGAGGCCGGGGAGGGGGTGGATTTCGATCCGACCGAGGGATTACAGGGCTTTGCGCGGATTCAGCGCCTGCAGATTTTTTTTCGTTAAATTTTTGGCAGATGGTTTTCTGTTTAAAAAATAGCCAGAAAAGTGCGGTTTTCACTATATCTTGTGTTTTGCAACCCTTATGGGCGTCTCCAGACACAACTGAGCCCGACCGAAGCCGGGCTGGAATCGACCCTCAATGTAGCGCTGAGCGATCCGATTCGGTGCAGTCTGATTCAGTTCGTGCAGCCGTTGCCCATGATGCTGTAGCGCAGGATGTGGCGTTGGCCTTTGGAGTCGTCGTATTCCATTTTTGCCGGTACTACTTCGCAGACATTTGGAATTTCGCTCATCGATACAACTTTGGCGATGTCCAGGTGTGTGGAGTAGGTGTATTCCTCGATAACCGGTTGTTGCTGTGCGACATCAGTCGGACCCTCGTTTGCCATGGCGGTTGCGCACAGACTGCTGAGGGCCAGAACCAATAAAGCTTTCATTTCTAATTCACCTTTTTGAGGTCGAGTGGGGTCACGCAACCTTTTTAGGGTTGCGTGTGGAGCTTGGGTATTTGATGCGTTACTTGGAGAGCTGGATTAACGGCCTTCGTGGGGGCTGTAACGTTGTTAATCGCGGTTGCCTTGTTGGCGAGGTCAATTTTAGGGAGTCGGGCGCGGGGTAAACAGACCGGGTTTTGATAAACACTTTTGGCATATTTGGTAACAATCCCCCGCACGGCCCTTGTAGGAGCTGTCGAGTGCAACGAGGCTGCGATCTATTGATCTTGCTTTGGAGATCAAAAGATCGCAGCCTGCGGCAGCTCCTACAACCATCGTCGAATGGTTCTATGGGGCCCACCCGGCTACAACGGGGTCATACAAAAACAACTATTACACCGAGGTAGGAAAGATGAGTGCGGCTTCTCTGTATCCCGTTCGTCCCGAGGTTCTGGCAAACACGCTGACTGACGAGGCGACCTACAAAGCCATGTACCAGCAGTCGGTCGTCAACCCTGACGGCTTCTGGCGCGAGCAAGCCCAGCGTCTGGACTGGATCAAGCCCTTCACCACGGTGAAACAGACCTCGTTCGACGATCACCATGTCGACATCAAGTGGTTTGCCGACGGCACCCTCAACGTTTCCTACAACTGCCTCGACCGTCATCTGGCCGAGCGCGGCGATCAAATCGCGATCATCTGGGAAGGCGACGATCCTTCCGAAAGCCGCAACATCACCTACCGCGAACTGCACGAGCAAGTGTGCAAACTGGCCAACGCCCTGCGTGGTCAGGATGTGCACCGTGGCGACGTGGTGACCATTTACATGCCGATGATCCCCGAAGCCGTGGTCGCCATGCTGGCCTGCACCCGGATCGGCGCGATTCACTCGGTGGTGTTCGGTGGTTTCTCGCCGGAAGCCCTGGCCGGTCGCATCATCGACTGCAAATCGAAAGTGGTGATCACCGCTGACGAAGGTATCCGCGCCGGCAAGAAGATTTCCCTCAAGGCCAACGTCGACGACGCCCTGACCAACCCGGAAACCAGCAGCATCCAGAAAGTCATCGTCTGCAAGCGCACCGGTGGCGACATCAAGTGGAACCAGCATCGCGACATCTGGTACGAAGACCTGATGAAAGTCGCGGGCACCGTTTGCGCGCCGAAAGAGATGGGCGCCGAAGAAGCGCTGTTCATCCTTTATACCTCCGGCTCCACCGGCAAGCCGAAGGGCGTGCAGCACACCACCGGCGGTTATCTGCTCTATGCGGCGATGACCCACGAGCGCGTGTTCGACTACCGCCCGGGCGAAATCTACTGGTGCACCGCCGACGTCGGCTGGGTCACCGGCCACAGTTACATCGTCTACGGCCCGCTGGCCAATGGCGCGACCACCGTGCTGTTCGAGGGTGTGCCGAATTACCCGGACATCACCCGGGTGGCGAAGATCATCGACAAGCACAAGGTCAACATTCTCTACACCGCGCCGACCGCGATCCGCGCGATGATGGCTTCGGGTCAGGCCGCGGTCGAGGGCGCCGATGGCAGTAGCCTGCGTCTGCTCGGCTCGGTGGGCGAGCCGATCAACCCGGAAGCCTGGGACTGGTACTACAAGAATGTCGGCAAGTCCCGTTGCCCGATCGTCGATACCTGGTGGCAGACCGAGACCGGCGGCAACATGATGAGCCCGCTGCCGGGGGCTCATGCGCTGAAACCGGGTTCGGCGGCGCGTCCGTTCTTCGGCGTGGTGCCGGCGCTGGTCGACAACCTCGGTAACATCATCGAGGGCGAGGCCGAAGGCAATCTGGTGATTCTCGATTCGTGGCCAGGCCAGGCGCGCACGCTGTATGGCGATCACGACCGCTTTGTCGATACCTACTTCAAGACTTTCCGTGGCATGTACTTCACCGGTGACGGCGCGCGTCGTGACGCCGACGGTTACTACTGGATCACCGGGCGCGTGGACGACGTGCTCAACGTGTCCGGCCACCGCATGGGCACCGCCGAGATCGAGAGCGCGATGGTTGCGCATCCGAAAGTCGCTGAAGCGGCGGTGGTGGGTGTGCCGCATGACATCAAGGGGCAGGGCATCTATGTCTATGTAACCTTGAAGAACGGCGAGGAGCCGACCGAGCAGTTGCGTCTGGAGCTGAAGAACTGGGTGCGCAAGGAGATCGGCCCGATTGCTTCGCCGGACGTGATCCAGTGGGCGCCGGGGCTGCCGAAAACCCGTTCGGGCAAGATCATGCGCCGGATTCTGCGCAAGATCGCCACGGCGGAATACGACGGGTTGGGGGATATCTCGACCTTGGCGGATCCGGGTGTGGTGCAGCATTTGATTGATACGCACAAGACCATGAATGTTGCTTAAGCGTTAGAAGCACAGAAAGCCCCGTCCGGTATTACCGGACGGGGCTTTTTTGTGTCTGGAGGTTTTGTGGTGGCCGGGCTGGCCTCTTCGCGAGCAGGCTCGCTCCTACAGGGGATTGGGTTTCTTCAGTTGGAATGCAGTCACTGTAGGAGTGAGCCTGCTCGCGATAGCAATCTGTCAGACGCCGCTGTAGCCGCTTGTAGGAAACCGCAACACCCCAACCAATAATTATCGATCTGCGCCGCAGGACCCTTGCTTCTGTTACCCGTCACAACCCAATGTGTAACCCCCTGCGCCAAACCGGGGCGAAGGGAAACGTCATGCCCCGTTCCAGAGCCTCGCAGCCACCAGTGAAAAATAAGACACAACGCTGCGCTTGCCGGATTAGAAGGGTTTGCGAATAATGGGCCCGCAACTTGCAATATGTATCGGTTCACTGTCTTTCGCTCTTGCATGAAATTGCAGGGCTGTCAATGAGCTCAAACCGCTTTCTCGGTGCATCTGTAATTAGTTGTCGCATTGAAGAAATATCGGCTTCGGGCCTGTCGTTAGAATGCCGATCACTCGCTCATCGTGGCTGATGTTGAAATCGCCTGCGGTTTCAACGGGAAATTTCCGCCGATGCGCAACCGATTTCCGATTCACCCATTCGCATATTGGGCTGTCGCTCACTCTGCCGTTTTTGCCCTTTACCGATGGAGTCCCAAGATGAAGAAACTTGTGCTGCTTGGCGCCCTGGCACTGTCCGTGCTGTCGTTGAATGCCGTCGCTGACGAAAAACCTGTGAAGATCGGCATCGAAGCGGCTTACCCTCCATTCGCCTCGAAAGCTCCGGACGGCAGCATCGTCGGTTTCGACTACGACATCGGCAATGCGCTGTGCGAAGAAATGAAGGTCAAGTGCGTGTGGGTCGAGCAAGAGTTCGACGGTCTGATCCCGGCGCTGAAAGTGCGCAAGATCGACGCGATCCTGTCGTCGATGTCGATCACCGAAGACCGCAAGAAGTCGGTCGACTTCACCAACAAGTACTACAACACCCCGGCGCGTCTGGTCATGAAGGCCGGCACTCAGGTCAGCGAAAACCTGGCTGAACTGAAGGGCAAGAACATCGGCGTACAGCGTGGTTCGATCCACGAGCGTTTCGCCCGCGAGGTCCTCGCTCCACTGGGCGCCGAGATCAAGCCGTACGGCTCGCAGAACGAAATCTACCTCGACGTGGCCGCCGGTCGTCTCGACGGTACCGTGGCTGACGCCACCCTGCTCGACGACGGTTTCCTGAAAACCGACGCTGGCAAGGGCTTCGCGTTCGTCGGCCCGGCCTTCACCGACGTCAAATACTTCGGCGACGGCGTAGGTATCGCGGTGCGCAAGGGCGACGCCCTGAAAGACAAGATCAACACTGCCATCGCGGCCATCCGTGAAAACGGCAAATACAAAGCAATCCAGGACAAGTACTTCGCCTTCGATATCTACGGCAAGTAAGACGTCTCTGCGACAAGTCCGAAATGGCGCAAGCAACAGAATCTCTGCGGTTTGCGCCATTTTTTCATCCCAACTTTCGAGGACCTGAATCATGTTGAAAGGCTACGGGGCTGTCATCCTCGATGGCGCATGGCTGACGCTTCAGCTCGCCTTGTCGTCCATGGCTCTGGCCATCGTTCTCGGGCTGATCGGTGTTGCATTGCGCCTGTCGCCGGTGCGCTGGCTGGCGTGGCTGGGCGACCTGTATTCGACGGTGATCCGCGGGATTCCCGACCTGGTGCTGATCCTGCTGATCTTTTACGGCGGTCAGGACCTGCTCAACCGCGTGGCGCCAATGCTCGGCTATGACGACTACATCGACCTGAACCCGCTGGCCGCCGGTATCGGCACCCTCGGTTTCATCTTCGGTGCGTACCTGTCGGAAACCTTCCGTGGCGCTTTCATGGCGATCCCCAAAGGCCAGGCCGAAGCGGGCATGGCCTACGGCATGAGCAGTTTTCAGGTGTTCTTCCGGGTGATGGTGCCGCAGATGATTCGTCTGGCCATCCCGGGCTTTACCAACAACTGGCTGGTACTGACCAAGGCCACCGCGCTGATTTCCGTGGTCGGTCTGCAAGACATGATGTTCAAGGCCAAGCAGGCGGCGGATGCCACGCGTGAGCCTTTCACCTTCTTCCTCGCAGTGGCGGCGATGTACCTGGTGATCACCAGTGTTTCGTTGCTGGCATTGCGTCACCTTGAGAAGCGCTACTCGGTAGGCGTAAGGGCGGCTGATCTATGATCTTCGACTACAACGTCATTTGGGAGGCGCTGCCGCTGTACTTCGGCGGCCTGCTGACCACCCTCAAACTGCTTGCGCTGTCGCTGTTCTTCGGCTTGCTCGCGGCGTTGCCGCTGGGGCTGATGCGCGTCTCGAAAAACCCGCTGATCAATGGCGCGGCGTGGCTGTACACCTACGTGATTCGTGGCACGCCGATGCTGGTGCAGCTGTTCCTGATCTACTACGGTCTGGCCCAGTTCGAAGCGGTGCGCGAAAGCTTCTTGTGGCCATGGCTGTCGAGCGCGACGTTCTGCGCCTGCCTGGCCTTTGCGATCAACACCAGCGCCTACACCGCAGAGATCATCGCCGGCAGCCTCAAGGCCACTCCGAACGGTGAGATCGAAGCGGCCAAGGCCATGGGCATGTCGCGCTTCAAACTGTACAAGCGCATTCTGCTGCCGTCGGCCCTGCGCCGGGCGCTGCCGCAGTACAGCAACGAAGTGATCATGATGCTGCAGACCACCAGTCTGGCGTCGATCGTGACCCTGATCGACATCACCGGCGCGGCGCGTACCGTCAACGCGCAGTTCTATCTGCCGTTCGAGGCGTACATCACCGCCGGCGTGTTCTACCTGTGCCTGACCTTCATTCTGGTCAAGCTGTTCAAACTGGCCGAGCGTCGCTGGTTGAGCTACCTCGCGCCACGGAAGCACTGATATGCAACGCATCGATCACGTATTGCCATGGAGCCATCTGGGCAGCGAGCGCAAGGTTTCGGTTTTCCGGTTTGGTAGCGGCGAGCGCAAGGCCTACATCCAGGCCAGCCTGCATGCTGATGAATTGCCGGGCATGCGCACTGCCTGGGAGCTGAAAAAGCGTCTCGGCGAACTCGAAGCCCAGGGCTTGCTCAACGGTGTGATCGAGCTGGTGCCGGTGGCCAATCCGATTGGCCTGGGGCAATTGCTGCAAGGTAATTTCCAGGGCCGTTTCGAGGCGGGCAGCGGCAAGAATTTCAACCGTGATTTCGTCGAGCTGAGCGCGCCGGTCGCGGCCGCGCTGGGCGACAGGCTCGGTGATGATCCGCATGCCAACGTGCGGCTGATCCGTCAGGCCATGGCCGATCACCTGGCCGCGCTGCCAGAGGCGAGCAGCCAGTTGCAAGGCATGCAGCGGGTGTTGCTCAGCCACGCCTGCACCGCCGACGTGGTACTGGATTTGCACTGCGACGCCGAAGCCGCGCTGCACATGTACGCGCTGCCGCAGCACTGGCCGCAGTGGCGTTCACTGTCGGCGCATCTGAACGTCAAGGTCGGTTTGCTCGCGGAAGATTCCGGTGGCAGCTCCTTCGACGAGGCGTGCTCGCTACCGTGGCTGCGCCTGTCGCGGCAGTTCCCCGATGCGCAGATTCCGCTGGCCTGTCTGGCGACGACCATCGAGCTGGGCGGGCAGGCCGACACCGGTCGTGTCGAAGCCGAGGCTTACGCCGAAGGCATTCTGGCGTTTCTGGCCGAGCAAGGCCTGATCACTGGCGAGTGGCCGGACCCGGCGTTTGAGCATTGCGAAGGCATGCCCTTCGAAGGCACCGAATTGTTGTTTGCGCCGCACCCCGGTGTGGTGAGTTTTTCCCGCAGGCCCGGCGAATGGGTCGAGGCGGGCGACGAGATTTTTCAAGTGATCGACCCTGTGTCCGATCGGGTCAGCACGGTAAGTGCTGGTACGTCCGGGGTGCTGTTTGCCATTGAACGGCTGCGCTATGCCCAACCCGGTTTCTGGCTGGCCAAGGTGGCGGGGCGCGAAGCGCTGCGTCACGGGCGCTTGCTCAACGACTGACTGACTGTTTTTGTGAGAACCGACCGCATGTACAAACTTGAAGTCCAAGACCTGCATAAACGCTATGGCAGTCACGAAGTGCTCAAGGGCGTGTCCCTGAAAGCCGCCGCCGGCGATGTGATCAGCATCATCGGCTCCAGTGGCTCCGGCAAAAGTACTTTCCTGCGCTGCATCAACCTGCTCGAGCAGCCGCACGCCGGCAGGATCCTGCTCAACAACGAAGAGCTGAAACTGGTGGCGAACAAGGACGGCGCGCTGAAAGCCGCCGACCCGAAGCAGCTGCAGCGCATGCGTTCGCGCCTGTCGATGGTGTTCCAGCATTTCAATCTGTGGTCGCACATGACTGCGCTGGAAAACATCATGGAAGCGCCGGTGCATGTGCTCGGCGTGTCCAAAGCCGAAGCCCGCGAGAAAGCCGAGCACTACCTGAACAAGGTCGGCGTCGCCCATCGCAAGGACGCGTTCCCGGGGCACATGTCCGGCGGCGAGCAGCAGCGCGTGGCGATCGCCCGGGCGCTGGCGATGGAGCCGGAAGTGATGCTGTTCGACGAACCGACCTCGGCCCTTGACCCGGAACTGGTCGGCGACGTGCTGAAAGTCATGCAGGCGCTGGCGCAGGAAGGCCGCACCATGGTCGTCGTGACCCACGAAATGGGCTTCGCCCGTGAAGTGTCGAACCAGTTGGTATTCCTGCACAAAGGCGTCGTCGAAGAAAGCGGCAACCCGCGCGAAGTGCTGGTCAACCCGCAGTCGGAGCGTTTGCAGCAATTCCTGTCGGGTAGCCTGAAATAAATCAGCGCTGCCGTTGTGCACTCGATTAGGTCATGCTTCGCAGCCTTCGGGAGCTGACAAAGTTCCCTGTAGGAGTGAGCCTGCTCGCGATAGCGGTGTAACAGTCAACATTATGATTGCCTGAACCACCGCTATCGCGAGCAGGCTCACTCCTACAAGGGATCTGCGCTGTCTTGTGAATTGTGTTCATTTCCGGGCTAGCATTGGCCCATGCCTTCATCACCGTTGTTCGTTTCGGATTGCCCGCCCATGACTGCCCATCGAATTGGTTTCCTGATTTGGCCCAGCACTAAAGCCTTGACGCTGGCGCTGGCGGAGGAGGCCTTGCGTGTTGCGCAGCGGGTGCACCCGGATGTGGTTTACGAATTGTCGTTCCTGCAGGCCGAGCCGCCTGCCGAAGGTGCCTGGCAATTGCCCGGTGAACCCTGGGCCGGCAAGCTTGAAAACTTCCAGAAACTCTTTCTGCTCGCTGACGAGCCGCCGACTACCCTGGCGCCGGCGCTGAGCAGCGCGCTCAAGCAAGTGGTGCGCGCCGGTTGCGTGATCGGTGGTCTGTCGGCCGGTGTCTATCCGCTGGCCCAGCTCGGGTTGCTCGACGGGTATCGCGCCGCCGTGCATTGGCGCTGGCAGGACGATTTCGCTGAGCGCTTCCCGAAAGTCATCGCCACCAGCCATCTGTTCGACTGGGATCGCGATCGTCTGACCGCCTGCGGTGGCATGTCGGTGCTCGACCTGCTGCTGGCGGTGCTCGCTCGTGATCACGGCGCGGAACTGGCCGGTGCGGTGTCGGAAGAACTGGTGGTCGAGCGCATCCGCGAGGGCGGTGAGCGTCAGCGCATTCCATTGCAGAATCGCCTCGGCTCCAGCCATCCGAAACTGACCCAAGCGGTGTTGCTGATGGAAGCCAACATCGAAGAGCCGCTGACCACCGACGAAATCGCCCAGCACGTGTGCGTATCCCGTCGGCAACTGGAGCGGATCTTCAAGCAATACCTCAACCGCGTGCCGAGCCAGTACTACCTCGAGCTGCGTTTGAACAAGGCCCGGCAGATGTTGATGCAGACCAGCAAGTCGATCATCCAGATCGGCCTCTCTTGCGGCTTCTCCTCGGGGCCGCATTTCTCCAGCGCCTACCGCAACTTCTTCGGTGCCACGCCGCGGGAAGATCGCAACCAGCGGCGCAGCAGCAGCCCGTTCGAATTGTCGTCAATGCCACCGGAGCGGGGCTGATCGCGGTTCAGTTGTTGCGGTTGAACTCCACACCGATGGAGATCTCTGACTCGTCGCTGCCATCGCGCGGTGGATTCAGGTCGATCTGACTTGCCTGTTCTTCAAACAGACGCATTTGCCGAGCGGCGTTGTAGGTCTCAAGACGCAGTTGACTCTGTGGGTTCAAGGGATTGCCGCTGAAGTTGTAATGCGTCGCCACCTCGCCGGGACTGGAAGGAAACTGACTCGGCAGCTCGCTGATGACGTTATCGGCCAGGTTCACCGACTCAAGCCCGGGCAAATCGAACAGCCCTTTGGGCGTTTCGCTCAGCCCGATATTGTTCAGACGCAATACCCGCAGATTGACCAGTCTGCTCAGGTCGGGCACGTTGCCCAGCGGGTTGTCGCCCAGGTCCAGGGAAATAAGGTTTTTCATCCCGGCGATGGCGTCTGCGGCTTGCCGTGGCAGCGTGATGCGGCAGTCTGGCAAGCTCAGGTTCGCCAGTGAATCGAGCCCGAGAATCGCAGGCGGGATTTCCCTCAGCGGATAATTGCGAATGTCGACCCCGCGCAGCTTCGGAAACAGCTCCACCAACCGATTGACGTCCGGCGGCGAAGCGGCCGTGCTGGTCAGCCCCAGCTGTTCGATGTAGTCGAAGCGTCCGGCCAATGGCGGCAGCTCTCCAGTGAACGACAAATCACAGACGAACGCGTTGTCCCCTGGCGATTTCGGATAGCGCCGCAGACGTGCTTCCAGATTTTCCTTGAAGCGTTTTCGGCGGGCCGATTCCCGGCGCGCGGCTTCTCCTTTCAGGGGCGTGCGGAGCACCGGGTCGTGCGCAGTCTCGTTGCTCCAGGTATCAAGGCGCGTCAGCAATCGGGTTATTTCGGTCTGTCGGCGCATCAGCTCGACGCGACCGTCGGCCAGCGTGCCGGGCAGACGATACAGCAGGTCGTTGGCTTCGAAAGCGGTCAACGAGGGGTACAGCGACTGAATCAGGCTCAAGTCAGCTGATTCGCCCCACACGCCCAGATTGTCGCCTGTGGTCTGAAAGGTCGCTTTGATGCGTTCTCTCGACGCCGCCGACAGCGGATTGGCGCCGATATCCACGCCATTGCCGGTGTAGGGAACGAGGTCTCCCGGCAACTCGGTAATGTTGTTGTCGTTCAATAACGCGGCGCCTAGCTGGGGGAGTTGCTCAAGCCCTGCAGGCACTGCGTCGATGCCGGTCCTTATCAGGTCGAGGAACCTGAGGTCCGTCAGCGCCGATACATCGGGGGTGGTCCGTAAAGGATTGCCGAACAGGTCCAGTGCCTTCAAGCGGACAAGCGTGGACAACGTCGCTTGCCCGGCCGCATCAAGCGTGATCTCGCAGCGGCTCAACATCAGCGTTTCAAGCGACCGCATGCTCTCCAGCGCCTGCGGCATCCGGCCCAGGTTGCAGCCTTTGAGTTCCAGTCCATTCAAGCCGCTGAAGCTTGTGAGGAAACCGTCCGGAACGCCTGAGCCGCCATCGCCCGCGATCTGCAGATGAGTGATGTGGCTGAAATCTGCGCTCAACTGCGGTAATTCGCCGGCAAATTTCGCCTCCGTTTCGAACCTGTCCAGGCGTAGCGCCAGGTCCCGCGTGCGTCGGCCGCGCCAAAGCTCTTCGAGGCGCTCACCGAACTGTTGCCTGGCGACAAGTTGCGCCGCCCGCGCTTCGGCCGTCCACGGTTGTCCTGTAGCAGGGTTGCTGACGGGCACTTGCTCGCGCCAGGTGTTGAGGTCACTGATCATGCGGGCGATTTCCGCTTCCCAGCGGATCAGTTGCGCCGTACCGGCCTGCAACGTACCGGGGAGTCGGTAAATCATGTCGCTGGCTGCAGCATCGTCCAGGAGCGGAAACAGCCGGCGCGCCAGGGTTATATCCGCCGTCGCGGGCCTGACCCGGAAGTTGCGACCGTGCACTGCGTGGTAGGCCTTGATCTGCTCGCGCGCATTGAGGGACAGCGGGTTGCCGGTCAGATGTATGCCATCGGCACGCTGTGGGTTGGCCGTGAACAAAACCTCCGGCAGTTCAGTCATGTGGTTGTCGTTGAGGTATGCGCTCTGCAGTGTCGGGTGGTCGATGATCCCCTCAGGCAGGGCAGTCAGGCCGGTATTCATCAGGAAGATATCCCCCAGCGCCTGCATGCCGCGCAGATCGGGTGCCATGGCCAACGGGTTATCGCTCAGATCCACAAGCTTGAGGGTAGGCAAGGAATCGAGTACATCCTGTCCGGCGCTCGTGAGCGTGACGGCGCAGTGACGCAGGCGCAGTTCCTTGAGCGTCCGCAGGCCTGCCACGAAAGCCGGGATTTCCTTCAGGGCGACGGCTCTCAGTTCCAGAGCCTGGAGGTTGGGGAATTGTTCGACGAACGTCCCGATGTTGCTGATTGCAGCGTTTCCGCTCAGCTTCAGGCTTTCAACGTGGCTGAAATCCGCGGTCAGCCGGGGCATGTCGCCAAAGAATTTCAGGTCGGCCGAAAAGAAACCGCTTCGCGCTGCAGTTTCGCTCGACCGCTGTCGCCATAACGCCTCCAGGGCCTGTTTGAACGCGGTTCGCGCAGTTGTCTGCGCCTGTAATTCAGCGGCGGACAGCAACTGCCCGGTAACCGGATGGGTGGCTGTGATCTGCTCTGTCCACTGCGCGAGATCGAGCTGCATCTGTTCCAGCTCTGCATGCCATTGATCAAGCTGGATACGGCTGTCCGCCAGGGTGCCGGGCAGGTCGTAAATCATATCGCTGGCCTGTTGCTGGTCGAGGTCGGGAAACAGTTGGCGGGCGAGGGCAATGTCCTGGCCGTCGGCGGGCACTTCAAAGTCGTTTTGATAAAGGCGGTAATAGGCTTTGATCTTGTCCCGCGCTGCGGCCGAGAGCGGATTGTCGGAAAGATAAATGCCGTCGCTGCCAGTTGCCGGAATGTCGAACAGGGCATCGGGAAGGTCGGTGATGCGGTTGCCGGTCAGCACTGCAATGGGCTGATTCGGGTGGCTGGCCAGCCCATCGGGCACCACGGTAAGACCGCTGTTGGACAGGTCGATATACCTCAGTTCCGGCAGCAGGTTCAGGTCGGGAAATGTCCCCAGCGGGTTGTCGCTCAGGTCCAGCCGGCGCAGGTTGTTCAGCGACACCAGCGCAGCCTGGTTTTCCGCGGTCAGGATCACGCCGCAGTTCTTCAGCTCCAGCTCGCTCAGGCCGGGCAGGCTGACTCCCGCCAGTGTGGTTGTGTCCAGGTCGAAGCCGTCCAGGCGCAGGGTAGTCAGGTTGGGGAAACGTTCCAGGAATGGCGCGATGGCGGAGAGGTTTCTGTTGCCGATCAGGTTCAATCGCGAAACGTGGTCGAAATTGGCGCTGAGTATCGGCATGGTGCCGCTGAACTCGGCATTTGCCCTCAGTTCATCAGCGCGGCCGAACGCGGTCCGGCTGCGCCAGAACAACTTGAGTTGCCGGGCAAAGGAACGCCTGGCATTGATTTCGCGGGGGTCTTCTTCAAATGTCGTCGACGTGCCGGATTCAGGTGGAGCGATGGAAGCCTGAGCGATCCATTGATCCAGTTCGACGTTCATCTGGCTCAGCTCCGTCTCCCAACGTGACAACTGGGCGCGGGCGTCGGCCCAGGTGCCGGGTAGCCGGTACAACACCTGAGTGGCCTGCTCGGCATCCAGGTTGGGGAACAGATTGATGGTGCGTCGCAGGTCTTGCGACTTGGGGCGGACGCCGAAGTGTTTGCCGGTGTGGCTGTAAAAGCTTTTTACCCGTTCGCGAGACGCAGTGGACAACGGGTTGTCAGCAAAGGTGTAGCCATCGCTCAGAGAACTGGCCAGTTTGAAGAAACCGTCGGGGATGCGCGTGATCCGGTTGCCGTCGAACTGCGCAGAGATCAATCGCGGATGATCGAGTACGTCATCCGGCACGGCGTAGAGGCCGGTGTTCGACAAGTTGACGTAACGCAGCGAGGGCATTGCGTGCAGATCGGGAGGCAGGCCCAATGAATTGCCGTGCAGATCGAGCAGGGTGAGTTGCGGTAATGAGGCCAGCACCGATTGGGTCGTGGTGGTCAGGCTCACTCGGCAATTGCGCAATCTCAATTCGCGCAGCGCCGGCATCGAGCCGAGCGCCTGGGGCAGGCTTGGCAGATTGAGATTGCGCGCATCCAGGCTTTGCAGTTGCGTGAAAGAGTGGAGAAAGCTGTCGAGAGAACCGGTCGTGGCATTGCCGTCGATCGCGAGCAAAGTGATGTGGCTGAAGTCGGCCGACAGCACAGGCAAGTCGCCCAGGATGCCGTGGGTCAACAACAAGGCGTGGCCCGAGGCGGCACCCTGCGGATCGATCCCGACGACGTTCTCACGTCGCCAGCCCTGGAGCAGTTGTTCCCTGAGCAATCGCCGGTTGCGGATGTCCGCGCGTCGCTCGATTGCCGTGAGCACGCTACCCGTCTCTGGATGTCGGGCGGGCGGGTCGTTGGCCCAGACCTGCAGCTCGTGCTGCAGTTGCAGATAGTCATCTTGCAAACGAACCAGTTCTGCGCGAGCGCCGGACGGACTGGCGCGCATGCTCCGCGCCAGGTGCTGGATCCGGCGATCCGACATTCTCGGGTAGAGGACCCGTATGTCTGCTTCAAGGGTGCGTTGTGGGGCGTCCTCCAGCGTGATCGCACGGGAAAGCCGTGGGTAACCCTCGGCACCCACCAGGCGTAACGTATCGATTTTCGGCGGCGTGACCGGATGTTCCGCCAGCACCTCCCGCAGCTCGCTGCGTTCCAGCGTGCGCTCGCGGATTGCGGCCTTCAGCGCCTGTCCCTCATCGATCCGCAGATCCAGACTCTGGCGTTCGCTGTCGGGCAGGGCATGGAGCAGGCCGGAATAGAAATCGCTGAGCGAATGCAGTGCCTGGCCGCGCTCATCGTAGGGTTGATAGCGCCCGTCGTCGGTGCGCACGAGGACTTTTTGCTCGGGGGCGTCTTCGCGGCCGATGCTGTCGAGTACCGGGCCGTCGTAACGGCCGTCGCGGATTTCGATGCGCACATCGCCGCTCCAGCCGGGCAACAGTTTGAGGCTATGCAGGGCGAGGGCATCGGAATCGGGATTGCTCACCGAACCCAGTTGCAGCCCTTCGTAGGCGCGGGCGACGCGCACTTCCTGGCGGGCCAGTTGCAGCAGCTCCTGCTGGCGCGGCGGGACCTGGCCCTGGTCGAGCTGTAACAGTTCGCCGCCGGTGGCGGTATCGAGCAGTTCGCGGGTGATGCTGACCGGCAGGTCGGGGGCTTGCGCCTGGAGCGGCTGTGCCAGTGGGTCGTCGATGGGTTGCAGCGCCTGATAGCGTGATTCGAACAATGTGTTTCTGTGGGTTTTCGCGAGGCCGACCAGTTGCTTGCGCAGGGTCTGGCTGCGAACGTCCAGTGATGGCGTCAGCGCAAAGGGTTCAGCCAGCAACGCCTTGATCTGCGCTTCATCGAGAACCGCGAGCAAGGATTTGAGCAGGTCGCCACCGGCCAGGCGATCCTGCTGCAGCTCTGTCAGGGGCAGGCTTTCGTCTGCGGAGGATTGCCAGAGCAGTTCGCCTTGTCGATCGATCAGACGCAGTCGGCTGTTGCTCGGCCAACGGCCGTGGTCGGCAAGCAATTGCAACTGGGTGACCGGATCGGCACGCAAGAAATCTTCAGACGCTTCGCTGGCAAGCTGATCGATGAACCTCTGCAGCTGCTGGTCGATCCTGAAGCGCTGAATGCTGTCGGCCAGCAGCGGCGGGACCTTTTCCCGATTGACATGCATCTTGCGCAAAACGTCTTCGCTGGCGCCACTGACCTGCAGAATGGTTTCCCGCTCGGCCGGCGAAAAGCTCTCGACCGACGGGCCGATGCGGCGCAGTGCGGTTTCGCCGTCCCACTCGAGCGGTTGCTCGAGCTCCGTGTGCCAGGCGCCTTCACCGTTATGGCGGACCACCGGTTGGTAGGCGTCGGGTCGGGTGGGATGTTCGATGCGGTACTGCCCGGACATCTCGTCGGGTTTCACTGAAAAATGCGCATCGTCGAGGGGCAGCAGTTGCTTGTCCTGATGGGCATGCAGGCCCAGTCCGTCGGGTTGCGAATTGGCTGGCGGACGCAGCGGGTGCCTGTAACGCTCAAGATCGGGCTGCCAGTAGCGGGTTTCGCCTTTGGCCAGTTTCACCGGTTTGAAGCGGTCGATGAACGCCACGACCTCTGTGGGCAGTACCTTGCGGAATTCGGCCGCGCCAATCGCCCCGCCCACTGCGAAAAGGCCCAACTGAATCATCGAATCGACGGTGTCCATCAGGTGCCCGATGGCTTCGGTGTTGCGGCCCTGTGCCCACTCGACGATGCCCTCGAAAGTTTCGTCGAGCATCTGATAAGCCATGTACGCCATCATCGCCTCGCCCAGCACCGGCACGAACGGCGCGACGATCAAGGCAGCGGTCTGGACGATGCTGGAAAGGATATTGACCACCGAATCCCAGAACGCCCAGCGCGCGCGTTGGTCGACCGAGGCCGTCGGGACGGCGATGACTCGGGCATCGTTGAAGACCTTGTTCAGCTTGGCCTGGTGCAAGTGCTGCCACAGGTCGTCGTAGAACGGCACGAGCGCGCTCTGCAGATCGGGCCGTTCCACAGGAACTTCTCGCCAGGCGGGCAGGGCGCTGCCGGGCTCGTGCGGGTGCCATTTGATTTCGGTAAGCCGGCTGTTGAGTGTGCTGAAGAAATAGCCCCGTTGTTCGTGATTGACGAAGCGGCTGAAGAACTGCTGGTACTCCGTTGACCGCAACTGGCGCGTCAGCTCGACGAGCATTTCAGCCGGCGACGCGTATTCCTTGAACGGATGCTCGGGGTCGTTCGGTACATAGGCCACGACGCGTGCAGCGTCGCGTGTCACGTACAGATCCGCAGCGAACACGACGATGCCGGTAAGCGGCGCACAAAGCATGGTCATGTCATGGCGCAGCACCGGTGCACCGTTGATGTAAATGCCGGTCATGCCGTCGAGCATGGCGTCGACCAGACGAAAGTGATTCTCCGATACGTCACGGTTCATCCGCGCCCATTGCAGCGCGGCTTTCATCGCAGCTTTCTCGCTGGCGTCCAGTTTGCCGCGTAACACCGTCGCGACCATCGGATCGGAGTAACCGAGATTGTTTTCCAGGCTGGCTTTGTACTGCGCACCGATGTCCAGCCGGCGACACAGTTGGGTGAAGGCCGCAATACTGAGTCTGGCCTTGATCTGCGGCAGTGGCTCGAACTGCCCGCCTGGGGAGGGCGCAGTGGTGTAGGTCGATGCCGCTTCGAAAGCGTTTTCGTGCGTTTCCCGGTCCTCGAAGTTATGCAGCGCGGCATCCAGCAACGATACCGTCCAGACGCGGGCGCCCGTGCTGATGGCAAACCACGGCGTCGTCACGGGGATGTACAGGCGCACGAAGGTGCCTCTGACGTCCAGATCGAGATCGAAGCATTTTTTCAGTTCCGCCTTGAGCAAGGGCTCGGCGAACGCGGCGGCGTCCTGCAAATGTTCCAGGCTTTTGTCCACCTGGCTGTGCGCGGTGATACTTGTTGCAGTGAGGTCTTTCAGCACAGCGTGCTGTTCGGTGGCAGCGAGCCTGAGTGTCTCTGGCATTTGCGCAGTGCTGTTTTTCAGTGCCTGGCGCCGGGAGGCGGAGGTGTTGCCGAGCCACTGGGGAATCGCGTTTTTCAGTGGTTGATAATGCTCGTCCGGATGTTGGGGATCGGGCGTCTTGCTCGAGGTTGTCGGTGAGTGTCGATCAGACAGGTGCATGAGCATTCCTTGGCGGTGATAAGAACCCTCAGCAAATCAGCAGCAAGCGCCTGCCGTGCGGTACATATTCATATCTCTTTCGCGAGGCTGACTTGGTATTCTGCGCGGCCTCCCGCAAATCGGCCGTGCCCGGTAAACTGCGCCTTTGCGACGCTATATGTCGCATTGCCGTAAACCCGGGAAAATCCGGGGTTTGCGCTATAAGAAGTTGTCGCTTGGCGACAAGGCCGGGCACCAAACTGTCCTTACAATCCCCCCATCGCTCGCCAGTTCCAGGCGGGTGTTCCTCTTCAGGAGACTCCGATGTCCGTTGAGCACGCTGCGGTACAACGCGCCGATTTCGACCAGGTAATGGTTCCCAACTACGCGCCTGCCGCTTTCATTCCGGTGCGTGGCGCCGGTTCCCGGGTCTGGGATCAGGCCGGCCGCGAGCTGATCGACTTCGCCGGCGGGATTGCCGTCAACGTATTGGGGCACGCGCACCCGGCGCTGGTCGGCGCGTTGACCGAACAGGCGAACAAGCTGTGGCACGTCTCCAACGTGTTCACCAACGAGCCGGCCCTGCGCCTGGCCCACAAGCTGATCGACGCCACGTTCGCCGAGCGCGTGTTCTTCTGCAACTCCGGCGCCGAAGCCAACGAAGCCGCGTTCAAGCTGGCCCGTCGCGTTGCATTCGACCGTTTCGGCACGGAGAAATACGAAATCATCGCCGCGCTGAACAGCTTCCACGGCCGTACCCTGTTCACCGTTAATGTCGGTGGTCAGTCGAAATACTCCGACGGTTTCGGCCCGAAAATCACCGGCATCACCCACGTTCCCTACAACGACCTGGCCGCGCTGAAAGCCGCGGTGTCCGAGAAGACCTGCGCGGTCGTGCTCGAGCCGATCCAGGGCGAGGGCGGCGTACTGCCGGCCGAGCTTGAATACCTGCAAGGTGCCCGCGAACTGTGCGATGCGAACAACGCGCTGCTGGTGTTCGATGAAGTGCAGACCGGCATGGGCCGCAGCGGCAAGCTGTTCGCCTACCAGCATTACGGCGTGACCCCGGACATCCTCACCAGCGCCAAGAGCCTGGGCGGTGGTTTCCCGATCGCGGCGATGCTGACCACCGAAGCGCTGGCCAAACATCTGGTGGTCGGCACTCACGGCACCACGTACGGCGGCAACCCGTTGGCCTGCGCTGTCGCTGAGGCAGTGATCGACGTGATCAACACTCCTGAAGTGTTGAACGGCGTGAACGCCAAGCACGACAAGTTCAAGACCCGCCTGCAACAGATCGGCGAGAAATACGGCCTGTTCACCCAGGTGCGTGGTCTCGGTCTGCTGATCGGTTGCGTGCTGAGCGACGCCTGGAAGGGCAAGGCCAAGGACATCTTCAACGCCGCCGAACAGGAAGGCCTGATGATTCTCCAGGCTGGCCCGGACGTGGTCCGTTTCGCCCCGAGTCTGGTGGTGGAAGACGCCGATATCGATGCCGGTCTGGACCGCTTCGAACGCGCTGCGGCGAAGTTGACGCAAGCCTGATGGACCTTTCGGCGCCTGGAGATTTTCCGGTGCCGAAGCCAATTTTTGATACCGGGCACGTTCACTGTAGGAGTGAGCCTGCTCGCGATAGCGGTTTGTCAGTCGACTCATCGGGTTCTGACAGACTGCTATCGCGAGCAGGCTCACTCCTACAAGGTCCGGTGTTTTTTTTCTGTGAATTTTGAAGAGAAAGGAGTGACACCATGCTGGTGATGCGCCCCGCGCAAATGGCTGATCTGGGCGAGGTACAGCGTCTGGCTGCGGACAGCCCGATTGGTGTCACTTCCTTGCCGGATGACGTTGAACGTCTGAGCGACAAGATCGCCGCGAGCGAAGCATCGTTCGCCGCCGAAGTGAGCTTCAACGGTGAAGAGAGTTACTTCTTCGTCCTCGAAGACTCGAGCACCGGCAAACTGGTCGGCTGCTCGGCCATCGTCGCTTCGGCCGGTTACTCCGAGCCGTTCTACAGCTTCCGCAACGAGACGTTCGTGCATGCCTCCCGCGAGCTGAAGATTCATAACAAGATCCACGTGCTCTCGCAGTGCCACGACCTGACCGGCAACAGCTTGCTGACCAGTTTCTACGTGCAGCGAGAGCTGGTCGGGTCGCCGTGGGCCGAGCTCAATTCCCGTGGCCGTCTGCTGTTCGTCGCCAGTCACCCGGAGCGTTTTGCCGATTCGGTGGTGACCGAGATCGTCGGTTACAGCGACGAGAATGGCGACTCGCCGTTCTGGGATGCGATCGGGCGCAACTTCTTCGACCTCAACTACGCCGAAGCCGAGCGTCTGTGCGGGCTGAAAAGCCGCACCTTCCTCGCCGAGCTGATGCCGCATTACCCGATCTACGTGCCGCTGCTGCCGGACTCCGCGCAAGAGGCGATGGGTCAGGTGCACCCGCGGGCGCAGATCACCTTCGACATCCTGATGCGCGAAGGCTTCGAGACCGATCACTACATCGACATCTTCGACGGCGGCCCGACCCTGCATGCGCGGGTTTCCGGGATCCGTTCGATCGCGCAGAGCCGCGTGGTGCCGGTGAAGATCGGCGAGCCGGTCAAAGGCGCCGGGCGTCAGTACCTGGTGGCCAATGCGCAGTTGCAGGATTACCGCGCGGTATTGCTAGAGCTGGATTATGCGCCGGGCAAACCGGTGACGCTGGATATGGAAGCGGCCGAAGCCCTGGGCGTCGGTGAAGGTGCCAGCGTGCGCCTGGTGGCGGTTTAACGCCTTAGCGAGTTTCACGGGTGGCGCGAGCGGCCCGTTTGAGGAGATAGCATGATTGTTCGTCCCGTACGCAGCAGCGATTTATCCGCGCTGATCGACCTGGCCCGCAGCACCGGCACCGGCCTGACCACTTTGCCGGCCAACGAAGAGCGCCTGACCCACCGGGTCGGCTGGGCCGAGAAGACCTTTCGCGGCGAAGCCGGGCGTGGCGATGCGGACTACCTGTTCGTACTCGAAGACGACGACGGCCGCGTGGTGGGTATTTCCGCCATCGCCGGAGCGGTCGGCCTGCGTGAGCCCTGGTACAACTTCCGCGTCGGTCTGACCGTCAGCGCGTCGCAAGAGCTGAACATCTATCGCGAAATTCCGACGCTGTTTCTGGCCAACGACCTGACCGGCAATTCCGAGCTGTGCTCGCTGTTCCTGCACGCCGATTACCGCAACGGACTGAACGGCCGCATGCTGTCCAAGGCACGCATGCTGTTCATCGCCGAGTTCCCGGAGCTGTTCGGCAACAAGATCATCGCCGAAATGCGCGGCGTGTCCGACGACGCCGGGCGTTCGCCGTTCTGGGAGAGCCTTGGCCGGCATTTCTTCAAGATGGAATTCAGCCAGGCGGATTACCTGACCGGCGTCGGCAACAAGGCGTTCATCGCCGAACTGATGCCGAAATTCCCGCTCTACACCTGCTTCCTCTCGCCGGACGCGCGCAATGTCATCGGCCAGGTGCACCCGGACACCGAGCCGGCGCTGGCCATGCTCAAGAGCGAAGGCTTCAGCTACCAGGGTTACGTCGACATCTTCGACGCCGGCCCGGCCATCGAATGCGAAACCAGCAAGATCCGCGCAGTGCGTGACAGCGAAGCGCTGGTGTTGGCCGTGGGCACGCCGGGTGATGACGCCACACCCTTCATCATCCACAACCGCAAGCGCGAGGATTGCCGCATCACTGCCGCGCCAGCGCGTCTGGCAGCGGGCACCCTGGTGGTCGATCCGCAGACCGCAAAACGTCTTCAACTCAGCGCCGGCGATCAGGTTCGCGCCGTGGCGCTGTCCGCTGCACGGGAGTCGAAATAATGAATTCGCTATACATCGCAGGTGAGTGGCTGGCCGGTCAGGGCGAAGCCTTTCAGTCGCTGAACCCGGTGACCCAGCAAGTGCTGTGGGCGGGCGAGGGCGCGACGGCCGCGCAGGTCGAGTCGGCAGTGCAGGCTGCCCGTCAGGCCTTTCCTCAATGGGCACGTCGCACGCTCGAAGAGCGCATCAGCGTGCTCGAGGCTTTCGCCGCGTCGCTGAAAAACCACGCTGACGAACTGGCTCGCACCATCGGTGAAGAAACCGGCAAGCCGCTGTGGGAGTCCGCGACTGAAGTGACGAGCATGGTCAACAAGATCGCCATCTCGGTGCAGAGCTACCGCGAACGTACCGGCGAGAAGAGCGGCCCCCTGGGTGACGCTACCGCCGTATTGCGCCACAAGCCCCACGGCGTGGTCGCGGTGTTCGGTCCTTACAACTTCCCCGGCCACTTGCCCAACGGTCATATCGTGCCAGCGCTGCTGGCCGGTAACAGCGTGCTGTTCAAGCCTAGCGAACTGACACCGAAAGTCGCCGAGCTGACGGTCAAGTGCTGGATCGAAGCCGGCCTGCCGGCAGGCGTGCTGAACCTGCTGCAAGGCGCGCGGGAAACCGGTATCGCTCTGGCGGCGAACCCGGGCATCGACGGTCTGTTCTTCACCGGTTCCAGCCGCACCGGCAATCATCTGCATCAGCAATTTGCCGGTCGCCCGGACAAGATTCTTGCGTTGGAAATGGGCGGCAACAACCCGCTGGTGGTCGATCAGGTCGCCGATCTGGATGCGGCGGTGTACACCATCATTCAGTCGGCATTCATTTCCGCCGGCCAGCGCTGCACCTGCGCCCGGCGTCTGCTGGTGCCAGAAGGCGCGTGGGGCGACAGCCTGCTCAAGCGTCTGGTGGAAGTCAGCGCGACCATCGAAGTCGGTGCGTTCGATCAGCAACCGGCGCCGTTCATGGGTTCGGTGATTTCCCTCGGCGCGGCGAAAGCGCTGATGGATGCGCAGGAACAACTGCTGGCCAACGGCGCGGTGGCGCTGCTGGAAATGACTCAGCCGCAGGCGCAGTCGGCCTTGCTGACCCCGGGCATCGTCGATGTAACGGCAGTCGCTGAGCGTCCGGACGAAGAACTGTTCGGGCCGTTGCTGCAAGTGATCCGCTACGCCGATTTCGCTGCGGCGATCACTGAAGCCAACAACACCGCTTATGGGCTGGCCGCCGGTTTGCTCTCGGATTCCGAAGCGCGTTACCAGCAGTTCTGGCTGGAAAGCCGCGCCGGCA
Organism: Pseudomonas sp. RIT-PI-o; assembly: GCF_001297215.1. Classification (NCBI taxonomy): domain Bacteria; kingdom Pseudomonadati; phylum Pseudomonadota; class Gammaproteobacteria; order Pseudomonadales; family Pseudomonadaceae; genus Pseudomonas; species Pseudomonas sp. RIT-PI-o. Next base: position 82,672 of record NZ_LHPA01000041.1, on the reverse strand, counting down.
TCGTCAACTGGAACAAACAGCTGACCGGCGCCGCCAGCAGCGCGCCATTCGGCGGCGTCGGTGCCTCGGGCAACCACCGCGCCAGCGCCTATTACGCAGCGGATTACTGCGCGTACCCGGTGGCATCGCTGGAAACCCCGAGCCTGGTGTTGCCATCGGCCCTGACGCCTGGCGTGAAAATGGCGTAGCGGCCATCGCGAGCAGGCTCACTCCTACAGGATTTGTGTTGTACACAGCATATGTGTCCACCGCTAAACCTGTAGGAGTGAGCCTGCTCGCGATAGCCGCGACGCGGTCTGACTGAATTGTTACCTGAAGCCTATAACAACAGATTCTCGTGGAGCCTCGCTGATGAAATCCTATGAAGTCAATTTTGACGGTCTAGTGGGGCCGACCCATAACTACGGTGGTCTGTCCTACGGCAACGTCGCCTCGCAGAGCAACAGTCAGCAATCCTCGAATCCGAAGGAAGCGGCGCTGCAAGGTCTGGCGAAGATGAAAGCGCTGATGGACATGGGCTTCCAGCAAGGCGTGCTGGCTCCGCAGGAACGTCCCGACGTGGCCGCGCTGCGCCGTCTGGGCTTCAGCGGCACCGATGCGCAGGTGATCGAGCGCGCCGCCAAAGAAGCGATGCCGCTGCTGGTCGCCAGCTGCTCGGCGTCGAGCATGTGGGTGGCCAACGCCGCCACGGTCAGCCCGAGCGCCGACACCGGCGACGGCCGCGTGCATTTCACCGCCGCCAACCTCAATTGCAAATACCACCGCAGCATCGAACACCCGACCACCAGTCGCGTGCTCGGCGCGATGTTCGCCAATCAGCAGCACTTCGCCCATCACGCTGCGCTGCCAGCGGTGGCACAGTTTGGCGATGAAGGTGCGGCCAACCACACGCGCTTCTGCCGTGAGTACGGTGAAGCCGGCGTCGAGTTTTTCGTGTTCGGCCGCAGCGCGTTCGACAACCGTTTCCCGGCGCCGCAGAAATACCCCGCGCGCCAGACCCTCGAAGCCTCGCAAGCCGTTGCCCGCCTGCACGGTCTGCGTGACGAAGGCGTGGTCTACGCGCAACAGAACCCCAACGTCATCGATCAGGGCGTGTTCCACAACGACGTGATCGCTGTGGGCAACGGCGAGGTTCTGTTCTATCACGAGGACGCGTTCCTCGAGACCGACAAGATGCTCGCCGAACTGCAAGGCAAACTGGCCAAGGTCGGCGGCAACTTCCAGTCCGTTTGCGTGCCGCGTTCGGCGGTCAGCGTCGATGACGCGGTGCGTTCCTACCTGTTCAACAGCCAGTTGCTGTCGCGTCCCGACGGTTCGATGCTGCTGATCGTGCCGCAGGAATGCCAGGCCAACGAACGCGTCTGGGCTTATCTGCAGAGCCTGACCAGCTCGGGTGGAATGATCCGCGAAGTGAAAGTCTTCGATCTCAAGCAAAGCATGCAGAACGGCGGTGGCCCGGCATGCCTGCGTCTGCGCGTGGCGCTGAATGAAACCGAACTGGCGGCGGTCAACCCAGGGGTTATCATGACGGCCCCGTTGTACGGTTCGTTGACCGCATGGGTTGAAAAGCACTACCGCGACCGCCTGAGCGAAACCGACCTGGCGGACCCGCAGTTGCTGCTTGAATGCCGGACGGCACTGGATGAACTGACGCAAATCCTTAAACTGGGCGCGGTTTATCCTTTCCAGATCAATTGATCGCCAGCGCGCGGCCTGAACCCGGCGCGCGGCGTGTCACCCCAAGAGAGTAAAAACATGAGCGATTCCCTGCAGCTGATCCTTGAAGACACCGACGGCACGCAACTGCAAACCTCGTGCACCCGCGTCGCGGTCATGTGGCAAGGCAAAGAGCTGTGGATCCAGCAGGACGGCCGCGGCCAGTTGCTGATCGGCGTGGACGTGGAGGAAGGTGACGAAGAGTACGCCAACCTGCTGCTGCGCCCATTGGCGACTAATCTGGTAAGTCTGCAACTGGAAATGGAACCGGCTGACCTCGGCGCTGACGAGGATCACGTACACGGCCCGGATTGCAACCACGACCACTAAGGAAACCGCTCTATGCTCGCCCTCGGCAAACTGCTTGAACTGACCCTCGCCGGCCGCGAACCGGCGGAGAAGACTCAACTGACTGTCGAAGGCGTGCGCATGCGCTGGTTGAGCGAAGGGGCGCTGGAAGTCCGGCCCCCGGAAGCGCGCGACAATGGCCTGGACCTGCTGCTGTCGGCAGGTATCCACGGCAATGAAACCGCACCGATCGAGTTGCTCGATCGGTTGCTGCACGACATCGCACGCGGCGACCTGAAGCCGCGTGCACGCATTCTGTTCCTGTTCGGCAATCCGGAAGCGATCCGCAAGGGTGAGCGTTTCGTCGAGCAGGACGTCAATCGGCTGTTCAACGGTCGTCATGAGCAAAGCAGCGGCTCGGAAGCGTTGCGCGCCTGTGAGCTGGAGCGGCTGGCGGCGAGTTTCTTCAGCAAGCCCGAGCGCCAGCGCCTGCATTACGACCTGCACACGGCGATTCGTGGTTCGAAGATCGAGCAGTTCGCCTTGTACCCATGGAAGGAAGGGCGTCAGCATTCCCGTCGTGAGCTGGCGCGCCTGCGCGCCGCCGGCATGGAAGCGGTGCTGTTGCAGAACAAGCCGTCGATCGTCTTCAGTTCGTATACCTACGACAAGCTCGACGCCGAGGCTTTCACCCTGGAACTGGGCAAGGCGCGGCCGTTCGGGCAGAACGACGGCGTCAATGTCTCACTGCTGGAAACCCGCCTGAAGCAGATCATCGAAGGCAATGAGCCGGAGACAGAAGCAGGGCTGGACGGCTTGCAACTGTTCAGCGTGGCGCGGGAAATCATCAAGCACAGCGACGCGTTCCGCCTGAACCTGCCGGCGGACATCGAGAATTTTTCCGAGCTGGAGCCGGGTTATTTGCTGGCCGAAGACCTGGCCAATACCCGTTGGGTGATCGAAGAGCAGGGCGCGCGGATCATCTTCCCCAATCCCAAGGTCAAGAACGGCCTGCGCGCCGGCATCCTGATCGTCCCGACCACCGACGAAAACCTCGCCTGACGCAATCTGGCGGCTGGAGCAAATTCCTGTGGGAGCGAGCCTGCTCGCGAATGCTGACTGCCAGCCAAAAATGATGGTGGCTGACACACCGCATTCGCGAGCAGGCTCGCTCCCACATTTAAATTCGGGTGGGGCTTGAGTCCCCACCCAGCCGGGTGGAATCAGACCGCTACCGCCCGCGGCTCCGTACGGCGCAGTGCGCGAATCTTCTGCAGCGTATCGGCGCAAGTCCGTGCCGCTTCCTGGCCCTTGTGCACAAAGTGTTCGAAAAAGAATTTCTGGTGCTCTTCGCCCGAATGAAAGTGATGCGGGGTCAGCGACACCGAGAACACCGGCACTTCGGTTTCCAGCTGCACCTGCATCAGGCCACTGACCACCGATTGCGCAACGAACTCGTGGCGGTAGATGCCGCCGTCCACCACCAGGGCGGCGGCGACGATGCCGGCGTAACGGCCGGACTTGGCCAGCAGCTTGGCGTGCAGCGGCATTTCGAAAGCGCCGCCGACTTCGAAGAAATCGATGTCCGATTCCTGATAACCCTGCACCAGCATTTCGGCGACGAAGCCTTTGCGGCTCTGGTCGACGATTTCCTTGTGCCAGCAGGCCTGGATGAACGCGACGCGCTCGCCCTGTGGGTGTTTGCTTTTGCTGTCGATAGCGGTGGGTTGCATGTTCTGACTCCTGTTTGTGTGAAAAACAGGGCGTTATGAATCGAAAGGGATGCGAGGGTGCGAGCGCAGGCACGAATGCTCGCGGACGGCCCTTTGGCGTCAATCCCGTTCTCTCTTCATCCGGACTATGACCGTCGGCCCCGGAATCACACCGGGTCTGCTGACCTTGCCGACGCACCCGATCAAGTCGTGTGCAGCGCCAAGCGCTCGCGGGCTATGCGCATTGCGCGCAATTACCGCCGGTGGGGAATTGCACCCCGCCCTGAGAACGTTTTCGCCGCCCATAGGCGGGCGGCGGCAAGTTTGTAACACATATTTTCCGGTCCTGCACAGACCCCCACATGGATTGTGCTTCTTTCTGAGGATGATGATTTTTCCTTGTTCAAGGCTTGATTAATCCGCGCGTTGACCGCAGTAATCCCACTTCACAAAGGGATTCTCCCTGCTGACCAGAGGCCAGGTTCATGAGCGTTATCGATCTTCGCAGCGACACCGTTACCCAACCGACTCCCGCCATGCTCGAAGCGATGACCGCAGCGGACACCGGAGACGATGTGTACGGCGAAGATCCGACGGTCAATCGCCTCGAAGCCGAACTGGCCAAACGCCTGGGCTTTGCCGCTGCGTTGTTCGTGCCCACCGGCACCATGAGTAATCTGCTCGGCTTGATGGCCCATTGTGAGCGCGGCGACGAGTACATCGTCGGTCAGCAGGCACACACCTATAAGTACGAGGGTGGCGGGGCGGCGGTGCTCGGCTCGATCCAGCCGCAGCCGCTGGAAGTGCAGGCCGACGGGTCGCTGGATCTGGATCAGGTCGCGGCGGTGATCAAACCTGACGACTTCCATTTCGCCCGCACCCGCCTGCTGGCGCTGGAAAACACCATGCAGGGCAAGGTGCTGCCGCTGGAATATCTGGCGCGCGCCCGACGCTTTACGCAGGATCACGGCCTGCAATTGCACCTCGACGGTGCGCGGCTGTACAACGCAGCGGTCAGGCTCGGCGTCGATGCCCGCGAGATCACCCAGCATTTCGATTCGGTGTCGGTGTGTCTGTCCAAGGGCCTCGGCGCGCCGGTCGGCTCGGTGCTGTGCGGCTCCGAACTGTTGATCGGCAAGGCGCGGCGTTTGCGCAAAATGGTCGGCGGCGGGATGCGTCAGGCCGGTTTGCTGGCGGCGGCTGGGTTGTATGCGCTGGATCACCATGTTGAACGGCTGGCCGACGATCACGCCAACGGGCAAGTGCTCGCCGATGGTCTGCGTGAGGCCGGTTTCGTCGTCGAACCCGTGCAAACCAACATGGTTTATGTGCAAATGGGCGACAAGGCCCAAGCGCTCAAGGCCTTTGCCGGCGAACGCGGGATCAAGCTCAGCGCCGCCGCACGGTTGCGCATGGTCACGCACATGGACGTCAGCCGCGCGCAAATCGAGCAAGTGATCGCGACATTCGTCGAGTTTTCGCGCAAGTGACAGCGTTAGCCGTCCAATTGACCGTTTCTATCGTATAAACACGCTGTACCCCGCGCGCAGGGCCGATATAATGCGGCCCTTTGCCGTCGCTTCGTCTCACGACGTTTCGAACAGGCCTTTGGCCGCAGCCTCCGTGGAAGAACCTAATGAAAAGCGCAGAAATCCGTGAAGCCTTCCTTCGCTTCTTCGAAGAGCAAGGCCACACCCGTGTAGCCTCCAGCTCTTTGATTCCGGGCAACGACCCAACCCTGCTGTTCACCAACGCGGGGATGAACCAGTTCAAGGACTGCTTCCTGGGCCAGGAAAAACGTGCGTACACCCGTGCCACCAGCAGCCAGAAATGCGTGCGCGCCGGCGGCAAGAACAGTGACCTGGAAAACGTCGGTTACACCGCGCGTCACCACACGTTCTTCGAAATGCTCGGCAACTTCAGCTTCGGCGACTACTTCAAGCACGACGCGATTACCTTTGCCTGGACCTTCCTCACCGGCGTGCTCAAGCTGCCGAAGGAAAAGCTCTGGGTCACCGTCTACGCCACCGACGACGAAGCGTATGACATCTGGACACAGAAAATCGGTGTACCGGCCGAGCGCATGATCCGCATCGGCGACAACAAGGGCGCGCCTTACGCCTCCGACAACTTCTGGACCATGGGCGATACCGGCCCGTGCGGCCCGTGCACCGAGATCTTCTACGATCACGGCGAGCACATCTGGGGCGGCCCGCCGGGCTCGCCGGAAGAAGATGGCGACCGCTACATCGAGATCTGGAACAACGTGTTCATGCAGTTCAACCGCACCGCCGATGGCGTGTTGCATCCGTTGCCAGCGCCGTCGGTGGACACCGGCATGGGCCTGGAGCGGATCAGTGCGGTGATGCAGCACGTCAATTCCAACTATGACATCGACCTGTTCAAGAACCTGCTGAAGGCTTCGGCGCAAGCGATCGGCTGCGAAAACGGCGATCAGTCGTCGCTCAAGGTCGTATCCGACCACATTCGTTCCTGCGGCTTCCTGATCGCCGACGGCGTGCTGCCGTCCAACGAAGGTCGCGGTTACGTGCTGCGCCGGATCATCCGTCGCGCCTGCCGTCACGGCAACAAGCTCGGCGCCAGCGGCAGCTTCTTCTACAAGATCGTTGCGGCGCTGGTCGCCGAGATGGGCGAAGCCTTCCCGGAACTGAAGAAGCAGCAAAGCAACATCGAGCGCGTGCTCAAGGCTGAAGAAGAGCAGTTCTCCAAGACCCTGGAGCACGGCCTGAAAATCCTCGAGCAGGATCTGGCCGAGCTCAAAGGCACCGTGGTGCCGGGCGACGTGGTGTTCAAGCTCTACGACACCTACGGCTTCCCGATGGACCTGACCGCCGACATCGCTCGCGAACGCGGCCTGACCGTCGACGAAGTCGGCTTCGAGCGCGAGATGGAAGCCCAGCGCGTTCGTGCACGTTCGGCCAGCTCGTTCGGTCTGGACTACAACACCCTGGTCAAGGTTGATGTAGCCACCGAATTCACCGGTTACGCCGCCACCAGTGGTTCGGCAAAAATCGTCGCCATCTATAAGGATGGTCAGTCGGTCGACGTGCTGAGCGAAGGTCAGGAGGGGGTGATCGTGCTCAACCAGACGCCGTTCTACGCCGAGTCCGGTGGCCAGATCGGCGACTGCGGTTTCATTCAGGCCGGCGACAGCCGTTTTGACGTTCGTGATACCACCAAGACCGGCGGCGCGTTCCTCCACCACGGCGTGCTGGCCTCGGGCAGCCTGACCATTGGCGCGCCGGTGCAAACCCACGTCGATGCCGAAGTGCGTCACGCCACCGCGCTGAACCACTCGGCCACCCACTTGCTGCACGCCGCCCTGCGTCAGGTGCTGGGCGAGCACGTGCAGCAGAAAGGCTCGTTGGTCGACAGTCAGCGCCTGCGTTTCGACTTCAGTCACTTTGAAGCGATCAAGCCAGAGCAGATCAAGCAGCTGGAAGACATCGTCAACGCCGAGATTCGCAAGAACTCCGCGGTTGAAACCGAAGAAACCGATATCGAAACCGCGAAGAACAAAGGCGCCATGGCGCTGTTCGGCGAGAAGTACGGCGACAGCGTGCGCGTGCTGAGCATGGGCGACTTCTCCGTCGAACTGTGCGGTGGTATCCACGCCAACCGTACCGGCGACATCGGCCTGCTGAAAATCATCAGCGAAGGCGGTGTGGCATCGGGCGTGCGTCGTATCGAGGCAGTTACCGGTGCTGCAGCACTGGCCTACTTGAACGCGGCGGAAGAACAACTCAAGGAAGCGGCCAGCCTCATCAAGGGCAGCCGCGACAACCTGATCGACAAGCTCTCGGCGGTACTTGAGCGCAACCGTTTGCTGGAGAAACAACTCGAGCAGTTGCAGGCCAAGGCAGCCAGCGCTGCGGGCGACGATCTGTCGGCCTCGGCGGTGGACGTCAAGGATGTGAAGGTGCTGGCCGCCCGTCTGGACGGCCAGGATGGCAAGGCGCTGCTGGCGCTGGTCGATCAGCTGAAAAACAAACTCGGCCGCGCAGTGATCCTGCTCGGCGGTGTCCATGAGGAAAAGGTCGTACTGGTTGCAGGCGTAACCAAGGACCTGACTGGCCAACTCAAAGCCGGTGATTTGATGAAACAGGCCGCTGCGGCAGTGGGCGGGAAGGGCGGTGGTCGTCCGGACATGGCGCAGGGCGGTGGTGTCGATGCCGCAGCGCTGGATGGCGCACTGGCGCTGACCGTTCCATTCGTCGAGCAGGCTTTATAAGACGGCTCGCCGGGCCTGCAGTCCAGTGGCGGCCCCGGCGACTGTTGGAAAGATTATTGGGCGCCCTTCATGGGCAGAGGCGGCTTTGAAATGGCTTTGATCGTACAGAAATTTGGAGGCACCTCGGTCGGCACTGTCGAGAGAATCGAGCAGGTCGCCGACAAGGTTAAGAAATTCCGCGATGCCGGCGATGACCTGGTGGTTGTGCTGTCTGCAATGAGCGGCGAAACCAACCGTCTGATCGATCTGGCCAAGCAAATCAGTGGCGAGGCGCAACCGGTTCCGCGCGAGCTGGACGTGATCGTTTCCACCGGTGAGCAGGTGACGATTGCCCTGTTGGCCATGGCGCTGATCAAGCGCGGTGTGCCGGCGGTGTCGTACACCGGTAATCAGGTGCGGATCCTGACCGACAGTGCGCACAATAAAGCGCGTATCTTGCAGATTGATGACCAGAAGATTCGCGGTGATCTGAAGGCCGGTCGCGTGGTGGTTGTCGCCGGTTTCCAGGGCGTCGACGAGCACGGCAACATCACCACTCTCGGGCGTGGCGGTTCCGATACCACTGGCGTGGCGCTGGCGGCAGCCTTGAAGGCGGATGAATGCCAGATCTACACCGACGTCGACGGTGTCTACACCACCGACCCGCGGGTGGTGCCGGTCGCTCAGCGTCTGGACAAGATCACCTTTGAAGAGATGCTGGAAATGGCCAGCCTCGGTTCCAAGGTGCTGCAGATCCGTGCGGTGGAATTCGCCGGCAAGTACAACGTACCGCTGCGCGTACTGCACAGCTTCAAGGAGGGTCCGGGCACCCTCATTACTATTGATGAAGAGGAAACCATGGAACAGCCGATCATTTCCGGCATCGCTTTCAATCGCGATGAAGCCAAGCTGACCATCCGTGGCGTGCCAGACACCCCGGGCGTGGCGTTCAAGATTCTCGGCCCGATCAGTGCCGCGAACATCGAAGTCGACATGATCGTGCAGAACGTCGCGCACGATAACACCACCGACTTCACCTTCACCGTGCACCGCAACGACTACCAGGCCGCACAGACCGTGCTGGAAAACACCGCTCGTGAGATCGGTGCCCGTGAAGTGGTTGGCGACACCAAAATCGCCAAGGTTTCGATCGTCGGCGTCGGCATGCGTTCCCACGCAGGCGTGGCCAGCCGCATGTTCGAATCCCTGGCGAAAGAAAGCATCAACATCCAGATGATCTCGACGTCGGAAATCAAGGTTTCCGTAGTGATCGAAGAGAAGTACCTGGAACTGGCCGTGCGCGCGCTGCACACGGCTTTCGAACTGGATGCTCCGGCCCGTCAGGGCGAGTAATCCGATTCTGTGAAGGGCGCGGTCTGACCGCGCCCTTTATTTTTGAATGGCGCGGGCCCTGAACTGTTCTTTTGCTCGCGCTGGTCAATACTCAGGCATGTAGGGCTACGATCGCTGCGGTTGTAGGTCGGGTGCCTTTTTTTTGCAGACTGTTGTCCCTGAAATGAATGGCGTAAGGAGAAAGGTATGCTGATTCTGACTCGTCGGTGCGCGGAAAGCCTGATTATCGGTGACGGCGAAATCACCGTGACCGTGCTCGGCGTCAAAGGAAACCAGGTGCGTATCGGCGTCAACGCTCCGAAAGAGGTTGCGGTGCACCGTGAGGAAATTTACCTGCGTATAAAGAAAGAGAAGGACGAAGAACCAAGCCATTAATTTCTATCGATTTTTATGTTTGCAAACGGGGAAGAAGCTGGTTAATATACGCCCCGTGTTGCGGAGAGCTGGCCGAGTGGCCGAAGGCGCTCCCCTGCTAAGGGAGTACACCTCAAAAGGGTGTCGGGGGTTCGAATCCCCCGTTCTCCGCCATTATTTGCTTAGTACGTCGTAATCTGGCTTCTTCTGTAAGTTGTTGAAATTACTAGAAAAAGTGTTTGACATAGAGATTAGACGGCCTATAATGCGCGGCAACAAATGCACTCGTAGCTCAGCTGGATAGAGTACTCGGCTACGAACCGAGCGGTCACAGGTTCGAATCCTGTCGAGTGCACCATTTAAGAGTTATTTGCTGTAAGGTGAGTAACTCGGTTTCAGCCAGTTGTGGTCTGGTCTAAAAACACAAAATGCACTCGTAGCTCAGCTGGATAGAGTACTCGGCTACGAACCGAGCGGTCACAGGTTCGAATCCTGTCGAGTGCACCATATACCAAGAAGCCCGCGTTTAACGCGGGCTTTTTGCTGTCCGGGATTTGGCTTTTCCCTTCACACAGCCTCTTTCATCAAAATCAATTTGAGCACTGCGCCCTCGCTTGAGGTCGTAACGATAGCTTGTGGTCGACGTACGCGTATTGATCTTGTCCGGCTTGCCCAGCGCGCTTTCGACATCCCGCTGGCTCATGCCGGCAATGACTCGCCGGTTGATGATCGCTTCGCGTCGCTGCCTGTTATCAATCAGGTTTCCACATTTATGTTCAGTGCCGCCGATGATGCCCGGTTCGCGTCCGCTGTCTTTCATGCCGGTCACAGCTTCGTGATCGAACTCCGGCATGATTGCGACCCAGCCGGGAGAATAGGGATGAACCTCCTGAAGCGACAGCTGTTCGCCGGCTGCGCAGCTCATCGATGTAAAGGTGACGCTGCCGTCAGCGCCCTGGCAACGATGAAGTGTGGTGGCCTTGGAAGGCGTGACGTGGAGCAGAGCGGTCAGTAGAAAAAGCTCGGGTTTTGCTGGCATTCGATGTCCTCCATGACGATCTACGCTCAAGGGTAGTCGCTGCTTTTTCCATTGCCGGTGTGTTTTCTTTTCAAGATGAGTCGTCGCATTTGCACGGGTCAGGAAGGCGCTCAGGTTTGTTTCGCAAGCGCTTGTTTCAGCCGTGATTTTTTCAACGTTTTAAACCGTCAGGCGTGTATCATTGCGCCCGTCAGCCCCGCCGGGGCTTATGGAAATCCTCCATGGACTTACCCAGTAGTTGTTCAGTAAACCGTTTCACCAATCAAGAATTGACTGATTGATCCTTCCGGCGTGCCCCGCTGCTGGGAGTGGAGTTCGCCTATGTCCGAAATCGAAGTAAAGAAAACTCAGGAAAGCCTGCAGGACCGCCTGGCTCAGGTCGTCGAGTTGCTGCAGCGCCAGCGTGTCGTTGAAGACCTGACTCATCGTCAGGAAGGTCCGCATCACGACCGCGTGGAGAACCTGGTTCACCGGCAAAACCTTGTCGAGCTGCAACGCAAGCTCGATGATCTGCACTCCGCCGACGTCGCCTACATTCTCGAAGCCTTGCCGCTGGACGATCGTCTGACCCTCTGGCAATTGGTCAAGGCCGATCGCGACGGCGACATTCTTCTCGAAGTATCCGATTCCGTCCGTGAAACGCTGATCGCCGACATGGACGATCACGAGCTCCTGGCCGCGGCCAAGGACATGGACGCCGACGAACTCGCTGACCTGGCTTCCGAGCTGCCGCGAGACGTTGTCCATGAGCTGATGGAAAGTCTGGATAACCAGCAGCGCGAACGCGTGCGCTCGGCCCTGTCTTATGACGAGGATCAGGTCGGTGCGCTGATGGACTTCGAGATGGTGACGATCCGTGAGGACGTCAGCCTCGAAGTGGTTCTGCGTTACCTGCGTCGCCTCAAAGAGCTACCTGGTCACACCGACAAATTGTTCGTAGTCGATTACGACGGCGTGCTCAAAGGCGTGCTGCCGATCAAGCGTCTGCTGGTCAACGATCCGGAGAAGCAGGTCGCCGAAGTGATGGCCAGCGATCCGGTGAGTTTCCACCCGGACGAAGATGCCTACGACGCCGCTCAGGCATTCGAGCGTTACGACTTGATCTCGGCCCCGGTGGTTGACAAGAACGGCAAGCTGATCGGCCGTCTGACCATCGATGAAATGGTCGACCTGATCCGTGAGGAAAGCGAAAGCGAAGTCCTCAATATGGCCGGTCTGCGTGAAGAGGAAGACATTTTCGCGTCGGTGTGGAAATCCCTGCGCAACCGTTGGGCCTGGCTGGCGGTGAACCTGATCACTGCGTTCGTGGCATCGCGGGTGATCGGCCTGTTCGAAGGCTCGATCGAAAAACTGGTAGCGCTGGCGGCGCTGATGCCGATCGTCGCCGGTATCGGCGGCAACTCCGGCAACCAGACCATCACCATGATCGTGCGCGCCATGGCGCTGGATCAGGTCAGCACCGGCAACACCTCGCGCTTGATGCGCAAAGAGCTGGCGGTCGGTTTGATCAACGGTCTGGTCTGGGGCGGGGTGATCGGTGTGGTCGCGTACATGCTCTACGGCAGTTGGTCGCTCGGCGTGGTGATGACGGCGGCAATGACGCTCAACCTGTTGCTGGCCGCGTTGATGGGGGTGTTGATCCCGATGACGCTGGCGAAGATGGGCCGGGATCCGGCGATGGGCGCCAGTGTGATGATCACCGCAATGACGGACAGTGGCGGCTTTTTCATCTTCCTCGGTCTGGCGACGATCTTCCTGCTCTGATCATCTGATAACAAATACAAAGCCCGTCAAATTGACGGGCTTTTTCATGGCTGCGAAAACTCAAAACCGAGGCAAAAAAAAGCCAGCAATCATGCTGGCTTTAATGTGTTCGGTATGACTCAGGACGCGTCTGCGGCCATTTCAGCGTCGTGGGCGATCAGCGACACCAAGGCGTTTTGCTGACGATGCGACAACTGACGGAAGCGTTGCAACAGCTCGCGCTCGTGCAGCGACAGCTCCGGGCTGTCCAGGCGCATGCTCAGCTCTTCGCCCAGTGCGCCTTCCTGAATAAGACTCTGCTCAAGGCGCGCAATGATCTCGGAGTTCATGCTGCGATGATGATTGCGAGCCACCTCGGCAATGCGTTCACGCATTCCGTCTGGCAGACGTACGACAAACTTGTCAGCCGTACGGCTGGAATAAATTGCCTGTTTCAATGGGCGCATATATTTAACCGGTTAGTTCAGGGGAGCGGTTCTCGGGATTGGCCGCAGGATGTGTGGTAGGACAAGCATCCGGACCAATTGGTTCAACCTGAATTGTTAAGAGGCCGGCATCATGCCTCAAAATTGCCAGATCATTGGCGCCAATTCTGTGACAAATATTGAGCCGGGTAAAGGCGTAATGCCAGCACCAGTTGTCAGAAATGCGGACTGGTTGGAAAACTTTCCATCCATCCGTATCGCTGCATGCTTCGACATGCGCATCTGTAGATGTCCGAAGACCTCGGAACGTGCATGCTATGCGGCTCGCTATTCTTATCCCTATGTGTACAGGATAGTGGCAATTTGCCGATTTACTAGAGGCAGGTCCCGTCGGAGGGCGTTTACAGGATGGATGGCAAGCTTTTTTACCTGATGGGACCGTCCGGTTCGGGCAAGGACAGCCTGATCGACGCATCGCGTGAGCCATTGCGTGAGTTGAACTGCGAAATCATGCGTCGGGTAATCACCCGATCAGCGGAGTCCGTCGGCGAGGATGCGATTGGCGTGACGCCGCAAGAGTTCGATCGGCAAAAGCAGGCCGGAGCGTTTTCTCTGGCCTGGCAAGCAAATGGCCTGTCTTACGGCATTCCCATTGAAATGGATCAATGGTTGCGAGGTGGGCGCCATGTCTTGGTCAATGGTTCAAGAGCAAACCTGCGCCAAGCGATGGAGCTGTACCCGGCCCTCGTGCCGATCCTGCTGACGGTCAACGACGAGGTTCTGCGCCAGCGACTGCTCAGGCGGGGTCGGGAAACCCCTGAGCAGATCGATGCCAGGCTGGCGCGCAATGCGCTGTTCAAAGACCGCAGATCCAGCGACAGCCCCGTTTATCACATCGACAATTCTGGTGACCTTGCTGACGCTGTTTCCGCGCTACTGGAATTGATTCGGCTCAACGCAGAACCGGATCGAATTTGATCTTGCGCCCGGCGATCAGAGCCAGCACGAAAAGCACCGCAAACACGCCACAGCCAACCAGAGGCAAGGTGACTTCCGTCTCCTCGAACAGCGCCAGATGGGTAACGCCACTCAGTAAAGCGAGGATCAGAAATCCTGTCGCCGATTTGGACATGTTGTACTCCTGAAGATATTTCAAAAAACCAGACGTTCGGTGGTTGGCGCCGAGGCTTGCTCAGGTTCGCTGACCATGTGCGTAGAAGCGTCGCTGCGATCACTCAACACTGCCCACTGCGGCGCTTTCTGCACCTGCAGGTAATGCGGCATGCGTTGCGCCACTGGCCGCTCAACCTCAGCCTTGGGGAAAAAATGCGATCCGAGCAAGAAAGCCAAAGCCGCTGCGTTTGCAAGCAAGAGGGTGCTGTTCATGGCACGACGCTCCAAATTGTTCTTTTTGATAGAACAGGCATAGCAGTCGCCGTGCCAACAGTGTAACGGCTGATAAGTCCTTTAAAAACAAGGGATTGGTAAGGTTTTTAGGAATGCGCTGATTGCAATCTGCAATGAGCGCATTTTCGCGTAGTGCAAATTGCCCGGTAAAAGTTCCCGCAATCTTGCACGGCGCTTGCCTACACTTAAAAAGCCCTACGGACGACATGACAAAACAGGGGCTGGCCGTTAACATGCACGCCGTCTGTCGCGCCGCATACAGCGCGCTTCACTCAGTGTCTCAGTAGCTCAATTGGATAGAGCATCCCCCTCCTAAGGGGAAGGTTGCAGGTTCGAACCCCGCCTGGGACACCACCTTACAAACATCGAAAAGCCCCATCGCATTTACCCGTGCGACGGGGCTTTTTGGTTTGGGCGTCAGGCGCCGCGCAGTCGAGATGATTTGCCGGATGTGTATTTTCTTCTTATCGGTATTCAGACCGGTAAGTTCGAGGTGTCATTCCTGGGAGGGCAGACAGGATTCAATTGAGCCAGCAGCGCTTTCGTAATACTCCAATGAAGAATCTTGAAGCACCACCCTCAGGCCCCGGCACTTTTGGCCGATAACCCGAACGGTGAGTTCACACTCGCGCGAAATCGCTTGATGGTGCATGGCCTCCAGCTATCATCTGCGCGCCTGAAATCGCCTCGGTTCGTTTTCTTCAATTGCCTGGAAATCCTCGATGTCGTCGTATCACCAAAAAAGCTTTCTGATCGTCGATGATTTTTCCGATTTCCGCAGTTCCGTGCGTTCGATGTTGCGTGAGCTCGGTGTCAAGGATGTCGATACTGCCGACACCGGCGAGCAGGCGCTGAAGATGTGTTCGCAGAAGTCCTACGATTTCATTCTTCAGGACTTCCACCTCGGCGACGGCAAGAAGAACGGCCAGCAGGTGCTCGAAGACCTGATGTCGGAAAAGCTCATCAGCCACGAAGCGGTGTTCGTCATGGTCACTGCCGAGACCAGTCAGGCGATGGTGCTCAGTGCCCTGGAGCACGAGCCGGATGCCTACCTGACCAAGCCGTTCAACCGTTCCGGGCTGGCGCAGCGCCTTGAACGTCTGGAGCAACGCAAAACGTTGCTCAAACCGATTCTGCAGGCCCTCGATCGCGGTAAGCCGGTCGAGGTGCTCAATGCCTGTATTGCCCTGTGCAAACAGGACATCCGCTATTCGCCGCTGTGCCTGCGCTACCGTGCCGATGCGCTGCGCGACATGAATCAGAACGAAGCGCTGGAGCGACTCTACGACGGCATCATCGCCGACCGCCCGTTGCCTTGGGCCTTCGCCGGATTGGGCAAGTTGCTGTTCAAGCGCGGGCAGGTAACGCAGGCCAAAGAAGTTTATGAAAAAGCCCTGAAAGTCTTCCCGATGATGCCAGCGCTGTATGACGGCATGGCCGATGTGCTGGTGGCCGAAGGCGACAGCAAAGGCGCGCAGCGGGTGCTGGAAGAGGCGATTCGTTTGTCGCCGCTGGCGGTGCGTCGTCAGGCTCTGCTGGGCAAACTGGCGATGGCCAACGAGGATTTTGAAACCGCCTCGCGCGCTTATCGTCAGGCCGTGGCGCAGGGCGCGCAGTCGCGTTTCAAGGACCCGGAAAGCAACCTCGGTCTGGCGCACGCGCTGATCAGCAAGGGCAGTGATCGCGGCCTCGACACGCGCACGCGGCTGGAAATCAACACGACGCTCAGCGCTGTGGCTAAAGAGAACCCGAGCGATCCCGGCCTGCAAATTCGTGCGCGGCTGATGAAGGCCACCAGCCTGTTGCTCAACGACGCCGAAACCGCAGACAAACTTACCGAACAAGCATTGATGCGCCTCGATGGTATGGAGCAATTCATGAGTCCCGAGGCGGCGTTGCTGGTGGCCAAGCAGTTGCAGATGCTCGGTCAGGCCGAGGCGGGCACTTCGATGCTCAAGAGCTGCGCGGAAATCTACGGCGATGACCCGGCGGTGATGAAAGACATTGCCAAGCTCACCGACGATCCGACCATCCTCAGCTCGAGTAACGCTGCGGCCGATCTCAACCGTCAGGGCGTGCGCGTGTACAAGACCGGCAATCTGGTCGAGGCCCGCGAGGTGTTCCGCAAGGCGCTCAAGTTGCAACCGAAAAACATCAGTATTGCGCTGAACCTGGCCCAGTCGCTGCTGCACGGCACCGACACCAGTGTGCCGTCGGCGGAGCTGGAAGAATGTCGGGCCTGCCTGAAACTGGTTGGCCTGATGCCCGACACCGACGCGCGGTTTGCGCGTTATCAGAAGCTGAAAAGCAAGGCGTTTGGCGAATGAACCCAATTGATCCGGCGCTGGATTTTTCCACGGTGATTGCCTCCACCGTCCATGACATGAAGAACTCCCTGGCGATGTTGATGCAGGCGCACAGCCAGTGGCTCGCACGTTTGCCGAAAGAGCTGCGCGACGGCTCGGAGCAGGGCGTGATCGATTTCGAGTTCGCCCACCTCAACGGCATGCTCGTGCAGTTGCTCGGGCTGTACAAACTCGGCGTCAACCAGTTGCCATTGCAGCCGGCCTATCACGAACTCGACGACTTCATCGAAGCGCAACTGGCCGCGCACCAAGAGGTGTTCGCCAGTCGCGGCATCATCGCCACCTACGAAGTCGATCCGCTGAGCCCGCTGGGTTTCTTCGATCGCGAGCTGATCGCCTCGGTGCTCGGCAACTGCATCAACAATGCCATCCGTTACGCCCGCGAGTCGCTGTTGATCACCGTCAGCGACGAAGCCGGGCAATTGGTGTTGAGTATCAACGACGATGGCGACGGCTACCCGGCGCAGATGCTCGAGCGCCAGGCCGATTATGTGCAGGGCATCAATCACAGCAGCGGCAGCACCGGCCTGGGTCTGTATTTCGCCAATCGCATCGCGGCGCTGCATCAGCGCAATGGTGTCGAAGGGCGCACAGAAATCAGCAATGGCGGGCCGTTGGGTGGCGGGGTGTTCAGCCTCTACTTGCCCTGACATGACCTGTAGGAGCTGACGAGTGCAACGAGGCTGCGATCTTTTGACTTTGTTTTTTTGAGATCAAAAGATCGCAGCCTCGTTGCACTCGTCAGCTCCTACGCAAGATCCGGGATTTTTGTGAGCGCTGCTTGATATTCCGAACAGGCGCAGCCTATTTTGTCCGGGTCGCCGTTCGCGGCTCGCACAATAACAAGGATTGCGTCATGACAACCGATGGCCAGGGTTCACTCGCGCAGCGATTGACCGGCATTGATGAGATTGAATGTGTCACCCCGGATCTGAACGGTGTGCCACGGGGCAAGGTGATGACCGCCGAGGGTTTCCTCGAAGGGCGGCGTTTGCAGCTGGCGCGGGGTGTGCTGCTGCAATGCATCATGGGCGGTTATCCGCCGGCGCGGTTTTACGGCAGCGATGACGGCGATCTGGCGCTGGTCGCCGATCCGGCGCAGATTCATCGTTTGCCCTGGAGCGACGAGCCCCGCGCCATGGCGATTTGCGACGCCGACGAACTGAGCGGGGAGAGCTCCAGCCTCTCGACCCGCGGCCAGCTCAAAGCGGTCATTGCCCGTTATGCCGCGCACGGTCTGGCGCCGGTGGTGGCGACCGAGCTGGAATTCTTTGTCTTCGCACCGAATACCGATCCGACCCAGCCGTTCCGTCCGCCGGTAGGCCTCGATGGCCGTCGCGAAGATGGCCAGTCGGCCTTCAGCGTCAGCTCCAATAATGGTCTGCGGCCATTCTTCAGCGAAGTGTATAAATGCATGGCGGCCCTCGGCCTGCCACGCGACACCTTCATGCATGAGATGGGCGTCAGCCAGTTCGAAATCAACCTCCTGCACGGCGATCCGCTGCTGCTGGCCGATCAGACGTTCCTGTTCAAGCACCTGCTCAAGGAACTCGCGCTCAAGCATGGCCTGAGCGTGGTGTGCATGGCCAAGCCGCTGGCGCACACGCCGGGCAGTTCGATGCACATTCACCAGAGCATCGTCGAAATCGGCAGCGGCAAGAATGTCTTCACCGACTCGAACGGCGAGCCGACGGCGATGTTCCGTCACTTCATCGGTGGGCAGCAGGCCGGCCTTGCCGATTTCACCGCACTGTTCGCGCCCAACGTGAATTCCTATCAGCGCCTGTGTCATCCGTACGCGTCGCCGAACAATGCCTGTTGGTCCCATGACAATCGCGCAGCCGGCTTGCGTATTCCCGCCAGCTCGCCGGCCGCACGTCGGGTCGAAAATCGTCTGCCGGGCGCCGACGCGAATCCGTATCTGGCAATCGCCGCCAGCCTGGCCGCGGGTTTGCACGGCATCGAACAGGAGCTGGAGCCGAGCGCGGCGATTCAGGGCGAATTCGCCGTGCCGGATAACCTCGCCTTGCCATGTACCTTGCACGCCGCGCTTGAACGTCTGAAACGTAGCCAGTTGGCCAGGGAACTGTTCGGAGCGGAGTTCATCGAAGGCTACATCGCTTCGAAGACCATGGAGTTGACCAGCTTCTTTGATGAAATCACTCCCTGGGAGCGCCGTGTGCTGGCCGCCCAGGCCTGACGTTTCGCCGCCACCGGGCTATCGTTGCGATAGCCCGGTACTTACTGCAAGGAGCCGCTCGGAACGCCGATGCGCCAAATCTGGAAATCCTTTCGAGCGCTGTATTTCGCCTCGCTGATGATGTTGATCGGCTCAGGCCTTCTCTCTACTTATCTGGCTTTGCGTCTGGCCGCCGACAATGTCGACGGTCTGTGGGTCGGTGCGCTGATGGCGGCCAACTATTTCGGTCTGGTGCTGGGCGGCAAGATCGGCCATCGCCTGATCGCCCGGGTCGGGCATATCCGTGCGTACTCGGCGTGTGCCGGGATCGTCGGCGCGGCGGTGCTCGGCCATGGCCTGGTAGATTGGCTGCCGGCGTGGATAGTGCTGCGGACGATCGTCGGTCTGGGCATGATGTGTCAGTACATGGTCATCGAGAGCTGGCTCAACGAACAGGCCGACGCCAATCAGCGCGGGCTGGTGTTCAGCGGTTACATGATCGCGTCGTATCTGGGCCTGGTGCTCGGCCAACTGATTCTGGTCATGCACCCTGGCCTAGGCCTGGAACTGCTGATGCTGGTGGCGCTGTGCTTTGCCCTGTGTCTGGTACCGGTGACCCTGACCCAGCGGATCCACCCGGCGCCGCTGCATCCGGCGCCGATGGAGCCGCGCTTCTTTATCAAACGCGTGCCGCAATCGCTGAGTACAGTGCTCGGTGCGGGTCTGATCATCGGTTCATTTTATGGTCTTGCGCCGCTGTACGCCTCGCAACAGGGGCTGACGACCGAGCAGGTCGGTCTGTTCATGGGTAGCTGCATCTTTGCCGGTTTGCTGGTGCAGTGGCCGTTGGGCTGGTTGTCCGACCGCTACGACCGCGCGCTGCTGATTCGCTGCTTTGCCGGGTTTCTCGCGGTGGCGGCATTGCCATTGGCGATCTTGCCGCAGGTGCCGCTGGAGGTGCTGTTCGTGGTCGGCTTCTTCTGTTCGCTGGTGCAGTTCTGCCTGTATCCGCTGGCGGTGGCGTTCTCCAACGACCACGTCGAAGGCGATCGCCGCGTGTCACTGACCGCCATGCTGCTGGTGACCTATGGCGTCGGCGCGAGCATCGGGCCGCTGCTTGCCGGTGTGCTGATGAAGTTTCTCGGCAGCCAGAGCCTGTATGCCTTCTTCAGCTTCTTTGCGCTGGTGCTGGTCTGGCGGATTCGCCCGAAAGCGGTCACCAATCTGCATCAGGTCGACGACGCGCCGCTGCATCACGTGGCAATGCCGGACAGCATGTCGAGCTCGCCACTGGTGGCGGCACTTGACCCGCGTGTCGATGAGCAGGTGGTGCAGGAGCAGATGGTCCAGGATCCGGCGCCGGCCTCTTCTGAGCCGGAACCGGTCGCCCAGCCGGAGGCAGGCGTCGAAACCGATTCCGCCGATGAACATGACACACCTGCGGCGGATATCAGCGGCGGCAGACCCTGAGATATCACGCGCTTACTGTGGCGAGGGAGCTTGCTTGCGCTGAGGCGCGAGGCGGCCCTTTCTTTGTTTAAAAGCTGGGCCTGTTGCGCAGTCCAGCGGAAGCAAGCTCCCTCGCCACAGAAGCTTTGAAGGCATAAAAAAAGGGCAGTCCTGTGCGGGACTGCCCTTTTTATTTGTCGCTGCGACTCAGAGGTCGTCTTTGTCGAAACGTCTTGCTTCACGCTGCAACTGGTAGACAAAACGTTCGACGTTACGTGCAGCCTGACCACTGATGTTGTGGAAGCGCAGACCGGCGAAGGTGATGTTGAGTTTTTCTTCGAAGTGCAGATAGCGCAGCTCGACCGACGTTGGCTGGTTGCCGAACAGCGGCGGGGCGATCAGGCGATCGTATACCTGGCCCAGTTGCAGACGGTCAGTGATGTCGCCTTCGAAGCGGAACTTGCAACCGGTGGCGGAGATATCCAGCAGCTTGCCGTGCAGCGGCGACTTGAGCTTTTCACCACCCAGTTCAACGCTGACCAGGTCAGTGAGTTTCAACGCAGCGCGGAAGGCGTTGCGGCGCTGGTGATAGACCACTTCGCTCGGCAGGTCGCCGGTGTAGAAACGGTCGCCGTCGGATTCTTCGATGTTCAGCGTGCCGTTGCATTCCCAGGCGATGCGTACGCCGTCATGAAAGCCTTCGACCTTGAAGGGTTCGCCAGCCTGCAGGAAACGCTCGCCATCGCGGGGGATCATTTCGTCCAGCGCAATCGTCGCGGTTTCACGGTCGACCTTGATCAGGTAACTCTGGAAGCGCTGGCTGCGTTCATGGAAGGTGATGATCAGCGGGTCATGGCTGTCTTGCAGCTGGCGCAGGTTGCTGGAGATTTCCAGTGGCGTGGGGAGCACCTTCGGGGGCTGCGGGGCATCATCCGCGCTTAGGGTGTTGGACACGGTTCTTCAATCTCCAGACAAAATAAGACTACGACTGGCCAGTATTTTGCCAGCATGTTGCGCGAGTGGATAGTGCAGGGCCACCGAATGGCTCATGCCTGGCTGAGCGTTCGCGGCTTGACCGGTTTGGCAAAGGTCCCGCTGGCGTCGTAAAGCGCTGGCGGCTCACCGCCGGTGAGGATCTTCAGCTGATTGGCCGTGGTCGCCTGCTGGATCTGGATTGACCGGCCGTTCTTGATGTTGGCGTCCTGACATTGTGCGATCAGCGCGGTCAGGGCATCGCCCTGGGCCAGCAACTGGTCGCCAATGCTCGACTGGCTGGCCAGTTGCTCAAGGCCGCTGCGGTCGGTCGGCAGATTGAGGCTGGCGAGGATTTCGCTGCGCTTGCGGCCATGCTGTTCAAGCAAAATGATCAACGCCTGCTTGGTTGCCAGAATTTCTTCCAGCAGCGGCATGTCACGACCGTGCAAAGCGAGGGATTCGGTTTGCAATAACTCCAGCAATTGTTGCGCTGGAGCAAAGTCGTCGTTGATCAGTTGCAATAAGTTAGTGTCGTGCATGGCTGGCCTTGGGGTTTAAGCGTCCAAAAGCCTGGCGCCGGCAAAAGCCTAGCGCTGGGCTTCGAAGTTGAGCAGTTTGCTGGCTACACGGTTGCTGTCGACTTTATAGCTGCCATCGGCAATCGCGGCTTTCAACTCGGCCACGCGGGCTTTGTCGACAGCAGGTTGATCGCGCAGCTTGTCAGTGACCTTCTGCAACTGTTGAGCCTCATTGCTGAGGTGTACCGATTCCCCGCTTTTGGCGGCACTGGCCGGTTCGGCCTGGGTATTCAGCGGCGCGGAAGGGCTGTTTTCAGCGCTTTCCTTGGCGTTGCTGGTACGTGTACTGCCGGTAAGTGACGAGGAACTGTTCAATCGGTTGAAATCGATAACCATGATAAAAAACCTCTGGGAATTTGGACGCTTGCCATGTTTTCGGCTATCCCCTGAAAAACTTTAGGCCCAATCAACCATAAGCTTGCATGCGCCGTTGCGAGACCTGCTGCGGCACAGTTTAGGGAAGCGACGGGATCGGCGCCAGTTTTCTCCACAGGGCTTTTACATGGCCACTTCGACCTGTCCCGGCGCAATCACCTGCGCCTTGATAACTCTTTGAGAATTAAGGTTTTTTACTCGAATCTGTTCTTTCATGCCGCCATTGGAGAGGGCTTCCCCCGGCATGCGTACGGCAAGGGTGCCGCTACGCGCAGTGATCACCACCTGATCGCCCTTGCGCACCACTTCGGCCTGTTCCAGATGCACCAGTGTGATGACCTGATCGGCGACCGTTGGTCGGGTCAGTTTCTGCCCGATCGCTTCATCGACCGAGGTCAGGAAACCCTGGTTGATCGTGCTGACATCGCGCTCGCGCAACGTCACGTCCTGCGGCTCGATGATGCCGGCGCGTTTCAGCGGACGAGTGGTCGTGACGATCTCGCGAAACAGGCGGACTTGAGCGGGTACGAACACCGTCCAGGGCGAGCTGCCTTCGCATCGGACCTTCACCGTAACGCGGCCCAGCGGGCGGGCCGGGCTCTCCAGAGTGGCTGTCAATTCCTTGTCGCACATGGGCATGCGCATACGCGGGTCGAGCTGGTTGACTTCGATTTCGTAGCGGCCTTCGGTTTGACTGGAAGCCAAATAGTCTTCTACGGTGAATTCAAGAAAGCCCTGAGTCACGCCGATAAGCATATCAGGCAAGGTAACCGCATCAGCATTGGCAGGACTGCCGGCAAGCAAGCAGCAAACGGCGGACACCGCGCAAAGCCCTTTGCGAAGGGAAGATGTCAGGCGTCGGGAAAATGTCGTTTGAGCGTTCATACGAGTTAAAAAGCAAGCGCCGTGCCGTTTAGCAATGAATGTGCGTCGCAACAACACTTGGCGTTGATGTAGGAGTCTGGGCATGGCTGGTGTAATGGATTCGGTGAACCAGCGCACGCAACTGGTAGGGCAGAATCGCCTCGAGCTGCTGTTGTTCCGTCTTGACGGGCCGCAGCTCTACGGGATCAACGTGTTCAAGGTACGGGAAGTGTTGCAGTGCCCGTCACTGACCTTGATGCCCAAATCCAGTCCTGTCGTGTGCGGGGTAGCGAATATACGGGGAGCGACCATTCCGATCCTGGATCTGGCAATGGCAACGGGCTCCGGTGCGTTGAAAGACAAGAACAGTCCGTTCGTGATCATCACGGAGTACAACACCAAGACCCAGGGTTTCCTGGTCCGCTCGGTGGAGCGCATCGTCAACATGAACTGGGAAGAGATCCATCCGCCGCCCAAGGGCACCGGTCGCGATCACTACCTGACCGCTGTGACTCGGGTCGACAACCAGTTAGTCGAAATCATCGACGTCGAGAAGGTGCTGGCCGAAGTAGCGCCGACGCCGGAAGCGATTTCGGTGGGCGTGGTCGATGTCGAGACGCAGACCAAAGCGCTGTCGCTGCGGGTGCTGACGGTCGATGACTCGTCGGTGGCGCGCAAGCAGGTCACGCGTTGTCTGCAGACCATCGGTGTCGAAGTGGTGGCGCTGAACGACGGGAAGCAGGCGCTGGATTACCTGCGCAAGCTGGTCGACGAGGGCAAGAAGCCGGAAGAAGAGTTCCTGATGATGATTTCCGACATCGAGATGCCGGAGATGGACGGGTACACCCTGACGGCGGAAATCCGCGGCGACGCGCGCATGCAAAAGCTCCATATCATCCTGCATACTTCGTTGTCGGGGGTATTCAACCAGGCGATGGTCAAGAAAGTCGGTGCTGATGACTTTCTGGCCAAATTCCGTCCTGATGACCTCGCGTCCCGGGTAGTCGACCGGATCAAAGCAGCAGATATCAGCTAAGGGCCTTCTGCCCCTGGCGTTCAACACGATTTAAGAGGCGGCATCATTGTCTACGGGTAATTTGGATTTCGAACAGTTCCGGGTCTTCCTGGAAAAAGCCTGTGGCATTCTGCTCGGTGAAAACAAGCAGTATCTGGTCTCGAGCCGTCTCAACAAACTGATGGAGCAGCAAGGCATCAAGTCTTTGGGTGAGCTGGTTCAGCGCATCCAGACCCAGCCGCGCAGCGGTTTGCGCGAGCAGGTGGTCGATGCCATGACGACCAACGAAACCCTGTGGTTTCGTGACACCTATCCGTTTGAAGTCTTGAAGAACAAGGTACTGCCGGAAGCGATCAAGGCCAGCCCCAACCAGCGTCTGCGGATCTGGTCGGCGGCCTGCTCGTCGGGTCAGGAACCGTACTCGCTGTCGATGTCGATCGACGAGTTCGAGCGCAGCAACCTGGGCCAGTTGAAGATGGGCGTGCAGATCGTTGCTACTGACCTGTCGGGACTGATGCTCAACAATTGCAAGACCGGCGAGTACGACAGCCTGGCGATCGGTCGCGGACTGTCGCCGGAACGCCTGCAACGCTATTTCGACCCGAAAGGGCCGGGGCGCTGGGTGGTCAAGGCGCCGATCAAGAGCCGGGTGGAATTCCGCTCGTTCAACCTGCTCGACAGCTACGCAGCGCTGGGCAAGTTCGACATCGTGTTCTGCCGCAATGTGTTGATCTACTTTTCTGCCGAAGTGAAGAAAGACATCCTGTTGCGCATTCACAGCACGTTGAAGCCGGGCGGGTATCTGTTCCTTGGCGCGTCTGAGGCGCTGAACGGTTTGCCGGATCATTACCAGATGGTTCAGTGCAGCCCGGGGATTATCTACAAGGCGAAATAACCGGTTCGCGGCAATACAAAAACGGGAGGCCCTCAAGGTCTCCCGTTTTTTATGCCTGAATGTTCTCTGCGAAACTCCATGGCTCCTCTGTAGGAGTGAGCCTGCTCGCGATAGCGGTCTACCAGATGCCACATAAGTGACTGATACACCGCAATCGCGAGCAGGCTCACTCCTACAATGGATCTGCGGCGTCAGGGAGAGGGACGGCAAGCGGCAGAAAAGCGGCATCCAGCGGAAACCGGTTGCCGCTTTTCTGGCATTGCCGCTTTGCCTGTTCGGCGCAAAGCCCCGGAATACGGGGGTTCTTCCATTTGGCACGGCGCTTGCTAAAGCTCAGTCACGAAAAACCGGTCACCTGAAGGTTCCCGACATGAGCATCAGCTTCGACAAAGCGCTGGGCATTCACGAAAAGGCATTGGGCTTCCGCGCCCAGCGTGCTGAAGTGCTGGCCAACAACATCGCCAACGCCGACACCCCGAACTACAAGGCGCGGGATCTGGATTTCTCCAAAGTGCTCGAAGCACAGACCGAGAAGACCAAGACCGGCGGCCACTTTGCCCTGAACATGACCAACAGCCGCCACATCGAGGCTGAAGGGTTGGGCAACGGCGACGAGTCGCTGATGTATCGCACGCCGATGCAGCCTTCCATCGACCAGAACACCGTCGACGCTCAACTGGAACAGTCGAACTACGCGGAAAACGCGGTCGGCTTCCAGGCCAGCTTCACCTTGCTCAACAGCAAATTCAAAGGGCTGGTGTCAGCCCTGCGCGGAGAATAATCCATGTCCCTGTCCAGCGTTTTCAACATTGCCGGCAGCGGCATGAGCGCGCAGACCACGCGTCTGAACACCGTGGCGTCGAACATCGCCAACGCCGAAACCGTTTCGTCGAGCATCGACCAGACCTACCGCGCCCGTCACCCGGTGTTCGCCACCATGTTCCAGGGCGGCCAGGCCGGCGGCAGCGATTCGCTGTTCCAGAACCAGGACGCAGCCGGGCAGGGCGTGCAGGTGCTTGGCGTGGTCGAAGACCAGAGCAACCTCGAAGCGCGCTACGAGCCGAACCATCCGGCCGCTGACGCCAAGGGCTATGTCTATTACCCGAACGTCAACGTGGTGGAAGAAATGGCTGACATGATTTCCGCGAGTCGGTCGTTCCAGACCAACGCCGAAATGATGAACACCGCCAAAACCATGATGCAGAAGATACTGACCCTCGGTCAGTAATAAGGGACGAATGCCATGAGCGTTACGGACACCACCAGCACCCTGAGCATGAAGGACATCCTGGCCAACTCGTCGAAGACGGCCAGCAGCACGACGCCGGGCGGCATCGCCTCGGCGACCAACAGTGCCACCGGCGGCCAGGCGCTGGGCAAGGATGCGTTCCTGCAATTGCTGGTCACCCAGCTGAAAAACCAGAACCCGCTCGACCCGCAGGACAACAGCGCTTTCGTGGCGCAACTGGCGCAGTTCAGCAGCCTTGAAGGCATCACCACGCTGAACTCCACCGTCAGTGGCCTTGCCGGCAACTACAACTCGTCGCAGGCGCTGCAGGCGTCGTCGCTGGTCGGTCGCAACGTGATCGTGCAGACCAACACCGCCCAGCTCGATGACCCGAGCAAAGGCCTGACCGGTTCGGTCACCGTGCCGTCGTCGATTGCCGGCGGCACCGTGACCATCACCGACAAGGACGGCAAAGCCGTGCGCACCATCGACCTCGGCAGCCGCGCCGCCGGCGATGCCAGCTTCACTTGGGACGGCAAGGACACTGCCGGCACCGTGGTTCCGGTCGGCACTTACACGTTCAAGGCCAACGCACCGATCAACGGCACCGCGACCGACCTGGCGACCTACCTGCCAGCGACGGTCAACAGCGTGACGATCAGCCAGACCGGTGGCGAGCTGATGCTCAACCTGGCCGGCAAGGGCACCGTTGCCCTGTCCAAAGTACAAACCATTGGTATATAGAGCCGACTAACCCGGCACGAAGGAGTGGAACATGTCTTTTAACATCGGCCTTAGCGGTCTCTATGCCGCCAACAAACAACTCGACGTGACCGGCAACAACATCGCCAACGTCGCCACCGCCGGTTTCAAATCCTCCCGCGCGGAATTCGAGGACGTGTATTCGTCGACCCGCCTGGGCAGCGGCAGCAAAGTCATCGGTAACGGCGTGCGCCTGGCCAACGTGTCCCAGCAGTTCACCCAGGGTGACATCAACAACACTGGCAACGTGCTGGACATGGGCATCAACGGTTCCGGCTTCTTCACCATGAGCAACAATGGCTCGATCTCGTATACCCGTGCCGGTACGTTCAAGGTCGACAACGCCGGTTACATCACCAACACCGACTACACCTCGCGTCTGCAGGGTTACGGTGTGGATGCCAACGGCAAGATCATCAACGGCGTGTTGACCGATCTGAAGATCGACACCTCGAACCTGGCGCCGAAGTCGTCTTCTTCGGTGACCTCGAGCATCAACCTCAATTCGTCTTCGCCAGTGATCGTTGATACCGGCGCCAGCGCCGTCAAATTCGACCCGTCGAAGCCTGAGACTTACACCAAGTCCTTCAGCACGCCGATCTATGACACTCAGGGTAACTCCCACGTCATGGATCAGTACATGGTCAAGACTGGCGAGAATACCTGGAAGGTTTACACCCTGGTTGATGGACGCAACCCGGATGCCACCGGTAGCGATCCAACCAACGCCGCCACGCCTCCGGTTGCTTCGACATTGACGTTCGACAGTTCCGGCAAATTGCTTCAGGTGAGTACACCGAGTACTTTGCCGCCGCCGGCGCCAAATCCGCTCATCAGCAGCGACTTGACGTTGAGTAACTGGAAACCAGGCACCGTGACCAACGGTGTTTTTACGCCTAACGGCGCGGCAGCAAATCCGGCTGGCGTGACCATTTCGATGGCCAAGACCACCCAGTACAACGCTGATACTTCGCGCACGATCCCGACTCAGGATGGCTACGCCACTGGACAGATCACCAACCTGACCATCGACGGTACAGGTACGCTGTTCGCCAACTTCAGCAACAACCAGAGCAAGGCGATTGGTCAGGTTGCACTGGCCAGCTTCACCAACGAGCAGGGCTTGCAGGCTGTCGGTGGTACTAGCTGGAAAGAGACTTTCGCTTCGGGTATTCCGGGCTACGACGCGCCGAAGACCGGTACGTTGGGTGAGGTGGTGTCCAACTCGCTGGAAGAGTCGAACGTTAACCTGACCAACGAGCTGGTTGATCTGATCAAGGGCCAGAGCAACTATCAGGCGAACGCCAAGACCATTTCGACGCAGAGCACGATTATGCAGACCATTATTCAGATGACCTGATTTGGGTTACTGACTGGTTTTTTTGGGCCCCTCGGTTTTGAGGGGCTTTTTTTTTGGCCTTGGCGGCCTTTGGGCCGACCAAGCTGCTTGGGGTTTTGGGTGAATATCCATTTTTGCGGTGCTGCGGCTGGCGGTTCCGCTCTTACAGCGGGTCACTTTTGCAGACGCCCAAAAGTAACCAAAACGCTTTGCTCCTGCGTTCGGCCCTCGCAGGCTCGGGTTCCTTCGCTGCGGGATCGATCCGGGCGCAGCGGCTCCGGTTTGCTTCGCTGCACCTCCTTCCGCTGTGTCTGGCTGCGCCAGACGGTCGCTGCGCTCCCACACCCGGATCAATCCCTCCACTCAGCCTTCCGACGTCGCCCGTAGATCAAAAGCACTCGAGCTTGCGCTCATTGTTGAGTGGTGCGGCTTCGCCGCGGGCAGCTGCGCTGTTTTGCTTTTCTGTAGGAGTGAGCCTGCTCGCGAAGGCGGCCTGCCAGACGGCCTGTTTTTGAGGGTGTATCCAATCCAACTGTAGGAGCTGCCGAAGGCTGCGATCTTTTGATCTGGCTTTTGCTTTGGCTTTTGATCTTTTGCCCCTTCGGCAGGCTTCGTTACGGGATCGATCCTGGCGTGGGAGCGCAGCGACCGTACGACGCAGTCGTACACAGCGAGTGTAGGTGCAGCGAAGCCAACCGGAGCCGCTGCGCCCGGATCGGTCCCGTAACGAAGGTACCCCGAGCCCCAGCGAGCGGGCCGTACGTCGGGGCAAAGCCTTTTGGGTTACCTTTTCGGCGTTTGGAAAAGGTGACTCGCTGTAAGAGCGAAACCATAAGAAGCCGTTACCGCAGCAACGGATATTCACCCAAACCCAAACCCAAACCCCAAAAAACAAAACCCCCGACAAACAAGAAGTCTGTCGGGGGTTTCTTTTGCCTGAAGATCCCAAGCGTCTCGCAACGCCTGGGATCAGCTCAGCTTATTGGCAAGCTTCGCAATCCGGCTCGTCAATCGCGCAAGCCTTTGGCACTGGCGCCGGACCTGCCGGAGCGGCCAGGACCGAATCGTCGCCATGGTTGCCGCCGCTGGAAACAGCGTTCAGCTTGCCGGTGTTGATGGTCGACTTCTCGGTGCTGGTCGCGGCCAGGGCACGGAGGTAGTAAGTGGTTTTCAGACCACGGTACCAGGCCATGCGGTAGGTCACGTCGAGCTTCTTGCCCGATGCGCCGGCGATGTACAGGTTCAGCGACTGGGCCTGGTCGATCCACTTCTGACGACGGCTGGCGGCGTCAACGATCCACTTGGTGTCCACTTCGAACGCGGTCGCGTAGAGCTCTTTGAGTTCTTGCGGGATGCGCTCGATCTGCTGCACCGAACCGTCGTAGTACTTCAGGTCGTTGATCATCACCGAGTCCCACAGACCGCGAGCTTTCAGGTCGCGAACCAGGTACGGGTTGATCACGGTGAATTCGCCCGACAGGTTCGATTTCACGTAGAGGTTCTGGTAGGTCGGTTCGATCGACTGCGAGACGCCAGTGATGTTGGCGATGGTCGCGGTCGGGGCGATGGCCATGATGTTCGAGTTACGGATACCTTTCTGTACACGGGCGCGAACCGGTGCCCAGTCCAGGGTTTCCTTCAGGTCGACGTCGATGTACTTCTCGCCGCGCTGCTCGATCAGGATCTGTTGCGAATCCAGCGGCAGGATGCCCTTGGACCACAGCGAACCGTTGAACGTCTCGTAGGCGCCGCGCTCGTCGGCCAGGTCGCAGGAGGCCTGGATCGCATAGTAGCTGACCGCTTCCATCGACTTGTCGGCGAACTCGACGGCAGCGTCGGAGCCGTAGGCGATGTGCTGCAGGTACAGAGCGTCCTGGAAGCCCATGATGCCCAGACCGACCGGACGGTGGCGGAAGTTGGAGTTCTTCGCTTGCGGCACCGAGTAGTAGTTGATGTCGATCACGTTATCGAGCATGCGCACGGCGGTGTTCACGGTGCGTTGCAGCTTGGCGGTATCGAGCTTGCCGTCGACGATGTGGTTCGGCAGGTTGATCGAGCCCAGGTTGCAAACGGCGATCTCGTCCTTGTTGGTGTTCAAGGTGATCTCTGTGCACAGGTTCGAGCTGTGGACCACGCCGACGTGTTGCTGCGGGCTGCGCAGGTTGCACGGGTCCTTGAACGTCAGCCATGGGTGGCCGGTTTCGAACAGCATGGACAGCATCTTGCGCCACAGGTCTTTGGCCTGGATGGTCTTGAACAGCTTGACCTTGCCCGGGTACTCGGTCAGCGCTTCGTAGTACTCGTAGCGCTCTTCGAAGGCTTTACCGGTCAGGTCGTGCAGGTCCGGTACTTCGGATGGCGAGAACAGGGTCCACTTGCCGTCATCGAAGACACGCTTCATGAACAGGTCAGGGATCCAGTTGGCGGTGTTCATGTCGTGGGTGCGACGACGATCATCACCGGTGTTCTTGCGCAGCTCGATGAACTCTTCGATGTCCATGTGCCAGGTTTCCAGGTAGGCACACACAGCGCCTTTGCGCTTGCCACCCTGGTTCACGGCCACAGCGGTGTCGTTCACCACTTTGAGGAACGGCACCACGCCTTGCGACTTGCCGTTGGTGCCCTTGATGTACGAACCCAGTGCACGCACTGGCGTCCAGTCGTTGCCCAGGCCGCCGGCAAACTTCGACAGCATGGCATTGTCGTGGATCGCGTGATAGATGCCCGACAGGTCATCCGGCACGGTGGTCAGGTAGCAGCTCGACAGCTGTGGACGCAGGGTGCCGGCGTTGAACAGGGTCGGGGTCGAAGCCATGTAGTCGAACGAGGACAGCAGGTTGTAGAACTCGATCGCACGGTCTTCTTTCTGCTTCTCTTCGATCGCAAGACCCATGGCCACGCGCATGAAGAAGATCTGCGGCAGTTCGAAACGCACGCCATCCTTGTGGATGAAGTAACGGTCGTACAGGGTCTGCAGGCCCAAGTAGGTGAATTGCTGATCGCGTTCGTGGTTGATCGCCTTGCCCAGTTTTTCCAGGTCGAAGGTGGCCAGCACAGGGTTCAGCAGTTCGAATTCGATACCTTTGGCGATGTAGGCCGGCAGTGCCTTGGCGTACAGGTCGGCCATTTCGTGATGGGTGGCGCTTTCGGCGACTTCGAGGAAGTTCAGGCCTTCGGCACGCAGGGTGTCCATCAGCAGGCGGGCGGTGACGAACGAGTAGTTCGGCTCGCGCTCGACCAGGGTACGGGCGGTCATTACCAGGGCGGTGTTGACGTCGGTCAGGGCCACGCCGTCGTACAGGTTCTTCAGGGTTTCGCGCTGGATCAGGTCGCCGTCGACTTCTTCCAGACCTTCGCAGGCCTCGGTGACGATGGTGTTCAGGCGGCCCATGTCCAGCGGCGCGAGGCTGCCGTCGGCGCGGGTGATGCGGATCGACGGGTGTGCATTGACGGCTGCTTCGGCCGGGGCGTGGGCAGCGCGCTCTTTCGAACGGCCGTCACGGTAGATCACGTAGTCACGCGCGACTTTCTGCTCGCCGGCGCGCATCAGGGCCAGTTCGACCTGGTCCTGGATTTCTTCGATGTGGATGGTGCCACCCGATGGCATGCGACGCTTGAAAGTCGCGGTGACCTGCTCGGTCAGGCGTGCAACGGTATCGTGGATTCGCGACGAAGCGGCAGCGGTGCCGCCCTCAACTGCGAGAAACGCTTTGGTGATAGCGACGGTGATCTTGTCATCGGTGTAAGGAACGACAGTGCCATTACGCTTGATCACGCGCAGCTGGCCAGGCGCGGTGGCTGCCAGATCCGAAGTCGAATCGGCGGCCTGCGGCAAGGTGCCCTGCGGGTTCTCGCGAGTTGTGTCGGTTTGCATGGGGGGTGGTCTCCACATTCTCTATGTTTGTTTGGCACCGTCATGGTGCTCACCGTTCTGTACCGAAGCACTGCAACCGACGGGCGTCGGCATTACAAACTTCGGAACAGTAGGAAAAAGGCTGCAACGCCGCATCCTTGCCGAAGTTTTGGTCGTGAGCCGAAGCTCGCTACCGGATTCCTTCGCGGGTGACAGTCATGACTGCAACACCCATACCGTTTTGTCCGTTTCGGACCAAATAAAACGGTGCCATCCGCCAGTGCGGTTCGGACTTGAAAAAACTCGTTCGTTCTACCGGAAACTGGCCATAAAGCACTTGAGTTTCAGGTCTGAAATGTGGTTGGGCGATTTGGACGAAAACCCCATATGTAGGGTCTGCGTTTTCGCGGTGCTACAAGATAATGCGTTTCAGGGGAGGATTGCAACGTACTACCTGTGGATAAGCCTGTGCGTAATTTGTGTAAGAAACAGGGAAAACGCGTGTAGGCCGCGAACCTGCTGAGCCAGACCGTTTGTCACTGTTTTTTTGCCTGGAAAAACGCTTCAGCGGTTTTTTAAGGGCGCGAACCCTACCACAGAATTCCGCCTTGTCCGAACGCATTTACCGACTTGTTTTCCGGGTGATCGGCGTTTATACAATCGCTGGGTGCACGGGCATTTTTATCCTCCCGAAACATGACAAATGAACGGGAGCAGGGACCGCGTTCATTCAGCACAGCCTTCTCATATCAATAAAAACAGCAAGCAGAGGTCACCGGTGGAGCAACAAACCTGGCAGGTATTGATCGTCGAGGATGACCAGCGACTGGCCGAGCTGACCCGCGATTACCTGCAAGCCAATGGCCTGCGCGTGGAGATCGAAGGCAACGGTGCGTTGGCGGCGGCGCGGATCATCAAGGAGCAACCGGATCTGGTGATCCTCGACCTGATGCTGCCCGGCGAGGATGGCCTGAGCATTTGCCGCAAGGTGCGCGACCGGTACGACGGGCCGATCCTGATGCTCACCGCGCGCACCGACGACGCCGATCAGATCCACGGCCTCGACCTCGGTGCCGACGATTACGTGTGCAAACCGGTGCGCCCGCGCTTGTTGCTGGCGCGCATCCAGGCGTTGCTGCGACGCAGTGACACACCCGAGCCGGTCGCGGAAAAATCCCGTCGTCTGCAATTCGGTCCACTGGTGGTCGACAACGCGTTGCGCGAAGCCTGGCTGAGCGACAACGGCATCGAGTTGACCAGCGCCGAGTTCGACCTGCTCTGGCTGCTGGTCTCCAACGCCGGGCGGATTCTTTCGCGCGAAGAAATCTTCACTGCCCTGCGCGGCATCGGCTACGACGGCCAGGATCGCTCGATCGATGTGCGCATCTCGCGCATCCGCCCGAAAATCGGCGACGACCCCGACCATCCGCGCCTGATCAAGACCATCCGCAGCAAAGGCTACCTGTTCGTTCCTGAAGCCTGCGCAGACCTGGCTCTGTGAATTCGATTTTCCTGCGCATCTATGGCGGCATGTGCGCCGCGCTGATTCTGGTGGCGGTGCTTGGCGTGCTGGCGCTGAACCTGCTCAATCAGGTGCGCAGCGAGCAATACCGCGAGCGCCTGGCCCACGGCACGTTCTCGCTGATGGCCGATAATCTGCAACCAATGAACCAGACCGAGCGCCATCGCGCGCTGCTGGTGTGGGAGCGGCTGCTCGGTATTCCGCTGACGCTGAAGAAATTCGCCGAAACCGACCTCGATCTGGCCCAGCGCACCCGCGTGCTGCGCGGTCAGGCGCTGGTCGAGCAGACCGGGCCGCACGCGGCCAAGGTCTATCGGCTGATCAGTGAAAAAGAGCAGCTTGTACTGGTAGGAGAGGTGCAGCAGATCAGCGAGCAACTGGCTCGGGCGACTATTTACCTGCTCGCCGATGAACTGGTGCGGGTGCCGGTCGGCGAACAGCCCAGACGTCTTGCGCAGATAAAGCAGGAAAAGGGTTTCGGCTTCGATCTGCGTCTGGTCACGGTGAATGACGCCGACATGGACGAAGACCAGAGTCGCCGGGTGGCCGAGGGCGACACGGTGATGGCGCTGGGCAAGGGCGGTGATTCGATTCGCGTGTTTGCCGGCATGGTCGGTACGCCGTGGGTGCTGGAAATCGGCCCGCTGTATCAAATGAATCCGTACCCGCCGGAATGGCTGGTGCTGATTGCCGCGCTGGGGCTGACGCTGATCGGCCTCATCGTTTATCTGCTGGTGCGTCAGCTCGAGCGGCGTTTGCGTGGTCTCGAAGCGGCGGCCACGCGCATTGCCAAGGGCAGTCTGGAAACCCGCGTGCCGGCGCGTGGCGCCGACTCGGGCGGGCGTCTGGCATCGGCGTTCAATGGCATGGCTGAGCACCTGCAACAACTGCTGGCGATCCAGCGTGAACTGGTGCGCGCGGTCTCCCATGAACTGCGCACGCCAGTGGCGCGGCTGCGTTTCGGTCTGGAAATGATCGGCACGGCGACCACCCCGCAAGCGCTGGAGAAATACCGCGAAGGCATGGATCACGACATCGAGGACCTCGATAAGCTGGTCGACGAAATGCTCACCTACGCGCGACTGGAACAGGGCTCGCCAGCGCTGACTTTCCAGCGCATCGATCTGGATGCGCTGGTCAATCAGGTGATCGAGGAGCTGGCGCCGCTACGCGCCGAGGTCACGGTGCAGCGCGGTTTGTGCCTGTCATCCGCCGACAACGACGGCGCGTGGGTCGAGGCCGAGCCGCGTTATCTGCATCGGGCGCTGCAGAACCTGGTGGGCAACGCGATGCGCCATGCCCATTCACAGGTGACGGTGAGTTATCAGGTCGGCCAGTTGCGCTGTCGCATCGACGTCGAGGACGACGGACCGGGCGTGCCGGAAGTGGCGTGGGAGCGGATCTTCACGCCGTTCCTGCGCCTGGACGACAGCCGCACGCGGGCGTCGGGCGGGCATGGCCTAGGGTTGTCGATCGTGCGGCGGATCATTCACTGGCACGACGGCCGGGCGATCATTGGCAAGAGCAAGAGTCTGGGCGGGGCGTGTTTCAGTCTGAGTTGGCCGAGGAATCAGGAGCGCCGGTAGGTTGTGTGGTGGCAGGGCTGGCCTCATCGCGAGCAGGCTCACTCCTACATTTGGAATGCGTTCACCCTGTAGGAGTGAGCCTGCTCGCGATAGCGCCAGTGCCGACAATGCAAATCTTCAGGCCTGAATGCTGACCAGACTCAACAATTGCCCATCCTGCACCCCGAACTGCGCCTCCAGCTCCGAACCGTTGCGCCATTCGCTCGACAGATCCGTCAATAACCGCAGCCTGACCTGACCCGCCTCAGTCCATTCCAGCACTTCGGCGTGCTCGAAATAGAAGCGCTGCTGGACGATCGGGTACAGCGCCTTGAACAGACTCTCCTTGACCGAAAACGTCAAGGTCACCAGCAGCGCCAGTTGATCCTGCGGCCCAGCCGCCATGCGCTGCATTTCCGCCGGGGTGAGGATTTCCCCGGCCAGACGTTCGGCGCGCTCATGGCTCAGCAGGTTTTCCAGATCCATGCCCAAGCCGCGCCAGTGCCGCTTGTTGGCGACAATCGCTGCGGCGCGGCCGGTGCTGTGGGTGATCGAGCCGCAGATATGCGCTGGCCACACCGGCGCGCGGTCCTCGCCGATCGGCGGGATGACGTTCAAACCTTCGAGTTGTTGCAGCGCGGCACGGGCGCAGATTCGCCCGGCGAGAAACTCGGCCTGACGCTTGGCCACTGAACGCTGAATGCTCGGCGGCGCGATGACAGCGCTGCGCTGAAAGTCATCGCCAAGCAACTGCGCCGGGTTGAAGTGGGTACTGAGCAGCACGGTGTCGGCCAACACCGTCGGCAACGGCCAGTGGTTGTCGAGCGCGGTGCAGCAGGCGGGCAGGGCGGGGATGGTATGCATGGCGGGCATTTTGCCGGTTAGCTTCGAGGCTGAACAGTAGGCCCTGTTTTTGTGGCGAGGGAGCTTGCTCCCGCTGGGGCGCGAAGCGCCCCCCCAAAAACCTGCTGATATCTGTCAGCGAGAAGGTCGCCAGCAGGTTTGGCGACGACTGCGTCGCCGAGCGGGAGCAAGCTCCCTCGCCACACAGGCGCGTTAGCCGAAAATCTTCTTGAAGAACGCCTGCATGTCCGCCCAGGATTTTTCATCCGCCGCCTTGTTGTACCCGATGTCCGGCCCACCATGCTCGCCATGACTCAAGCGGTCCGCATCCGGATTGCTGAAGCCGTGCTTGGCGCCATCCAGGCTGACGAACTGGTAGTCCGCCCCGGCCTTGTCCATCTCCGCCTTGAACGCAGTGACGTTGTCCTGCGTGACCATGCTGTCCAGCGCACCATGCTCGACCAGGATTTTCGCCTTCACGCTGCCCGGGGTCGCCGGGGTCTTGGTCGCCAGCGCGCCATGGAAACTCACCACACCGGCCAGCGGCACACCCTGACGCGCTGCATTCAGCACCACGCCGCCGCCGAAGCAGTAGCCGATGGCGGCAATCCTGTTCGGGTCGGTCTGCTTTTGCTGCTTCAGCAGATCGAGACCGGCGGCGAAGCGTTTACTGGCGGCATCGGCATCCTTGGTCGCTGCCTGCATGAAGGCCATGGCATCTTTCGGGTGCTCGGTGTTTTTGCCATCGCCGTACATGTCGATGGCCAGTGCGCTGTAGCCGAGTTCGGCGAGATCCCGTGCGCGGCGTTTGGCGTAATCGTTCAGCCCCCACCATTCGTGGACCACGACAACGCCGGGGCGTGGGCCTTTGATCGCGTCGTCATAGGCGTAGTAACCGATCAGTTTGCTGCCGTCGGCGCTTTGATAAGGAATTTCTTCAGTCTTGATCGCAGCCTGGGTGAAGCTGCTGACCGCCAGCAAAGCAAGGGCGAGGAACAGGCGCATGGTCGGGTCTCCTTATGGAAAGTGGTCAGAACAGCCTAGTCGATCTGGTTCAGGTCAGGTTCAGAGACGGTTCAGGGGCCGTACAGGGGCGGCTCAGTAACCTTGCGCCATACCCAAACAGCACTGTGAAAGAGGAAATACCCATGACTCGTATCAACAAACTGCTGCTGGCTTTTACCCTGTTAGGCTCCAGCATCGCGGCCAACGCCGACGACACCAGCAACTTCGCCGGCCTGACGTTCGGCCAGACCAGCGACAAGATCGACAAGTCCCACGCACTGAACAATAACCTCGGCCACCCCAACGCCACCGGAGCCATCGACGGCAACAACACCTACGGCATGCGCCTCGGTCAGCAAAACAGCCAGGGCCGCTACTACGCCACCTACGACAACGTTTCCGGCTCGCACAATGGCGTTAAACTGCGCCAGGAAAACCTGCTCGGCAGCTATGACCTGTTCTACCCGGTGGGCGGCAGCACCAAGTTGTTCGGCGGCGCCACGGCCGGTCTGACCAAACTGACTCAGGATTCGCCAGGCTTCAGCCGTGACAGCGACATCGGTTACGCCATCGGTGGCCAGGTCGGTGTCTTGCAGCAAGTTTCACAGAACACCTCGGTGGAACTCGGTTACCGTTACCTGCGCAGCAACGCCAGCACCGAAATGAAAGAGAGCGGCGGCAGCAAACAGGGCTCGCTGGACTTGACCAGCAGCGCGCAGACCTACCTGTCGGCCAACTACTATTTCTAAGCAGTTGCCGCCGATTGAATAGTGGGAGCGAGCCTGCTCGCGAAAGCGATGTTTCATTCAACATCATCGTTGACTGAATAACCGCATTCGCGAGCAGGCTCGCTCCCACAGGTTGTGTCTGGAGTGTTCAAGTGATGGGGAGAAGGGCATGAAACTGTTGGTCGTCGAAGATGAGGCGCTGTTGCGTCATCACCTGCAAACCCGCCTGACGGAGAGCGGCCACGTGGTCGAGTCCGTGGCCAATGCCGAGGAGGCGCTGTACCAGACCGGCCAGTACAACTTCGATCTGGCGGTGATCGATCTCGGCCTGCCGGGCATGGGCGGCCTCGACCTGATCCGCCAGTTGCGCTCGGGCGGCAAGACCTTCCCGATCCTGATCCTCACCGCGCGCGGCAACTGGCAGGACAAAGTCGAGGGCCTTGCCGCCGGTGCCGACGATTACGTGGTCAAGCCCTTCCAGTTCGAAGAACTCGAAGCACGCCTCAACGCACTGTTGCGCCGCTCCAGCGGTTTCACCCAGTCGACCATCGTTGCCGGGCCGTTGCTGCTCGACCTCAATCGCAAACAGGCCAGCCTCGATGAACAACCGCTGGCGCTGACCGCCTACGAATACCGCATCCTCGAATACCTCATGCGCCACCATCAGCAAGTGGTGCCCAAGGATCGCTTGATGGAGCAGCTCTATCCGGATGACGACGAGCGCGATCCAAATGTCATCGAAGTGCTGGTCGGCCGTCTGCGGCGCAAGCTCGAAGGCCCGGCCGGGTTCAAGCCGATCGACACCGTGCGCGGCCTCGGCTACCTGTTCAATGAGCGCTGCACTTGATCCGTTCCCTCCGCGTTCGTTTGATGCTTGCCGCCACCACGTTGGCGGTGTTGTTCATGCTCGCCTTGCTGCCGGCGATGCAGGGCGCGTTCAGCCTCGCGTTGCAGGATTCGATCGAGCAACGCCTGGCCTCCGACGTCACCACACTGATCTCCGCGGCGCGGGTGGAAAACGGTCATTTGGTGATGCCCTCGCAATTGCCGGACGAGCGCTTCAACCTCACCGATTTCCGCTTGCTCGGGTATATCTACGACCGCGACGGCAATCTGGTGTGGCGTTCGAAAGCCACCCAGGAAGAGCAGATCAACTACAAACCGCGTTACGACGGCCTCGGCAACGAGTTCGCGCGGATCCGTGAAGCCAGCGGTCAGGAATTCTTCGTCTACGACGTCGAAGTCAAACTGCTCGGCGGCAAGAGCGCGGCATTCAGCATCGTCGCTCTGCAACCGGTCCGTGAGTACGAAACCACCCTGGAAGGCCTGCGCGAAAATCTCTATCTGGGCTTCGGCGCGGCATTGCTGGTACTGCTGGCATTGCTGTGGATCGGCCTGACCTGGGGCCTCAAGGCTCTGCGGCGATTGAGCCAGGAACTCGACGAAATCGAGGGCGGCACCCGCGAAAGCCTGACGGAAAAACACCCGCGCGAACTGCTGCGCCTGACCGGCTCGCTCAACCGCCTGCTGCTCAGCGAACGCCAGCAGCGCAGCCGCTATCGCGACTCCCTCGACGACCTCGCCCACAGCCTGAAAACCCCATTGGCGGTGCTGCAAGGCGTCAGCGAAGACATGGCCAAGCGTCCCGAAGACCGCGATCAGGCCTGGGTCCTGCAAAGCCAGATCGAGCGCATGAGCCAGCAGATCAGCTACCAGCTGCAACGGGCCAGCCTGCGCAAAAGCGGCCTGGTTCGCCATCAGGTGCGCCTGCAACCGGTGCTCAAAAGCCTGTGCGATACGCTGGACAAGGTCTACCGCGACAAACATGTGCGCGTGACTTTTGAT
This sequence comes from Pseudomonas sp. RIT-PI-o, assembly GCF_001297215.1. NCBI lineage: Bacteria > Pseudomonadati > Pseudomonadota > Gammaproteobacteria > Pseudomonadales > Pseudomonadaceae > Pseudomonas > Pseudomonas sp. RIT-PI-o. The sequence continues at coordinate 42,997 of NZ_LHPA01000041.1, read as the reverse complement.
CTGCCTCAACATTGCTACGTGCCGATCGAACAGGGCGCCTTGCTGGAAATGCTCGGCAACCTGCTGGAAAACGCCTATCGCCTGTGCCTGGGCGAAGTGCGTGTCAGCGTACGCGAGTCACTGGCCGGGATCGAATTGTGTGTCGAGGACGATGGGCCAGGCGTGCCGCTCGATCAGCGGGCGCGGATTCTCGAGCGCGGCGAACGCCTGGACGCCCAGCATCCGGGGCAGGGGATCGGCCTGGCGGTGGTCAAGGACATCATCGAGAGTTACAACGCCCGCTTGGCCCTGGGCGATTCGCCGATGGGTGGGGCGGCGTTCAGGATTCATTTTCCTGCGGTGTGAATGAAGCGGCCCTCACCCTAACCCTCTCCCAGTGGGAGAGGGAACTGACCTAAGTGTCTTGAGAAGTTTATCGACCTGAGCAACTTGCATTGGATATGGATTCACTGAATAACTGTCAGGCCGGTCCAGATCTTCAGCATCCCCCAATCAATCCCCTCTCCCTCTGGGAGAGGGTAAGGGTGAGGGGCTTTTGATCTTTCACAACTCCTGCGCCCGATAAGCCCCCGGTGTCAGCCCCGTCCATTTCTTGAACGCCCGATGAAACGCCGACGGTTCGGAAAATCCGAGCTGCTCGGCAATCTGCTGCAACGACAAATCCGCCCGGCCCAGATGATAGATGGCGATATCCCGCCGCAGTTGATCCTTGAGCTCCTGAAAACTCGTGCCTTCCTCGCGCAAGTGCCGGCGCAAGGTTTGCGGGCTGATGTGCAGATGCGCCGCGACGGCTTCCAGGTCCGGCCAGCGCGCAGCGTCACGGCTGAGCAAGCGGCGCAGGCGGCTGCTCAGGCTGTCGCCGTCGTCCGGGCGTGAGAGCAGGTCGGCAGGGGAGCGTTCGAGGAAATGTTTGAGGGTGCGTTCGTCCTGCAACAGCGGCATGGCCAGGTAGCGACTGTGAAACAGCAGGCTGCTCCGGGCGCCGTCGAAGGTCAGGGGGCAGGGGAACAGCAGGTCGTATTCGCTGCCGTGAGCGGGGCGCGGATAACTGAAGGTGGCCTGCTCAAGGCGAATCCGCTGGCCGATCAGCCAACTGCCGAAGCGGTGCCAGATCACCAGCAGGCTTTCGCTGAGAAAGTGGTCCGGGTCCCACAACTGCGCGTCATCCAGGCTCAACCGCACCCATTCGTCTTCGCGGCTCAAGCTCAGGCGCGGGGCATCAGGGAATAGGCTATAAAACAATAAACCGCGTTGCAGGGCCTTCTCCAGATTGCGGCAGTGAATCGAGGCGTGGCACATCATGGCAAAGCTGCCGGGCTTGCTCGGTGAGTTGCCGAAACCCAGGTATTCATCATCCAGCGCCAGCCACAACCCCTGAATCAGGCGGGTGAACTGCTCCGGCGCGATGCGTGCGCGGGGCTCGTCGAGCAACTCCGGGCTGATTCCCAGTTGCTGCAACAGGTTTGAGTAATCGAAACCGCGACGGCGTGCGCCGCCAAGGGCGGCGCGGGCGAAATGGCTGGCGATGGTGCGTTCGCGCATAAGCGGCAATCCTCGTTCTGGCACCGATCGTAACGGCGGGCCTGCAACGCAACAAGGCGGATTTCCGCCAAATTGTAGGACGAGGGGCGGTGAGTTGGCGGAAATCCGCCACGCTGAAGTAGTCAACGCGGTCCGGACAAATCCTGCAATGCCTGATATCAAAAGGCTTGCTGCCATTCGCACCAATCTGGCACGACGTTTGCGATACAAGCGACAGAAGCGTGCATTTCTCCCGCTCGGGAGGATGCCGTTCCAACAACAAATCCCTCCAGTGCAGGAGGGTTCGCAATTAAGGTTCGGCGCTCGACAGATGGATGTTGCCGCTGGACGCTTGAGGAAACCTGCAATGACGACTCGTCAGCCACTGTACAAATCCCTGTATTTCCAGGTGATCGTTGCCATCGCCATCGGCATCCTGCTCGGTCACTTCTACCCGCAGACCGGCGTGGCCCTCAAGCCACTGGGTGACGGCTTCATCAAGCTGATCAAAATGGTCATCGCCCCGATCATCTTCTGTACTGTCGTCAGCGGCATCGCCGGCATGCAGAACATGAAGTCGGTAGGCAAGACCGGCGGCTACGCGCTGCTGTACTTCGAAATCGTTTCCACCATTGCCCTGCTGATCGGTCTGGTCGTGGTCAACGTTGTGCAACCGGGCGCCGGCATGCACATCGACGTCACCACCCTCGACGCCTCGAAAATCGCCACCTACGTGACGGCCAGTAAAGACCAGAGCATTGTCGGCTTCCTCCTCAATGTGATCCCGAACACCATCGTCGGCGCGTTTGCCACCGGTGACATCCTGCAAGTGCTGATGTTCTCGGTGATCTTCGGTTACGCCCTGCATCGCCTGGGGTCGTACGGTCGTCCGCTGCTGGACATGATCGATCGCTTCGCCCACGTGATGTTCAACATCATCAACATGATCATGAAACTGGCGCCACTCGGTGCGCTGGGCGCCATGGCGTTCACCATCGGTGCTTACGGGGTCGGCTCGCTGGTGCAGCTGGGTCAACTGATGATCTGCTTCTACATCACCTGCGTACTGTTCGTCGTGCTGGTGCTGGGTGCGATCTGCCGGGCTCACGGTTTCAGCGTGTTCAAACTGGTGCGCTACATCCGTGAAGAGCTGCTGATCGTACTGGGTACGTCCTCGTCGGAATCGGCACTGCCACGCATGCTGATCAAGATGGAGCGTCTGGGCGCGAAGAAATCGGTGGTGGGTCTGGTGATCCCGACCGGTTATTCGTTCAACCTTGACGGTACTTCGATCTACCTGACCATGGCCGCCGTGTTCATCGCCCAGGCGACTGACACGCACATGGACATCACCCACCAGATCACCCTGCTGCTGGTACTGCTGCTGTCCTCCAAAGGTGCGGCGGGTGTAACCGGTTCTGGCTTCATCGTGCTGGCCGCAACCCTGTCGGCGGTAGGTCACCTGCCGGTGGCCGGCCTGGCGCTGATCCTCGGTATCGACCGCTTCATGTCCGAAGCCCGCGCGCTGACCAACCTGGTCGGTAACGCGGTAGCGACCATCGTCGTGGCCAAGTGGGTCAAGGAGCTGGATACCGATCAACTGCAGGCCGAGCTGGCTTCCGGCGGTCGCGGTATCTCCGACGAGCGTGAAGAAGACGACCTGGGTGTGGCTGAAGGCCCAACCCCGAGCAATGTGAAGTAAGCATCGCTTGCACGGAAAAACCCGCTTCGGCGGGTTTTTTCTTGCCCGGGATTTGAGCACAACGGTCACACCTGCTGACATTTGCGGTGATTGCCGCATCGACGATGGCTGCCTAGGCTAAGTGCATCGCCCAAGGAGTTCGCCCATGTCCGCACCGCTGGCCTCACTGAAGATTCTTGATTTCTCGACCTTGCTGCCGGGGCCGTTCGCCTCGCTGCTGCTGGCGGACATGGGCGCCGAGGTGCTGCGCATCGAATCGCCGACCCGTATGGATCTGCTGCGGGTGCTGCCGCCGCATGATGGCGGGGTATCGGCCAGCCACGCCTACCTGAACCGCAACAAGCGCAGTCTGGCGCTGGATCTGAAACAGCCCGCGGCGCTGGAGATCATCAAGCAACTGCTGGGTGAGTACGACATCGTTCTCGAGCAATTCCGCCCCGGGGTGATGGAGCGCCTGGGCCTGGGTTATGAGGCGTTGAAGGCGATCAACCCGCGGCTGATTTACGTGTCGATCAGCGGTTACGGCCAGACCGGGCCGTACAAAGAGCGTGCGGGGCATGACATCAACTATCTGGCGCTGGCCGGGCTGGCCAGTTACACCGGCCGCGCCGACAGCGGGCCCTTGCCGCTGGGCATGCAGGTGGCGGACGTGGCCGGCGGTTCGTTGCACGGGGTGATCGGCTTGCTGGCGGCGGTGATCGCTCGCCAGCAGAGCGGGCAAGGCACGCATCTGGATGTGAGCATGACCGACTGCGCGTTCAGCCTGAACGCCATGGCCGGCGCTGGCTATCTGGCCTGCGGCGCGGAGCCGGGCTGGGAAGATCAGATGCTCAACGGCGGCAGTTTCTACGATTATTACCGCACGCGGGATGGGCGCTGGATGTCAGTGGGCAGTCTTGAGCCGGCGTTCATGCAGCAACTGTGCACGGCGCTGGGCCGACCGGAACTGGCGGCGCAGGGATTGTCCCCCAGGGCAGAGCAGCAACAGGCGCTGAAAGAGGCATTGCGGATCGAATTCGAGCGACATGATTTTGCTGAACTGTGTGAGCTGTTCGCCGGAGTCGATGCCTGTGTCGAACCGGTGTTGAATCTGGGCGAGGCGCTGCGCCATCCGCAGTTGCAGGCGCGGGAGCTGGTGACCCAGGTGCCGCGCGGCGATGGCACGACGCAGGCGCAGATCGCCTGTCCGTTGAAATTCTCTGAAGCGTTGCCGGCGCCAAGGCATGTCGGCGCGGGATTGGGGCAGCATACGGATGAGGTGTTGGAGGCGTTGGGGTTGAGTGCTTCGAAGATCGCTGAGCTGCGTTCCGCCAAAGTAATCCTTTAGTGCCTGTGATGGCCCTATCGCGAGCAGGCTCACTCCTACAGGTGAAACGCGTTCCAAATGTAGGAGTGAGCCTGCTCGCGATGGGGCCGGTCAAAGCAACACAGAAACCAACTATTCCACCCGCATCTCACCACTGAATACCAGGGTACTGCGGCAGCGCCGGCACAAGTACCGCCGCCCTTGCCGTACCAGGCCATGGCGCTGGGCGGTAAACGGGAAGTCACTCTCGGGGCACGGACATTTGTAGATATAGCGGGTCACGCTGCGCCGCTTGATCTCATAGGTATGGCAGCGGTCGGGCGGCAGTTCGTATACGCCGCGCATGATCAATTGCCACTCCTCGCCATGGGGCTGGATGCGGTCGCCGAACAGTTGGTGAGCGATCAGGTGCGCGACTTCGTGGGCCACGGTCTGCTTGAGGAAGTGTTCGGTGTTTTCCCGGTACAACTGCGGGTTGAAGCGCAGCAGGTTCTCGTGCAGATGCGCGACACCGGCTTTCTGCCCGCGCAGCTTGAGACTGACGACGGGGCGTTTGAAGGAACGTTTGAAAAAGGATTCAGCGAGTTGGTAACAATCTTCGACGCGGGTATTGAGTTGCTCGGGCATGCTTGATGGATCTCCAGAGAAGCCGAGTATGCCGCAACCCCGGCGACTTGCGAATCGCCGACCTGCCGAATGGTCGTCGCCCAACGAGAAGGCCGCCTTGCGGCAGCCTGTATTGGCAGAGGTTGTTTTTCTCAGGGAGGAAACGAGTCAGTTGGTATAGACGGGCCCGACACCCAGCCCCCAGATGATCACGGTAAACGCCATGATCGCGACCAGCACCACCAGCCCGACCGCGAGCACCGAACTGGAAAACAGAAAACCTTCATCCGAAGGAATGTTCATGAAGGTCGGCAGGCCGACGTACAGCAGGTACACCGTGTAGCAGATGGCCGCCGTGCCGACGATCATCCCCAGCCACATGTGCGGGTACAGCGCCGCCAGGCCGCCGACGAACAACGGTGTCGCCGTGTAAGTGGCAAACGCCACGCAACGGGCCAGGCTTGGATTGGCGTCATAGGTGCGCGCCATCCAGTGCACGAAGGCGCCCATCACCGCGACCCCGCCGAGCATCGCCAGGTACGACATGATGGTCATCCACAAGGCACTTTCGAACGTCAGCATCACCGGCGCGCGGTTGCCGATCACCCAGCCGACCTGGGTCGTGCCGATGAACGCCGAGACAGCGGGGATCGCCGCCAGAATCAGCGTGTGGGTCAAGTACATGTGGCTGATGCTTTCCTCTTGGTCGCCACGAATCTCCTTCCATTCCTGATCGGGGTGGGTAAACAGTCCCACTACGTGATGGATCATGCCATTCACTCCTCTTGTCATTGCCATCGCCCCCCAACGGAGCGCCTACGGGCCAAGGTGGCCGAGCAAATACAGGTCTAAAGACGTGTGCGACCTTATGTCGCAGTATAGAAAGGACTCCAGCGCACAGGTATGCCGGGCTTAGAGCAAATCGCGCTGTAAACCTAGGGCTTAATCGCGCCAGAATCTTGGTGCTCAGGAACCGAATGGTTCGGTGGTGAGGGAGCTTGCTCCCGCCCGGCTGCGCAGCAGTCGCAAACCCTCCCGGCTCGCCGTGTCAGGAAAAATTCCGTTGCAGGTTTGGCGCCGCTTCGCACCCCAGCGGGAGCAAGCTCCCTCGCCACAGTAGAGGTGAGTCAATTCGACTGCGGCCCTTCGCCCGCGCCGGGTTTTTTGCGTAAAATGCCGGCCTTTCGTCACACCTCACGGATTTCGCGTCATGGGCACTCTTACGGTCAACCAGAACAAACTGCAAAAGCGCCTGCGCCGCCTGGCCGGCGAGGCGGTCGCCGATTTCAACATGATCGAAGACGGCGACAAGGTCATGGTCTGCCTGTCCGGGGGCAAGGACAGCTACACCATGCTCGACGTGCTGATGCACCTGCAGAAGGTTGCACCGATCAAATTCGACATCGTCGCGGTGAACATGGACCAGAAACAGCCGGGCTTTCCCGAGCACGTGCTGCCGGCCTACCTGAAAGAGCTGGGCATCGAGTATCACATCGTCGAGAAAGACACCTACTCGGTGGTCAAGGAACTGGTGCCGGAAGGCAAGACCACCTGCTCGCTGTGCTCGCGCCTGCGTCGCGGCACGCTGTACACCTTTGCTGACGAAATCGGCGCGACGAAGATGGCCCTCGGTCATCACCGCGACGACATCGTCGAGACGTTTTTCCTCAACATGTTCTTCAACGGCACCCTGAAAGCGATGCCGCCGAAACTGCGCGCCGACGATGGCCGCAACGTGGTGATTCGGCCGCTGGCGTACTGCAACGAGAAAGACATCCAGGCCTACTCGGACTTCAAGCAATTCCCGATCATTCCGTGCAACCTTTGCGGCTCGCAGGAGAACCTGCAGCGCCAGGTGGTCAAGGAAATGCTTCAGGACTGGGACCGCAAGACCCCGGGCCGCACCGAATCGATTTTCCGCAGCCTGCAGAACGTGGTGCCGTCGCAACTGGCCGACCGTAACCTGTTCGACTTCACCAGCCTGAAGATCGACGAGACCGCGGCTTCGCGTTTCGTCAATGTCGTCAATCTGTAAACCCGATCCAGGTGTGGGAGCGAGCCTGCTCGCGAAAGCGGTGTGTCATTCAGCCCAAGTGTTGACTGATCCAACCCCTTCGCGAGCAGGCTCGCTCCCACAGGGATCTGTTCGTTTCATTCAATAGGAGAGGGCATGCGCGATTACAAGTGGCTGCACGAATACTGTCTGAACCGTTTTGGTTCGGCGGCTGAACTGGAAGCCCATCTGCCCGTTCCCAAGACCCCCGCACAATTGCGCAAGATCCGCGACGACCGCTACCTCTCGACCATGGCCCTGCGGGTGTTTCGCGCCGGGCTCAAGCACAGCCTGGTCGACGCCAAGTGGCCGGCCTTCGAAGAAGTGTTCTTCAAGTTCGATCCGGAAAAAGTCGTGCTGATGAGCGCCGAACACCTCGAGCGCCTGATGCAGGACGCGCGGATCATCCGCCATCTGGGCAAGCTGAAAAGCGTGCCGCGCAATGCGCAGTTCATCCTCGATGTGGAAAAGGACAAGGGCAGCTTCGGCGCGCTGATCGCCGACTGGCCGGTGACCGACATCGTTGGTCTGTGGACGTACCTGAAAAAGCACGGCCACCAACTCGGCGGGCTGTCGGCGCCGCGGTTTTTGCGCATGGTCGGCAAGGACACATTCGTGCCGAGCTACGACGTGGTCGCGGCGCTGAATGCGCAGAAGATCGTCGACAAAGTGCCGACCAGCCAGCGTGATCTGGCAACGGTGCAGAACGCGTTCAACCAGTGGCACGAACAGAGTGGCGGACGGCCGATGAGCCAGATATCGATGATGCTGGCCTACACCGTGAACCATTAAGACCGCGTCGCTGCATTCGCGAGCAGGCTCGCTCCTACAGGGGATCTGTGGCGTACACAAATCCCCTGTAGGAGTGAGCCTGCTCGCGATAGCTATTTGTCAGGCGACGGAGACTTCGCCTTCGCCAGCCAATTTGCGGTTCAACTGATAGCGCCAGCGCACATACAGCAGCGCCGAACAGAACACTGCCAGGCTCGCGGCCATTTCCAGCAGACCGAACACGTGCCGGTTGGGATCGTATGCGGCCAGTGCGCCTTTGATGAAATACAGGTTCACTACAAAACACATCCACGAATGTCCACGGGCGCTGCCCATGATCATCGCCGGGGCGAGCACCAGCCACGGGATCAGCTCGACCAGCAGAATCACCCACGGCCGTGCGCCGTGCAGGTCGGCGAACAGCAGGTAATAAGCGGCGAGCAATCCGGCGAGGGCGAAAAAGCTCAGCAGGCTGAGCACGCGCATTGCCTTGACCCGTGGCTCAAGCCACGCCACCGAGGGCAGGACTTTCGGCTTCTTCGCCATCAGCCCACCAGTTTCTGCGCGGTTTTCGCCAGACGCAGACCGAGTGCGCGGCACAGCGCCACTTCGTGCTGATCGAGACCGTTCTTGCCGTCGGCACCGGCGTGATGGCTGGCCCCGTAGGGCGTGCCGCCACCTTCGGTTTCGAGCAGGGCCGATTCGCTGTAGGGCAGGCCGGTGATCAACATGCCGTGGTGCAACAGCGGCAGCATCATCGACAGCAGCGTGGTTTCCTGCCCGCCGTGCAGGCTGGCGGTGGAGGTGAACACGCCGGCCGGTTTGCCGACCAGCGCGCCGGTCAGCCAGAGGTTGCTGGTGCCGTCCAGAAAATATTTGAGCGGCGCGGCCATATTGCCGAAACGTGTCGGACTGCCCAGTGCGAGACCGGCGCAGTTCTTCAGATCGTCGAGGCTGGCGTAGAGCGCGCCTTCATCGGGAATGTCCGCGGCCACCGCTTCGCATTCGGTGGAGATCGCCGGGACCGTGCGCAGACGCGCTTCCATTCCGGCCTGCTCGACACCCCGGGCGATCTGCCGGGCCATCTCGTTGGTCGAACCGCTGCGGCTGTAATAGAGCACCAGAATGTACGGCGCGCTCATGGCAACAACTCCAACACGTTCTCCGGTGGGCGACCGATGATGGCTTTGTTGCCGGCTTCGAGAATCGGCCGCTCCATCAGTTTCGGGTGCGCAGCGATGGCGTCGATCAAATGCTGCTCGCTGAGACTGGCGTCCGCCAGGTTCAGGGTTTTGTATTCCTCTTCGCCGCTGCGCAGCAGTTGCCGCGCGCTGATCCCGAGCTTGCCGAGCAGGGCCTTGACTTGCGCGGCGTTCAGCGGCGTTTCCAGGTAGCGCACGATAGTCGGCTGCAAGCCGCGGGCTTCGAGCAGTTCCAGCGCGGCGCGGGATTTCGAGCAGCGCGGATTGTGATAAAGCGTCAGATCGGTCATGGCGGGTCGCTTCTGGCGTAAAGTGGCGGCTATTCTAACTGTGCGGCGCGCAATCCAGAACCGTCAGAGGCGATGGGTCGCAGGCGCTTTCGAATTTTCACAAGGAACACGACATGACACGGCGATTGGCAGCGGCATTGACGATTCTCGGGGCGTTGATGCTGGGGGGCTGCGGCAATGATTACGGGATCGACCAGAACGGCCAGAAGGTTGCGTCCGAACGTCTGGACAAACAATGGGTGGTGCTTAACTACTGGGCCGAATGGTGTGGCCCGTGCCGTACGGAGATTCCTGAACTGAATCATTTGGCTGACGAACTCAAAGGCAGGAACGTCGGTGTGTTCGGAGTCAATTTCGACAATGTGCAGGGCGCGGAGCTGAAAGAAGCCAGCGAGAAACTGGGAATCAAGTTCACCGTGCTGGCGCAGGATCCGGCAGAGCTGTTCGACCTGCCGCGCAGTGAGGCGCTGCCGGTGACCTTCATCATCGATGACAAGGGCAAGGTGCGTGAACAGTTGCTCGGTGAGCAGACAGCGGCGGGGGTGATGGCGAAGCTGGAGGCGTTGCAGGCTACGAAGTAAACCGCCAGAAGCCCCTCACCCCAGCCCTCTCCCCGAGGGAGAGGGGGCCAACCGAGGTGTCTGAGACACCGAGTCGATTATGCATCCGCTAGAGAGGGGCCAGTAAATCAGGGGTTCAGCGAAGAGCTTTCAAGTCGGCGTATCTCTCGAATATCCCCCAATCAGTCCCCTCTACCTCTGGGAGAGGGCTAGGGTGAGGGGCTTGGCGGTCCAAGCGATCAACCCTCTTCCAGCCACCAGCGCAATGGCTTGCCTTCAGCCGGCCAGAAGCGTATCTGCTCGATCGGCGAAATGTCCCAGCGCTCGACCTTTTCCAGCGCCTGCAGGAATCGCTGTTCCTGCTCCATCAGCGCCGGGGCGCAGAGCTTGCGGGTCTTGCCGATCTTGCCGAAGGTCAGCTTGTCGCCGTCCTGCGTATAGGGCGCGAACCAATGGTTGCAGCCGCCATTGCCATAGGCGCGGCCGTCATCGCCGAGGGTTACCGTCAGATGGCTGTAATCCATCAGCGGCCGCTCGCCGATCCATTCCAGAATGTAGCTGCGGTTGTGTTGCAGTTGCACCGGCTCTGCGGCGCAACCGGCCAGGCCGACACCGATCAGCGCGGTCAGGACGAGGCGTTTCATCACGCAGGCTCCTGGCATTTCGGGCACAGGTGCTTGTCGCCAACGGCTTTCCAGCCCAGCTCGGCGATGCGCGCAGTGGCAGCCGGTTTTTCTGCGGTTTTGCCGAGTTTGGCGTCCACGGCGAATTCAAAGCTCAGCTCTTTCGCGCAGCTGTCGCAATTGACCTGCCAGGTGTGAATGGCCAGTTCGCCGAACACCGGGCCTGTGGTCATTGCGGTCCACTGGCCCGGCGGGTTGATCAGGTGGCGGACCGTGTCGACGGTCAGGCGCATGGACAAGTCCTTGCTGCCTTTGAGGGTGACCAACAGGGCATCGCCGATGCGGATCGAGCCACCGTTGCCAGTCACTTGATAGCGGCCCGGAACGAGGGCACGGCATTCGGTGAGGGTGTGTTGCGGGTTCATCAGGGTGTAGCGGAAATCGTGTTCGACCATGGGTCCTCCAAATATGCGCGACATGCTAGCACGGGCTCGATTGCAGAATGATGCACGCGTGCGACCTTCGATCCGGTTCAAATAGGCCGACAGTCATGGCAAACTGCCGGCCCCCGAATCTGAAGGAACGGAACATGGCGCTGATCGAATGTTATGAATGCAAGCGGAGCATCAGTTCCGAAGCGCTGGTGTGCATTCACTGCGGCGCCCCGATGGCCGAGCACGCCGCCATGCAGGCGCAGTCCATTGCGGCATCGGCGCAGACCTCGACGATTTCCTTCGGCAGCCTGCCACGCAACAAGGCTGTGCCCGAAGCGGTTGTACCGCCAGTGGCCGAGCCGTTACCGAAAGTGATGCCCGCAGCAGCAGGGCGGCGTCGTCGTCAGCAGGCGGCAGAACAGGCTCGCCAGGCACAACAACCGCTCAACGCCGATGGCAGCCGCCCGGTGGAAGGCTGGCTGAAAATCATGGTGTTCCTGTTGCCGGCGTTTTTCGTCTGGTTCCTGCTGCGCAGCGGCCATTCGAGCAAGCAGCGCCTGCTCGGTTTCGGTTGGCTGGGCTTGCTGATCCTGGCGTCTTCGCTGCCCAAGTAAAACGGTTCAACCCTCGACCTGGTTCTGCGGCGCACCTGCCGCCCAGGTCGCGATGTTATCCAGGGTGGTGGCGGCAATCGCGCCCAGCGCCTCGCGGGTCAGAAATGCCTGATGCGCCGTGATGATCACGTTGGGAAACGTCAGCAGGCGTGCCAGCACATCGTCCTGCAACGGCAGGTCGGAGCGATCCTCGAAAAACAGCTGCGCCTCTTCCTCGTAAACATCCAGCCCCAGATACCCGAGTTGACCGTCCTTCAGCGCGTCGATCAGCGCCGGGGTGTCCACCAGACCACCGCGCCCGGTGTTGATCAACATCGCCCCCGCCTGCATATGTGCCAGTGACTGGCGATTGATCAGGTGTTTGCTCTGCTCGTTGAGCGGGCAATGCAGGCTGATGATCCGCGACTGCGCGAGCAACTCCGGCAGGCTCAGATAGCGCGCGCCCAAGGCCAGTACCTCGGGATTGGGATACGGGTCGCAGGCCAGCAATTCACAGCCGAAGCCGTGCATGATTTTCGCGAAGGTTGCGCCAATCTGCCCGGTGCCGACGATGCCGACAGTTTTGCCGACCAGATCGAAACCGCTCAGGCCATGCAGGCTGAAATCACCTTCGCGGGTGCGGTTGTAGGCACGGTGCAGGCGACGATTGAGGGCGAGGATCAGCGCCACCGCATGTTCGGCCACGGCGTGCGGCGAGTAGGCCGGCACACGCACGACGGCCAGGCCGAGGCGCTTCGCTGCGGGCAGGTCGACATGGTTGTAACCGGCCGAACGCAGGGCAATCAGCCGCGTGCCGCCAGCCGCAAGGCGTTCCAGCACCGGGGCGCTGAGGTCGTCATTGATGAACGCGCAGACCACTTCGTGCTGCTCGGCCAGCGCCGCCGTATCTACGCTCAGTCGCGCCGCTTGAAAGTGCAGTTCGAGCCCGGCCGGGCAGTCGGCGCCGAGGAAGCTGTCGCGGTCGTAGGTCTGGCTGCTGAAAAAGATCGTGCGCATGAATCCTCCTGGAACATCGACGCGGGCGGCAATCGCCCGCGACAACTGTAGCGCTTTGCGCGCACCGTGCCTTGCCGTGGATCAGGCGCTGATGCGCGCCTGCGCCGCGAGTCGGTTGATCGAGCGTTCCAGTTCGTCCAGCGCGGCAGCGGCTTTCGGATCGTCCTGCTTGAGCAGGGTTTCGCTGCGCTGGCAGGCGGCGCGCAGTTGCGGCACCCCGCAATAACGGGTGGCGCCGTGCAGGCGGTGCACGCGTTCGAGCAAGGCATTCTGGTCGTGGCTGTCCCGCGCCGCGCGAATCGCTTCGCGGTCGGCTTCCAGCGAGGCCAGCAGCATGGCGAGCATGTCCGCCGCCAGATCCGCCTTGCCGGCCGCCAGACGCAAGCCTTCTTCGTGATCGAGTACCGGCAGTTCCTGCTGACTCGCCGCGCTGTCGCCGCTACGATCCGGCGCCTGATTGCGCAGGGCCAGTCCGGTCCACTTCAACACCACCTGCGCCAGTTGCCGCTCACTGATCGGTTTGGTCAGGTAGTCGTCCATGCCGCTTTGCAGCAGCGCGCGTTTTTCGTTGGCCATGGCGTGGGCGGTGAGGGCGACGATCGGCAGCGGTGTGCAATGCCGTTCGCTTTCCCACTGGCGAATGGTTTCGGTGGTCTGGCGACCGTCCATGCCCGGCATCTGCACGTCCATCAGCACCAGATCGAAGGATTCGCTCTGTACGGCTTTGACAGCCGCGTAGCCGCTTTCCACGGCGAGCACGCGGGCGCCCATGTCTTCGAGCAGGGTTTGCACCAGCAACAGATTGGCCGGATTGTCGTCTACGCACAGCACGCGCGGCGCACGACTCGACAGCGGCTCGCCCGGTTCGCTGCGGATCTGGCGCGGATTGACCAGATCGGCCAGCGCCCGGCGCAACTTGCGCGTGCACGCCGGTTTGGCTTGAAGCTGGCTGTGCGGGTTGGGCACCGACAGATGGAACAGCGTCTGCTCGGTGGTCGGGCACAGCACCAGCACCTTGCAGCCCAAGTGTTCGAGGTCCCAGATGTGCTGGTTCAAACGCTCCGGGAGCATGTCGTTGCTGGTGATGCCGATGACCGCCAGATCGATCGCCTGATCGGTCTGATGTGCGCCGGTGACGCCATTGCTCAGGCTTTCCAGAGTATTGAACGGCGTGACGTCGAGGCCGCAGTCTTCCAGTTGATGCTGCAAGGCCTGACGCGCCAGTTCGTGATTTTCCAGTACCGCCACGCGGCGCCCGAGCAATGGCGCGGCGGGCAGGTCTTCGGCGTCGTCGCGAGTCTTCGGCAGGCTCAGGCTGATCCAGAATTCCGAACCTTCGCCCGGGGTGCTGTCGACGCCGATCTCGCCGCCCATCTGCTCGATCAGGCGCTTGGAAATCACCAGCCCCAGACCGGTGCCGCCGGGCTGGCGGGACAGCGAGTTGTCGGCCTGGCTGAAGGCCTGAAACAGCGCGCGCACATCCTGGCTCGACAAACCGATGCCGGTGTCCTGAATGCTGATGCGCAATTGCACGCTGTCTTCGTGCTCGTCTTCGAGCATCGCCCGGGCGACGATGGTGCCTTCGCGGGTGAACTTGATCGCATTGCTCACCAGGTTGGTGAGGATCTGCTTGAGGCGCAGCGGATCGCCGACCAGCGACAGCGGCGTGTCGCGATAGACCAGACTCACCAGCTCGAGCTGCTTGGCATGCGCTGCCGGGGCGAGAATGGTCAGGGTGTCCTGCAACAGATCACGCAGATTGAACGGAATGTGATCGAGCACCAGTTTGCCGGCCTCGATCTTCGAGAAATCGAGAATCTCGTTGATGATCCCCAGCAGACTGTCGGCAGACTTTTCGATGGTGCCGAGATAGTCGAGCTGGCGCGGGGTCAGTTCGCTTTTCTGCAACAGGTGAGTGAAGCCGAGAATGCCGTTGAGCGGGGTGCGGATTTCGTGGCTCATGTTGGCAAGGAATTCGGATTTGATCCGGCTGGCCTCCAGCGCTTCTTTGCGTGCCAGGTCCAGTTCGATGTTCTGGATTTCGATGGTTTCCAGGTTCTGCCGGACGTCTTCGGTGGCCTGATCGACGCTGTGCTGCAACTCTTCGCGAGCGTTCTGCAGGGTGCCGGCCATGCGGTTGATGCCGGAGGCCAGTTCGTCCAGTTCCTGACTGCCGAGGGGCGGCAAACGGGTTTCCAGATGCCCGTCCTTGAGCTGCGCGACAGCCTGTTTGATCTGGCTCAGCGGACGGTTGATGGTGCGGCCCATGCGCAGCGCGAGGAGGGCGGCGCCGGCGAGTCCGGCGGCGATCAATAGCAGGCTGGCGAACAGGCTGCGATAACCGCGCAACAGCATGCCGTTGTGCGACAGCTCAAGTTCGACCCAACCGAGCAACCGCTCGGACTCCTCGGGAATGATTTCACCGGCGAGGTTGCGGTGCTTGCCGAACACCGGCATCAGGTAGCGCGTCGCGTCATTGCCGCTGCGCCGTTGCAACAATGCGCTGTCGCCGCTGGGCGCCTGATTGAGCATGGTCGGGCCGGCGTGGGCCAGTGGCGAGCGGTCCGCCGCGAGGAAGGTCACCGCGCGCACGTCGGGTTGTTCAAGGGACTGGGTGGCGATGCGCTCGAGCAGATCGGCATCGCCGTGGCCCATCGCCGGCGCGACCAGCGGCGCCAGTTGCTCGGCGATCATTTCGCCGCGCTGCATCAATTGGCTCTGCAGGTCGGTCTGCTGCGTCCAGGTGAAATAGCCACCCAGCACCAGCGCCATCAGGCTGGTCGGCAACAAGGTCAGCAACAGCACGCGACCTTTGATTCCCAGTTTCTTGAGCACGCCTATCTCCCGCATCCCGCTGATCTGTTGACACATGCGTGCATCCAGCACGCGACATGGGCGCAGTGTAGCGATTTGCTGGCGGGCAATCTTGCGGAAAATGCAGCGCGCTCAAGCACGCGTTCGTCCGACAGGCCAAGCTTGTGTTGCCCGCTGTCGGACAATCTTGAATAATCCGCCAACTGAGAATTACTTGCAGATACTCATGACTCCTGTTTCCGCTGGCCAGCCACGCATCCTTTCCATTGAAGACGATCCGGTTCTCGGCGCCTATGTGCACGAGCATCTGGGCCGCAGCGGTTTTCAGGTGACCTGGTGCCAGAACGGCCAGGAAGGTCTCAATATTGCGCAGCGCCAGCCTTTCGACGTGGTGCTGATGGACATTCTGCTGCCCGGGCTCGATGGCCTGAAACTGTTGACGCAACTGCGCCAGAGCCACTCGACGCCGGTGTTGCTGATGTCCGCGCTGGGCGCCGAGGCCGATCGCATCAGCGGCTTCCGTCTCGGTGCCGATGATTACCTGCCCAAGCCATTCAGCATGGCCGAGTTGCATGTACGCATCGAAGCGATCCTGCGGCGAGTCGCACTGGATCGGCGCCCACCTGCGGTGGCCGCTGCTCAGGTCGGTGGCACCCTGCGTTTCGATGACCAACAGTGCGACGTGTTCTTCGGCGAGCAAGCGGCCGGGCTGACCCGCAGCGAATTCCGTTTGCTGGAAACCCTGCACCGCAACCACGAGGAAGTGCTGAGCAAAGCCTTCCTTTATCAGCACGTCCTGCAACGCGGTTTTGCTGCCCACGACCGCAGCCTTGATATGCACATCAGCCAGATCCGCCGCAAACTCAAAGCCATCGGTTACACCGAACGCGAAGTGCGCACGGTGTGGGGCAAGGGCTATGTATTGAGCGGTGCCGATGAAACTGTCTGAGCTGCCAGGGCGGCATTCGCTGTTCTGGAAACTGGCGTGCCTGTTGGTGGCGTTCTGTCTGTTGATGATCTGGCTGAGCTGGTCGTGGGGGCGCTACATGGAGGAACGCAATCAGTTCCTTTCCAGTGAAGCGCGCAACACTCTCAGCCGGTATGCCGCACAAGCCGAACAGGCGTGGCAGCGCGGCGGGCGCGATGGTGTCGATGACTGGTTGCGAAGCATGGAATTGCGCGAGGCCAGTTGGGTCGGGGTGATCGGCGCGGACCTGCAATCGCTGAGCAGCCGCCCGCTGAACGCGGCAGAAGTGCAGCACCTGACCTTTCTGCGTGGCCTCGACTGGCCGATCCACAAGAAGGGCCGGCCGTGGCTGCGGGTACCGTTTGCCCAGGATCCGGCGGCCGGCATTCTGGTCATCGAATTGCCCGAGCGCTTTGTCCCGGGCAAGTACCGGGTGTTCTGGCGCGTGATCACCAACGGCGTGATTCCCGGACTGTTCACCCTGTTGCTCTGTGTCGGCCTGTATCGCCTGCTGGTGGTGCCGCTGAACAACCTGCGCGAACAGGCCAACGCCTGGCGCGCCGACCAACTGAATGTGCGCCTGTCGAGCGGCATCACCCAGCGCCCGGATGAACTCGGTGAGCTGGCGCGGGCCTTCGATTCCATGTCCGAACGCCTGCAAACCACCGTCGCCCTGCAGCAGCAATTGTTGCGCGACCTGTCGCATGAGTTGCGCACGCCACTGAGCCGCTTGCGCGTGGCCAGCGAAAGCGAACAGGGCCTGCCGCAACTGCGCGAACGCATCGGCCGCGAGGTGGACGGCATGCAACGCCTGGTCGAAGACACCCTGCAACTGGCCTGGCTCGACACCGACCGCTCGCCATTGCCGGATGAGGCGATCCAGATTCAGGCACTGTGGGAAATGCTCACCGACAACGCCTGTTATGAAAGCGGCTGGCCGAGTCTGCAACTGCAATGCTCGGTCGAAGCATCGTGCTGGGTGCGCGGCAACCTCAATACCCTGGCACAAGCGCTGGAAAACATTTTGCGCAATGCCATTCGTCACTCGCCTGAGGGCGGGATTGTGCGGCTGGATGGCCGGCGCGATGGTGAGTATTGGCACTTGTGGCTGGAGGATCAGGGCGGCGGCGTGGCTGAAGAGGATCTGCAGCGGATCTTTTCGCCGTTCATTCGACTGGACGGATCGCGGCCCGGGGATGGTGGGTTTGGGCTGGGGTTGAGCATTGCGCGTAACGCGGTGCAGCGCCAGGGCGGGTTGCTCTGGGCGGAAAATGCAGGGGCTGGGTTGCGGTTGAATTTGCGCTTGTTGGCGGATGATGGTGTTGCGCCGAATGACGCTATCGCGAGCAGGCTCACTCCTACAGTGGAATTGCGTACGCCGCAGATTATTTGAACAACATAAATCCCCTTGTAGGAGTGAGCCTGCTCGCGATGTAGTCCATTCGCGCTCCCAATCCCACTGACTTGCCGGAGCGCTCGTCTTTTTCTGTATGACATTTCCCAAGCTGCACCAGCGGTCATTTCAAGCTTCCTGAACGGTTTAGGCTCGTGCTTCACCAAACCTTCAAGGAATTGCGCATGAATGCATCCAGCCTTACCGGCAGCTCAGATGGCGATCGTTTCAATGAAGTGCTCGCGCTGATTCACAGTTCCAGACACAAGGCCATGCAAGCGGTCAATACTCACCTGATCGAGCTTTACTGGCAGGTGGGCGCGCATATCAGTCGCAAGATTGAGCGGGCGGAATGGGGGGATTCGGTCATCGCTCAACTGGCTGCGCATCTCGCTCAGACCCAGCCAGGCCTGCGTGGATTCACTCGACCCAATCTGTTCCGCATGCGCCAGTTTTATGAGACTTATCGAAACGAAGCAATTGTCTCACCACTGGTGAGACAATTGCCGTGGACTCATAACATGATCATTTTGAGTCAGAGCAAATGCCCTGAGGAGCGGGCTTTCTACCTGCGAATGGCCGTCCAGGAAAAATGGTCAAAGCGCGAACTGGAGCGGCAACTTAAAGCCGCTCTGTTCGAGCGAACCCTCGCCGATCCAGCGAAAGCCTCCGCCGCGCTCAAACAAACGCACCCGGCAGCGCTTGAGATATTCCGCGATTCCTACATGGTCGAATTTCTCGACCTGCCTTCTGCTCATTCTGAAAGCGATCTGCACCAAGGGCTCCTGACGAGGCTGAAAGACTTCCTAATCGAGTTGGGTCGGGACTTCTGCTTTGTCGGCTCCGAATATCCGCTGCAAGTCGGCGGCCGGGATTTCGCTCTGGATCTTCTGTTCTTCCACCGGGGGCTCAATTGCCTGGTCGCGATTGAACTCAAGGTCGGGCGTTTCGAGCCAGAGTATTTGGGCAAGCTGGATTTCTATCTGGAGGCGCTGGATCGCAATGTCCGCAAGCCCCACGAAAATCCGGCGATCGGTGTGTTGCTCTGTGCCAGCAAAGAGGACGAGGTTGTCGAGTACGCCCTCAACCGCAGTCTTTCGCCCGCATTGATTGCGCAATATCAAACATGCTTGCCGGATAAACAGTTGCTGCAAGCCAAGCTCCATGAGTTTTACGCCTTGGATACAGCCCATATGGAAAACCCGACCAGTGATCCCTTATTCCCATAAATCATAAGCACCGCACTTTGCGTGATATGGCCTGCGCGGGTTTGCCGGTATGATAGGCGCCCCCGCACGTCTGGATTGCGAATACGCCATGACCCTGCAGTACCCAACCATCGCCGATTGCGTCGGCAACACGCCGCTGGTGCGTTTGCAGCGCCTGCCCGGCGCCACCAGCAACACCCTTTTGCTCAAGCTCGAAGGGAACAACCCGGCGGGTTCGGTCAAGGACCGGCCGGCGCTGTCGATGATCACCCGTGCCGAGCTGCGCGGGCAGATCAATCCCGGCGATACGTTGATCGAGGCGACCTCCGGCAACACCGGTATCGCTCTGGCGATGGCCGCTGCGATCAAGGGTTACAAGATGATCCTGATCATGCCGGACAACTCCAGCGCCGAGCGCAAAGCGGCGATGACCGCTTACGGCGCCGAGTTGATTCTGGTCACTCAGGAAGAGGGCATGGAAGGCGCCCGCGATCTGGCCCAGCGTATGGAAGCCGAAGGCCGTGGCAAGGTGCTCGACCAGTTCGCCAACGGCGACAACCCCGAAGCGCACTACACCACCACCGGTCCGGAAATCTGGCGTCAGACCCAGGGCAGCATCACCCATTTCGTCAGTTCGATGGGCACCACCGGGACCATCATGGGCGTGTCGCGCTACCTCAAAGAGCAGAGCGACAGCGTGCAGATCGTCGGCCTGCAACCGATGGAAGGCTCGGCCATTCCCGGCATCCGCCGCTGGCCGCAGGAATACCTGCCGAAGATCTATCAGGCTGACCGCGTCGATCGCATCGTCGACATGGCGCAAAGCGAAGCCGAAGACGTCACTCGTCGTCTGGCCCGCGAAGAAGGCATTTTCTGCGGCGTGTCCTCGGGCGGTGCGGTGGCAGCGATGCTGCGCCTGTCCAAAGAAGTTGAAAACGCGGTGATCGTTGCGATCATCTGCGACCGTGGCGACCGTTACCTGTCGACCGGCATTTTCGACGCGCCCAACTGATGGCCAAACACGAAAGAGGCCTGCGCTTCCAGCCCACGGGTGGCAGCAAGGCGCCGCAAATTCCGACCGGTAAAAAGCAGCGCTTGAGCATCGAGCGCCTGGCCAATGACGGTCGCGGTATCGCGTTTTTCGAAGGCAAAACCTGGTTCGTCCTCGGCGCCCTTGCCGGTGAGGAGGTCGAAGCGCGGGTGCTTGGCGCCCACGGCAAAGTGGTCGAAGCGCGCACCGAGCGTGTGTTTACCGCAAGCGACTTGCGTCGTCCGGCAGCGTGCGCGCACTTCGGCCGCTGTGGCGGTTGCAGCGTCCAGCACTTGCCCCACGCCGAACAGCTCGCCCTGAAACAGCGCATGCTCGCCGAGCAATTGTCGCGAGTTGCCGGAGTCGAACCCGAAGAATGGGCAGCGCCGCTGACCGGCCCGGAATTCGGCTACCGTCGGCGCGCACGCATCGCCGTGCGCTGGGACATGAAAGCGAAGAACCTCGAAGTGGGTTTCCGCGCCGCCGGCAGTCAGGACATCGTTGCGATCAGCGAATGCCCGGTGCTGGTACAGCCCTTGCAACCGATCATGACCCGTTTGCCGGAGATGCTGCGGCGTCTGAGCAAGCCCCAGGCGCTGGGCCATGTCGAGTTGTTCAGCGGCTCATCTCTGGCGGTGTTGCTGCGGCACATGGCGCCGTTGTCCGAAGCGGATCTGACGATTCTCAAGGATTTCTGCCAGTTCCATCAGGCGCAGTTGTGGTTGCATGGCGAAGGTGAACCGCACCCGGTCGAGGCCGGTCAGAGCCTCGGTTATCGCCTGGAGCAGTGGGATCTCGAACTGGCGTACCGGCCGGGAGATTTTGTTCAGGTCAACGCCGGGGTCAACGAAGCGATGATCGCTCAGGCGCTGGAGTGGCTGCAGCCGACGGCTGACGAGCGCGTGCTCGATCTGTTCTGCGGGCTGGGCAATTTTGCCCTGCCGCTGGCCAAGCGCGTACGTGAAGTGGTGGCGGTAGAGGGCGTGCAGACCATGGTCGAGCGTGCCGCTGCGAATGCCGTCAGTAACAATTTGCATAACACAAAGTTTTTTCAAGCCGATTTATCCCAGCCTTTGACCGATGCTCAGTGGATCGGAAACGGCTTTTCTGCGGTACTCTTGGACCCACCGCGTGACGGTGCTTTCGAGGTGGTGCGCAAGCTCGCGACCCTGGGCGCCAGACGGTTGGTATACGTGTCGTGCAACCCGGCCACGCTGGCGCGCGATACGCAGGAATTGATCAAGCAGGGCTACCGGTTAAAACGTGCCGGGATTCTCGATATGTTTCCTCAGACGGCACATGTCGAGGCCATGGCGTTATTTGAAGCGAGCCAGGATGGCTCGTCTGAATCCGTCTGATCTGTCCGCGCAGCGCTCGCCTGAGCCCCGCGAGCGCGAACGGACACTGAGGATCAGCGATTTGACGCATTGAATCTGCGTCGTAGGGAAGGTAAAGCAGCATGGTACAGGTGAGAGCACACCAGCCGATCAACACCGACGGCAGTATCAATCTCGAGGCCTGGCTCGATCACGCGGTCAGTGTCGATCTGGCACTGGATCGCGAGGCCTTGAAAGAAGCCTGCGAGTTCGCTCGCGAGGCCGAACAACAGTCCAACGCCAGGAAGAACCTGTGGGCCGAAGGCTCCGGCAGTTTCAGCACTGGCCTTGAGATCGCCGAAATCCTTGCCGACCTCAAGCTCGATCAGGATTCACTGGTCGCCGCCGTGTTGTATCGCGGCGTGCGCGAAGGGCAGATCGAACTGGCGGCAGTCGGCCAGCGCTTCGGCCCGGTGGTGGCCAAACTGATCGACGGCGTGCAGCGCATGGCGGCCATCAGCGCCAGTCTCAGCCCACGGCAGTCGATGGTCATGGGCACTCAGGGGCAGGTCGAAAACCTGCGCAAGATGCTCGTGGCGATGGTCGATGACGTGCGCGTTGCGCTGATCAAACTGGCCGAACGCACCTGCGCCATTCGTGCGGTGAAAACCGCCGACGATGAAAAGCGCAACCGCGTTGCCCGGGAAGTCTTCGACATCTATGCGCCGCTCGCGCATCGTCTCGGCATCGGTCACATCAAATGGGAGCTGGAGGACTTGTCCTTCCGCTATCTCGAACCTGATCAATACAAGCAGATCGCCAAGTTGCTCCACGAGCGGCGGCTGGATCGCGAGCGCTTCATCAGCGACGTGATGACCCAGCTCAAGGACGAACTGCAGGCCACCGGCGTCGACGCCGACATCAGCGGCCGGGCCAAACACATCTACTCGATATGGCGCAAAATGCAGCGCAAGGGCCTGGAATTCAGCCAGATCTACGACGTTCGCGCCGTGCGCGTGCTGGTGCCGGAAATGCGCGACTGCTACACCGCGCTCGGCATCGTCCACACTCTGTGGCGGCATATCCCGAAAGAATTCGACGACTACATCGCCAACCCGAAAGAGAATGGCTACCGCTCGCTGCACACGGCGGTGATCGGCCCGGAGGGCAAGGTCCTCGAGGTGCAGATCCGCACTCATTCGATGCACGAAGAAGCCGAACTTGGCGTCTGCGCGCACTGGCGCTACAAGGGCACCGACGTCAAATCCGGCTCGAACCATTACGAAGAGAAAATCTCCTGGCTGCGCCAGGTCCTTGAATGGCACGAAGAACTCGGTGACATCGGCGGTCTGGCTGAACAGCTGCGCGTCGACATCGAGCCTGATCGGGTCTACATCTTCACGCCCGACGGTCACGCCATCGACTTGCCGAAAGGCGCGACGCCGCTGGATTTCGCCTACCGGGTGCACACCGAAATCGGCCACAACTGTCGCGGTGCGAAGATCAACGGCCGTATCGTGCCGCTGAACTACAGCCTGCAGACCGGCGAGCAGGTCGAGATCATCACCAGCAAGCACGGCACGCCGAGCCGCGACTGGCTGAACCCGAACCTCGGTTACGTGACCACCTCGCGTGCGCGGGCGAAGATCGTTCACTGGTTCAAGTTGCAGGCTCGCGATCAGAACGTTGCCGCTGGTAAAACCCTGATCGAGCGCGAACTCAATCGCCTCGGCCTGCCGGCGGTGGATTTCGACAAGCTGGCCGAAAAGGCCAACATGAAAACCGCCGAAGACATGTTCGCCGCCCTTGGGGCCGGCGACCTGCGTCAGGCGCATCTGGTCAACCTCGCGCAGCAACTGGTCGAGCCGGAGCGCGGCAACGAACAGTTGGAGCTGATCCCGCGCAAGGCTACCGGTTACAAGCCTGGCAAGCGCGGCGATATCCAGATCCAGGGCGTCGGCAACCTGATGACGCAGATGGCCGGCTGCTGCCAGCCGCTGCCGGGCGACGCGATCGTCGGTTACATCACCCAGGGCCGTGGCGTGAGCATTCACCGTCAGGACTGCGCCTCGGTGTTGCAACTGGGCGGGCGCGAGCCGGAGCGGATCATTCAGGTCAGCTGGGGCCCGGTGCCGGTGCTCACCTATCCGGTGGACATCATCATTCGCGCCTACGACCGTTCCGGGCTGCTGCGTGACGTCTCGCAGGTGCTGCTCAACGAGCGCATCAACGTGCTGGCGGTCAACACCCGCTCGAACAAGGAAGACAACACCGCGCTGATGTCGCTGACCATCGAGATCCCCGGTCTGGATGCACTCGGGCGGCTGCTGGGGCGGATTTCGCAATTGCCGAACATCATCGAGACGCGACGTAACCGCACCCCGTGATGCAATTGATTGTTCCCTGTGGGAGCGAGCCTGCTCGCGAAGAGGGCGTGTCAGTCGACATCTTTGTTGCAGACACGCCGCTTTCGCGAGCAGGCTCGCTCCCACATGGGATTTGTGGTGAGCCAGATAAATGAAGTACACCCTCGAAGACCTGCTCCATCTGATGTCCCGTCTGCGCGATCCGCAGTTCGGTTGTCCGTGGGACATCAAGCAAACCTACGCGACCATCGTCCCGCACACCCTCGAAGAAGCCTATGAAGTGGCCGATGCCATCGAACGCGGCGATCTCGATCATTTGCAGGGCGAGTTGGGTGATCTGTTGTTTCAGGTGGTGTATTACAGCCAGTTGGCCAAGGAAGAAGGGCGGTTCGAATTCGCCGGAGTGATCGACAGCATCACGCGCAAACTGATTCGTCGTCATCCCCACGTATTCCCCATCGGCGACCTGTACGCGCCGCTTGACGTGCCGCGCTTGAGCGAAGCGCAGGTCAAGCAGCGCTGGGAAGAGATCAAGGCCGAAGAGCGCGCGGAAAAATCCGCGGCGCCCGAGCAGTTGTCGCTGCTCGACGATGTGCCGGCCACGTTGCCGGCACTGTCGCGCTCAGCCAAGTTGCAGAAGCGCGCCGGGCAGGTCGGTTTCGACTGGCCGGACGCCTTGCCGGTGCTCGACAAGGTCCGCGAAGAGCTCGATGAAGTGCTCGAAGCCATGTCCGAAAACGATCCGGTGGCGGTGGCCGACGAGATCGGCGACCTGCTGTTTTCCGTGGTCAATCTGGCCCGGCATCTGAAGGTCGATCCGGAAACCGCCTTGCGCGGCGCCAACGGCAAGTTTGAAAGACGTTTCCGTTTTATCGAACAGGCATTGCGCGACACCCACCGTCCCATGGAAGATTGCACCCTCGAAGAGTTGGACGCCCTGTGGGGCGAAGCCAAACGCCAGGAAAAGAATGAGCCCAGCTGCGGCTGAGCCGTTGCCCAAGTGAGTAAGCATTGATGAGCCTTTCCCTTCGCGACCAGTTGCTCAAAGCAGGCCTGGTCAATCAAAAGCAGGCCAAGCAGGTCAGCAAAGACAAGCAGAAGCAACAGCGTCTGGCCCACAAAGGCCAGGCCGAGCTGGATGATTCGCAGCAGCGCGCCGCCCAGGAAGCCATGGCCGAGAAGGTCAAGCGCGACCAGGAGCTGAACCGTCAGCAGCAGGAGAAGGCCGAGGCCAAGGCCCGCGCCGCACAGGTCAAGCAGTTGATCGAGGTCTCGCGTCTGCCCAAGCTGACCACCGAGGACTACTACAACTTCGTCGACGACAAGAAGGTCAAGCGCATCTCGGTCAACACGCTGATGCGCAACAAGCTCAGCAGCGGCTCGCTGGCGATCGTGCACCACAACGGCGGCTATGAAGTGATTCCCCGTGAAGCGGCACTCAAGATTCAGGAGCGCGACCCGCAGCGCATCGTCCAGCTCAACGTGCAGACCGAAGAGGTCAACGCCGAGGACGATCCGTACGCGGCTTATCAGATCCCTGACGATCTGATGTGGTAAGCGATTGTGGCGAGGGAGCGTGCTCCCGCTGGGGCGCGAAGCGGCCCCGCTCTTTATCCTGAGAGCAGGGCCTGCTGCGCAGTCCAGCGGGAGCAAGCTCCCTCGCCACAATGTGCAATGTTTGCCTGATCAGGCGGACTTCAGTTCTCTTTGCTGTTCCTGCATTTCCAGTTCGGCCTTGTAGTTGTGGGCATCGATCTCGTTGTGGAACATGCCGACCAGCAAGTCCTGTTGATGCACGTCCCAGATACGGATACCGGCGGCCAGGCCTTCGTGGGACATGTGTGAATCGTCGCGTTCAGTTACTTTTACAGTCATCTGCTAGCTCCAGATCTCAAGTTGCTGCACCAAGGCATGTGCAGGACTCTGTTATAGGATTTGTTAGCCAGCTAAGTAAACCGCCGATTGGCGCAAGGTGTTGTTGCGGATTTCGCAACAGTGCTGCAGCCCGCGTAAACCGCGACATTCGGTCGCAGGGTGATTGGTTTCATGACGAATCTTTCATCTCCAGCGCACCGCGAAACCCTGTAGGAGTGAACCTGCTCGCGATAGCGGAGTGTCAGTCACAGAAGATGTTGGCTGATCCAGCGCTATCGCGAGCAGGCTCACTCCTACAAAGGATTTTTGTCGGCTCGGAGATTCCATAGACCAAAAAAAACGCCCCGAACCAGTCGGGGCGTTTTCATGTGTGGCTCGGCAGCGGGGACTTACTTGCCTTCCCAGCGCTTCAGCACCAGCGTGGCGTTGGTGCCGCCGAAGCCGAAGCTGTTGCTCATCACAGTGTTGATGGTGGCGTTCTCGCGGGTCTTGGTCAGCACCGGCAGATCGGCCACTTCCGGGTCCAGCTCGTCGATGTTGGCGGAGCCGGCAATGAAGTTGCCTTCCATCATCAGCATGCAGTAGATCGCTTCGTGCACGCCGGCAGCGCCCAGGGAGTGACCGGACAGGCTCTTGGTCGAGCTGATCGCTGGAGCCTTGTCGCCGAACACTTCACGCACACCTTTCATTTCCGCGACGTCGCCGACCGGAGTCGAAGTGCCGTGGGTGTTCAGGTAGTCGATCGGGGTGTCGACGGTGGACAGCGCCTGCTGCATGCAGCGGATTGCGCCTTCACCGCTCGGGGCAACCATGTCGTAGCCGTCGGACGTTGCGCCGTAGCCAACGATCTCTGCGTAGATTTTCGCGCCGCGGGCCAGAGCGTGTTCCAGCTCTTCGACGACAACCATGCCGCCGCCGCCAGCGATGACGAAACCGTCACGGTCCTTGTCGTAGGCGCGGGAAGCTTGTTCCGGGGTGTCATTGCGCTTGCTGGACAGGGCGCCCATGGCGTCGAACAGGAAAGACTGGCTCCAGTGCTCTTCTTCACCACCACCGGCGAAGACGATGTCCTGCTTGCCCATCTGGATCTGTTCCATGGCGGTACCGATGCAGTGAGCACTGGTGGCGCAGGCAGACGCGATGGAGTAGTTCAGGCCCTTGATCTTGAATGGCGTGGCCAGGCAGGCGGAAACGGTGCTGCTCATGGTCCGCGTGACGCGATACGGGCCGACGCGTTTCACGCCTTTCTCACGGAGGATGTCCAGCGCTTCCATCTGGTTCAGCGTGGAGGCACCGCCGGAGCCGGCGATCAGGCCGGTGCGCGGGTTGGACACCTGCTCTTCGGTCAGGCCGGAGTCAGTGATGGCGTCTTTCATGGCCAGGTAGGCATAAGCCGCTGCATGGCCGACGAAGCGATAGATCTTGCGATCGATCAGCTCTTCAAGGTTGAGGTCGATGGAGCCGGAAACCTGGCTACGCAGACCCATTTCAGCATATTCCGGGTTGAACCGGATGCCAGGGCGGCTTGCACGCAGGTTAGCGGAGACGGTCTCTTTGTCATTGCCCAGGCACGAAACGATGCCCAGACCAGTGATAACGACGCGGCGCATGCGAATAACCCTTAGAAGTTGTCAGTGGAGGTGAACACGCCGACGCGCAGGCCTTCGGCGGTGTAGATTTCGCGTCCGTCGACACTCACCGAACCATCGGCGATGGCCATGTTCAGCTTGCCCTTGAGGACGCGTTTGATATGAATGTTATAAGTGACTTTCTTGGCGGTCGGCAGCACCTGACCGAAGAATTTCACCTCGCCCGAACCCAGCGCACGGCCGCGGCCCGGCAGGCC
This sequence comes from Pseudomonas sp. RIT-PI-o, assembly GCF_001297215.1. Lineage (NCBI taxonomy): Bacteria > Pseudomonadati > Pseudomonadota > Gammaproteobacteria > Pseudomonadales > Pseudomonadaceae > Pseudomonas > Pseudomonas sp. RIT-PI-o. Next base: position 15,504 of record NZ_LHPA01000041.1, on the reverse strand, counting down.
TTGCCAGCCCAGGAAGAAGCCGACCAGTTGCCACATGGCATCCAGACCCAGGCAGCCCGGCATCACCGGATCGCCTTCGAAATGGCAGGCGAAGAACCACAGGTCAGGGTTGATATCCAGTTCGGCGACCAATTCACCTTTGCCGTACTTGCCGCCTTCTTCGCTGATATGGGTGATGCGATCCACCATCAGCATGTTCGGGGCGGGCAGTTGCGCGTTACCTGGGCCGAACAGCTCACCGCGACTGCAGCGCAGCAGGTCTTCCCGAGTAAAGGCGTTTTGTTTGGTCATGCGAGCTCCTCAATAATCCCATGCGGCAGGTGGGGCAGATCTTCCCGACCGTTCGAAGCGTTCATGCCTCGAACCGGCAGCCTACTCATAGACTATTGCGTTGTGGTGAAAGTCACAGCACCAAGGACATGAATGTACACTTGTGCACTGAAATTTTTAATCAAGCCCCTTTTGGGGCTCGTTCGGGTGCCTAAGACTGCCGCACTTTCGCTTTTCACGCCAGTCGCAGATGGTCGAAAGGCCCACACTACGACACCCAGCGCTGCAAAATCTGCTGCAGGTCATTGCGTTTGAACGGCTTGGCCAGGTAATCGTTCATACCCGCCGCCAGACAGGTTTCGCGGTCGCCCTGCAAGGCATTGGCAGTCAGCGCGATGATCGGCACATCGCGGCGTCCGGGCAGGTCGCGAATCTGCCGCGTGGCCTCGTAGCCGTCGATGACCGGCAGGCGGCAGTCCATCAGAATCACTTCGAATTCGCCGTCCCCGGCGCTGCGCACCGCTTGCGCGCCATCGGTCGCCACGCTGACGGCAAAACCCAGACTGCGCAGCATCGCTTCGATCACGGTCTGGTTGACCGGGTTGTCTTCGACCAGCAACACATGACGCCCGTCGCCCTGACCGCTGCCGTTCAGCGCACGCGGCGCGGCCAGCGCCGGCATTGCCTGCTTATAGAGCGCCAATGGAATTTCCAGCGTGAACACCGAACCGCGTCCTTCCTCACTCTGCGCGCGCAAGGTGCCGCCCATGCGTTCGGCGAGCGTGCGCGCGATCGGCAGACCCAGGCCGGTGCCGCCGTAACGGCGAGAGATCGAGCTGTCGGCCTGCTGGAAGGCATTGAACATCAGCTCCAGACTCTGCGATGAAATGCCGATGCCGCTGTCGCGCACCGAGCAGGTGAACCACAGCAGTTCATGATCCAGCGATTGCCATTGCGCCTCGATGCTGACCCGGCCCTGCTCGGTGAACTTCAAGGCATTGCCGACCAGATTGACCAGAATCTGCCGGATCCGCGTCGGATCGCCCTGCACCTGCAAACCGCGCATGTCGTCGGGAATGCGCAGATTCAGCGCCAGGCCTCGCTGCACCGCACTGTGCTGGAACGATTGCGCGCAGGCGCCGATCAGCTCGGCGAGGTTGAACGGAATGTGCTCAAGCTCCAGCTCCGAACGTTCGATTCGCGAGAAGTCGAGAATGTCGTTGATGACCTTGAGCAAATGCTCGGTCGACTCCGAAGCGAGAGCGGCGTATTCCACCTGCTCGTCGGTCATCTCGGTAGTTTCGAGCAACTGCAGCATGCCCAGCACGCCGTTCATGGGGGTGCGCAGTTCGTGGCTCATCATCGCCAGGAAATCCGATTTGGCGTTGTTGGCCTTTTCCGCTTCTTCGCGGGTCTGGATCAGTTGCGCCATCGCCTGCTGCTGTTCGCGACTGGCCTGTTCCAGCGCCTGGGCGAGGTTGTTGATGTGCTGCGACAGCGCGCCCAGTTCGGTGTCGTCGACAATCGGCAGCGGGGTTTTGTAGTCGCCTTCCTGAATCGCCTTGACTGCATCGCCGATGTCGCGGATCGGTTGCGACAGACTGCCGGCCAGACGCCGGGCGACGACAAATGTGAAGAGCAGGGCAAACAGCGCGAGAATCCCGGCCTTGAACAGGATCTCCTGCTGGCGCTGACTGAAAGCGTCGTTGGACAGGCCGACGATCACCCGTCCCAGATAATCCTCGCCCGCGGCGCTGTTGCTGACTTTGCCGTCCTGGAAAAAATCATTGTGCAAAGCGATCCGCTGCAGGCGCACCGGGGCCTGGAACACTTCGACCTGATGGGGGCGGCTGTGGCTGTCGGCCGGTTGTTCGACATACACCAGAATCCGGTTGGCGCTGTCCTGCACTTCGAGAAAACGCACATTGGGCGTGGCCAGCGTCGCTTTGAGCAGGCTTTCCAGCACTTCGTTGTTGCCCGAGATCACCCCGTATTCCGTGGCCGGGGCCAGTTGGTTGGCGATCAACTGGCCGGTGTGGTTCAGCTCCTGACGCAAATCCTGGATGCGCACGAAGGTAAAGAAGCTGATCAGCAGCAACGTCAGCAACAGCGCCGGGCCGAGGCTGATCAGCTGCGTGCGGGTGTTGATGTCCCAACGGCGACGGAAATTCATGGGCGACGCTCTCCTTCGGCCAAGGCACTGGCGACAGATGCTTCATTCAACGGTTCGATGCCTAGGGAACGAGCCACCTGCGCATTACTTGAGACTTTGAAATGATCGGGATAGAGCGCCCGCGGCCATGCGCTGGTCGGCTGATCGAGCAAATGGTCGAGGATCGCCAGCCAGTCGCTTTGATCGCTGTAGGTACTGGCGAGACTGCCAGCGCGAACGAATGCAATGTTGGGGCCGATCAGCGCAACCTGCCGCGAGTAGCTGCTGAGCAACAGATTCTTTGCAGTTTGCGAGTTGTACAGATCGGGGTCGTCGAGACCGAGCAATACGTCGCTGTTTTTCAGCACGGCTTGCAACGGACGGCTGTCGTGGGTGTTGTCCCAGCGCTGGCTGACGATGTCCAGATTCAAGGATCGGGCAGCCACGCGCAGTTCGTCGAGAAGGAATTCGCCGTGCTCATCGAACAGCACGCCGACGCGCCGGGCCTGGGGCAGAATCCGCCGGATCAGTTGCAGTTGTCGGCTCAGCGGCGGGGCGGCCCACAGCAGACTCAGGCGCGCCGGATGGGCATCGGCGAAACGCTGGCGCGCCGGCAAGCGGCGGATGCGCAGCACCAGGGTCGACGGGCCTTGCGCGTCCTGCAGGCGCCAGTCGAGGCTCGGCAGATCGAGCAGGATCAGGCGCAGGCTGGCCGGCAGTTTGCCGGGCGCCGGCAGGCTCGCCAGCGGCTGAAACCGCACGTTGTCGGTCGGGCGCAGTTCACTCAATGCTTGGACGAACGCCTGCACGCCGGGGCTTTCCTCGGCGCCGGTCAGGAGAATGTCGGCGGCTTGCACCGCGACCCCGTGCAGCCACGCGGTCAAGAACAGGCAGAGCCCCGCCAGCCAGTGGCCAAGGGTTGGCGTCTTCCGTGACGAGCCGTTGCGCATCCTAGAACTCCAGCTCGGCGCTGAAATACATCACCCGGCGTTCGTCATAATTGTTATCGACGAAGGTGTTCGGCTGATGGTCGAGACGCTGTTGCAGCACGCCCGCCAGTTGCAGCTGCGCTTTGCCAATGGCGATGCGTTTGGCGATGCGCGTGTCGACGCGTTCGAAGCGATAGCCGTTGAGCGCGTTGTCTCCGTAATAGAAGAGGGCGCTGTTCCAGCCATGCCCCCAGTTACGCAGCCAACCGGCGGAACCGCTGTTGCGCGAGGTGAACTGCTGATCCAGCGGATTGCTCGCCTCGGCGTCGACGAAGGCGTAGGTGAAGCGCAAACGGTCGGCGCTGCTGAGGCGCCAGTCGAGTTGCGTTTCCGTGCCGCGAAAGCGCGAACTGTTGGCGTTGCTGGCGATGTACTGATTGTTGCGCAGCGGCTCGCTGATCATCCCGGTGATTTCGTCGTAGAACAGCTTCACGTCTACGGCCAGTCCGAGTTCGGCGAAATAGCCGTTGTAGCCCAATTCCCGCGAGCGCATGTGCTCCTGATCGAGATCGCCGGGGCCGCGGGTCTTGACGAAATAGCGCGCCGACGACTGGCCATACGCCGAAGGTCGCAGGTTGCTGACCTGATAGCTCCAGTTGACGTTGTTCTCGAACATGTCCGGCGAACGGATCGCCTCCGAGTACACCGCGCGCAGGCCGTGACGCGGGTTGATCAGGTAGTTGACCGCGAAGCGCGGGGTCAGCGAACTGCCGATCAGTTGCGTGTCCTCGAACATCGCACCGCCCTGCACCAGCCAGTGCTCGGTAGCGCGCCATTCCAGTTGGCCGAAGGCGCGCCAGGTGGTGTCGTCGAGGGTACCGTTGAAGTACGTCTCGGAATCGGCGCGGTCGTAGCGGTAGTTGAGCCCGCTGACCAGACGCAGGCTGTCGGACAGGCTGAGGGTGTCCTGCAGTTCGAGGTCGTAACGCGACTCGCGGGCGCTCTGATCGATGTCGCCGCACAGGGTTCTGCTCGCGCCGTTACGCCATTGTTCGAGCACCTGATTGGCCAGGGCCATTTCCTCTGGCGTGCCGGGTGCCGCGCCGGGGCCGGTGAACTGGCTGATATTACGCGCCAGGCGTTCGGTGTAATTCGGGTTGAGCTGCCACAATTGCGTCAGTTCAGGACTGAACGACACCTCGGCATCGCAGGCGCGCCAGACTTGCTGGCGGTCCCAATGCTGCGCCGAGCCTTGCACGTACAGGCTGTGTTCCGGGTTGATATCGAGGTTCCAGCGCACCGAGCCGGCGTAATCCTTGGCGACCACGTCGGAATTGTTCCCGGCGTCGGTAATCCCGGAGAACACCGGTCGGTAGGTATAAGGCCGCTGATTGCTGCCGTCCTTGGCGTTGAGCTGCCAGTCGAGACTTTGTCCTTCATTGAGGTCGTGGCTGACCGCCAGACTCAGACGATTCAAGCGCCGACTGTCACGGTAATCGGCGCCGTTGCGGTCGCTGTCGAAACCGTCATCTTCCTGGCCGGACAGCGACAGGCGCAAATCGCCGCCATCCCAACCGGTGCCCTGGCTGGCATAAAAGTCGTTGATGCCGCGCTGGCCGCGAGTGATTTTCAGGCGCGTGCCGTGACTGTCCGCCGGGTGGCGAGTGATGATGTTGATCACCGCCATCAATGCGTTGGCGCCGTAGCTGACGGTGTTCGGGCCGCGAAACACCTCGATCCGCTCGATGTCTTCCATGGCCACTGGAATATCGCTCCAGTCCACCGTCGCCAGACCGGCGCGATACACCGAACGGCCATCGATCAGCACCTGCATGCGTCGTGCTTCGCTGGCGTTGGTGCCGTGGTAATTCACCGCCGGCTGATTGCCGTTGATGTTGCCGACCATCATTCCCGGCACCAGCCGCAGCAGTTCGCTGATATCGCGGGCACCGCTGGCAGTGATCAATTCGTTGTCGAGGACGGTCATGCTCCCGGGCACTTCTGCCGGCGTCTGCTTCAGCCGCGTGGCCGTGAGCACCGGCGGCAGCGTCTGGCTGTCGACGAACAGGTCGTCCGCCACCACCAGCGGGCTGAACAGCAGTGCCAGTAGCAGGGGCGAGCGCGGGGGAGGAGGGCCAGAAAACACGACACAGCCTGTAGAGAGAAGAATTGGCGCGCATGTTAACCGAGGGCGGCGACTTTTCCAGTGACGTTACAGGCATTTTCCTAGGCTTTATTGGTCTTCTTCCTACAAATGTCGGTAATTGTTGCTGGGGCTGGCCGCCACCGGGGCGCCCCGTATAATGCCCGGCATCGCCACTGGTATGGATTAACGGATTGCATATGACTGAACAGCGCCCGATTGCGGTCCTGGGAGGCGGAAGTTTTGGTACCGCCGTGGCCAATCTGCTGGCCGAGAACGGCCATCAAGTCCTTCAGTGGATGCGTGACCCCGAGCAGGCCGAGGCCATCCGGGTCAATCGCGAAAACCCCCGCTACCTCAAAGGCATCAAGATTCTGCCGGGGGTGAGCGCCGTCACCGACCTGCAGGCCACCCTCGACGCCTGCGATCTGTGCTTTGTCGCGCTGCCCTCCAGCGCCTTGCGCACGGTGCTTGCGGCCCACGCCCAGCGCTTGAGCGGCAAGATGCTGGTCAGCCTGACCAAAGGCATCGAAGCGCAGACCTTCAAACTGATGAGCCAGATCCTCGAAGAGATCGCCCCGCAGGCGCGGATCGGCGTGTTGTCGGGGCCGAACCTGGCGCGGGAAATCGCCGAACATGCATTGACCGCCACCGTGGTCGCCAGCGAAGACGAAGAGCTGTGCAAACAAGTGCAAGCCGCGCTGCACGGGCGCACCTTCCGCGTTTACGCCAGCGCCGACCGGTTCGGTGTCGAGCTGGGCGGGGCGTTGAAAAACGTTTACGCGATCATCGCCGGCATGGCGGTGGCGCTGGAGATGGGCGAGAACACCAAGAGCATGCTGATCACTCGCGCCTTGGCCGAGATGACCCGCTTCGCTGTGAATCAAGGCGCCAACCCGATGACCTTTCTCGGCCTGGCCGGGGTCGGCGATCTGATCGTGACGTGTTCGTCGCCCAAGAGCCGCAACTATCAGGTCGGTTTCGCCCTTGGTCAGGGCTTGAGCCTCGACGAAGCGGTGTCGCGTCTCGGCGAAGTCGCCGAAGGGGTCAATACCCTCAAAGTGCTCAAGGCCAAGTCCCAGGAAGTCGGTGTGTACATGCCGCTGGTCGCCGGGCTGCACGCAATCCTGTTCGAAGGACGCACGCTGGAGCAGGTGATCGGTCTACTGATGCGTGCCGAGCCGAAAACTGACGTCGACTTTATTTCCACCAGCGGTTTCAACTGATTCAGCTGTTACACGGACAGGAAGCAAGCCATGAACGATCCGAAAACCGAAACCCAGTACGAATCCATTCTCCTGCGGGTGTTGTGGATGATCGTTTATCTGCTGGTCTGGCAAGTCGCGCAATTCATCCTCGGCGCGGTGGTACTGGTGCAACTGATCTACCGTTTGATCTACGGCGCACCGAGCGCCAGCCTGATGAATTTTGGCGACAGCCTCAGCCAGTTCCTCGCGCAGATCGGCCGCTTCGGCACGTTCCACAGTGACCAGAAGCCCTGGCCGTTCGCCGACTGGCCAGCGCCGCGCACCCCGGAAGGGGAAACGGCGCACACCGTCGCCCCGGCCGCGCATCCGGTGCGCGATGAGGAGCCCAAACTATGAAACTCTGGGTATTACGTCACGGTGAGGCGGTGCCTCACGGTTCGAAAATCGATTCCGAACGTGAGCTGACCGAGCACGGCCGCAACGAAGCCCTGACGAGCGCGGCGCATCTGATGGGCCAGCCGCTGACCGCGATTTACGCCAGCCCTTATTTGCGCGCGCAGCAGACTGCGCAGATCGTTCGTGAGGTACTCGGCTTCGAGCCGGAGATCCGCACGGTCGACTGGCTGACGCCGGATACTGATCCCGACAAGGTGGCCGAGCAATTGGTTGCGGTGAGCAATGTACTGCTGGTCAGCCACAACCCGTTGGTGGGCAATCTGCTCAGCTATCTGCAACATGGCGCCGGGCATCCACCGGAGCGGGTCAGTACAGCGGGACTGGCGGAGCTCGAGCACAGTGAACTGCTGATTGGCTCGATGAAGCTCAATAGCCTTAAGCACCCTTAAAAGCAAAGATCGCAGCCTTCGGCAGCTCCTACATTGGAATGCATACCCCTGTAGGAGCTGCCGAAGGCTGCGATCTCTTGATCTTGTCTCTTTTGGTAAAAAATTCAACCAAGCACTTGCTTGGTTGACTACGCTTGCTCCAGACCCAAAAACAGGAGCGAGTCGCATGTCTGCCGCCTTCCGTTTGCCGCTGGACGTGTTCTACGAACGGGAAGCCCGGCACCCGCGCCAGCGCTTTCTGGTGCAGCCCATTGGTGGAGGCCAGGTCGAGACGCTGAGCTGGGCGGACGTCGGCCATCAGGCACGCTGCGCTGCCCACTGGCTACGAGCGCGGGAATTGCCGCCCGGCAGCCACATCGCCCTGATCTCGAAAAACTGCGCGCACTGGATCATCGCCGACCTGGCGATCTGGATGGCCGGGCATGTCTCGGTGCCGCTGTATCCCAACCTCACCGCGGAATCCGTGACGCAGGTGCTGATCCACTCGGAAAGTGCGCTGGCGTTCATCGGCAAGCTCGATGACTGGGCAGGCATGTCCCAAGGCGTGCCGGCGGGTTTGCCGACCATCAGCCTGCCGCTGCATCCGCCGGGCGAATTCGATTTCAGTTGGGCGGACCTGCAAAGCTGTTCGCCGATCCAGGACGATCCGCGTCCGGCCGCCGAGCAACTGGCGACGATCATCTACACCTCCGGCACCACTGGCCTGCCCAAAGGCGTGATGCACAGTTTCGCCAATCTCGGTTTCGCCACCAGTCGGGGCACGCAGCTGTTCGGACTCAACGAGAACGATCGGCTGCTGTCGTACTTGCCGCTGTGTCACGTCGCCGAGCGCATGTTTGTCGAACTGGCGTCGATCTACACCGGGCAGACGGTTTTTTTCGCCGAAAGCCTCGACACCTTCATTACCGATCTGCAGCGCGCGCGGCCGACGGCCATGTTTGGCGTGCCGCGTATCTGGACCAAATTCCAGATGGGGGTGTACAGCAAGATCCCGGCGCAGCGTCTGGACTTTCTCCTCGGGCTGCCCTTTATCGGCAAGCGGGTCGGGCATAAAGTGCTGGCCGGGCTTGGCCTGGATGCCTTGCGCGTGGCGTTGTCCGGTGCCGCGCCAGTGCCGCAGACCTTGCTTGCCTGGTATCAGAAACTCGGCCTCGATGTGCTGGAGGTCTACGGCATGACCGAGGGCTGCGGTTATTCGCATATCTGCCTCCCCGGGCAATACAAGCAGGGCTGGATTGGTCAGCCGTGCCCGGAAGTGGAAGTGCGCATCGATGAATCGGGCGAAGTGCAGGTGCGCAGCCAGGCCAACATGCTCGGCTATTTCAAGGAGCCGCAGAAGACCGCCGAGACGCTGACCGCCGACGGTTTTCTGCGCACCGGCGACAAGGGCGAGCAGGACAGTGAAGGGCGCCTGCGCCTGACCGGGCGTCTCAAGGAAATCTTCAAGACCAGCAAAGGCAAATACGTCGCGCCGGCGCCGATCGAAAACCGTCTGGCCGTGCATTCGCGCATTGAACAAGTGTGCGTGGTCGGCGATGGCCTGAGTGCGCCACTGGGGTTGTGCGTGCTGTCGACGGTCAATCAGCAAGAGCCCCGAGCGAACCTGCACGCGAGCCTGGAAAAGCTCCTGGAAGAGGTCAACGCCGCCCTCGACAAACACGAACGCCTGCGCCGGCTGGTGGTGGTCAAGGACAACTGGGCGGTGGACAACGGCTTCCTCACGCCGACCCTGAAAATCAAACGCAATGTCATTGAAGACCGCTACGGCGCGCGCTTCGAAGAATGGAGCGCGCGCAGTGAGGCGGTGCTGTGGCAGGATTGAGCGTCGACTACAACAACAAAGGAAGTCTGCGATGAGCTTGTGGCGTACTGCACCCGACATCGAACAGTTGAACGCAATCCAGAAGAACACGATTGGCGAAGTGCTGGACATTCGCTTCGAAACCTTCGACGAACAATCGCTGACCGCGAGCATGGTCATCGACCATCGCACCCATCAGCCCTACGGTCTGCTGCATGGCGGCGCATCGGTGGTGCTGGCGGAAACCGTCGGCTCGATGGCCAGTTATCTGTGCATCGATGCCAGCAAGTTCTATTGCGTCGGCCTGGAGATCAACGCCAACCACTTGCGTGGCTTGCGGAGCGGGCGAGTGACCGCGGTGGCCACGCCGATCCACATTGGCCGCACCACACACGTCTGGGACATCCGCCTGACCAGCGATGAAGGCAAGGCCAGTTGCGTGTCGCGCCTGACCATGGCGGTGGTGCCGCTGGGGGAACAGCCACCATTGCGCTGACAATTATCGAGTTCCGTCAGGGCCAGCCCTCTTCCAGGGGGAGAGGGGGCCGACCGTGTGGTTTCGGCGATCGTCGTAGACCTGAGAGACCTGCGTGTTCCAGGTGAGTTCTGATCGGCGGTTTCGCGCCGACCTTCAGAATTTAATTATCCCCGATCGCTCCCTTTCCCCCCTCGCCCCCTTTGGGGGAGAGGGGGAAGCAGTCTCGCTCACACACATCACCCTGACCAGACTGTCATCATTCCTGGCACTTACAGTCATTGCTGCGGCGCCGGGTCTTGCGGACAATCAACGCCACGTTTCTCGCCCAGTGGATTTGCCCGCATGTCGCAACCGATCTTTTTCGCCCACGCCAACGGTTTCCCTTCGGGGACCTATGGCAAGTTGTTCGCGGCGCTGGCGCCGGAGTACCGGGTCGCGCATCTGGAGCAGCATGCCCATGACCCGCGTTTTCCGGCGGACGACAATTGGTACAACCTCGTCGATGAGCTGATCCATCACCTGGAGCAGCAGGAGCAGCCGGTGTGGGGCGTCGGGCATTCCTTTGGCGGTCTGCTGCACCTGCACGCAGCGTTGCGCTGTCCCGAGCTGTACCGGGGCGTGGTGATGCTCGATTCGCCGGTGCTGACCCGCACCGATCAGTGGGTGATTCGCGCGGCCAAGCGCTTTGGTTTCATCGATAAGCTGACCCCGGCCGGGCGCACGCTCGGGCGCCGTGAAGAATTCGCCGATCTGGACAGCGCGCGCAGTTACTTTGCCGGCAAAACCCTGTTTCGTGGCTTCGACCCGGAATGCTTCGACGCCTACCTGCAACACGGTTTGCATCAGGTCGACGATAAACTGCGCCTGCGTTTTGATCCCGCCACGGAGATCAGCATTTATCGCGGCGTGCCGCACACCAGCCCCGGGCGTACCCGGCAATTGCAGGTGCCACTGGCCATGGTGCGCGGGCACAAGAGCCGCGTGGTCATGCGTCATCACACACGCTTCGTTTCGCGTCTGCCGCAAGGCGAGGCGCTGAGCATGCCCGGCGGGCACATGTTTCCGCTGGAGCGCCCGCAGGACACGGCACGGTTGCTCAAGAGCCTGTTCATGCGCTGGGAACAGCGACAGAACAAGGATTGCGCATGAGCCCGACCTGCGAAGAAGTACGCCTGAACCTGCCGCACATCGAGCTGGCCGCGCACCTGTTCGGCCCTGACGACGGCTTGCCGGTGATCGCGCTGCACGGCTGGCTCGACAACGCCAACAGCTTTGCCCGGCTGGCGCCGATGCTCAAAGGCCTGCGCATCGTCGCGCTGGACATGGCCGGGCATGGCCATTCCGGGCATCGGCCGAACGGCGCCGGTTATGCCCTGTGGGACTACGCCCACGATGTGCTGCAAGTCGCCGAACAACTGGGCTGGAAGCGTTTCGGCCTGCTCGGGCATTCGATGGGCGCTATCGTCTCGATGGTCCTCGCCGGTTCGCTGCCGGAGCGCATCAGTCATCTGGCGCTCATCGATGGGGTGATTCCTCCTACAGACAAAGGAGAAAACGCCGCCGAGCGCATGGGCATGGCCCTGCAGGCGCAACTCGATCTGCGGGAAAAGCGCAAACCGGTCTACACCACCCTCGAGCGTGCCATCGAGGCGCGGATGAAAGGCCTGGTGGCGGTCAGTCGCGAAGCCGCTGAACTGTTGGCCCAACGCGGCTTGATGCCGGTGCCCGGCGGTTACACCTGGCGCACCGACAATCGCCTGACGCTGCCATCGCCGCTGCGCCTGACCGAGGAACAGGCGATGGCATTCGCTCTGCGCGTCAGCTGTCCGGCCCATCTGGTGGTCGCGGCGGATGGCATGCTGGCCAGGCATTCCGAGCTGCTGCAGCGGCTACCGTTCAGTCACGAACAGTTGCCGGGCGGGCATCATCTGCACCTGAATGACCAGGCTGGCGCAGGTCTTGTAGCAGACTGTTTCAATCGCTTCTTCGCCATGCCTTGACTTGCTGCGGGCAACTGCCGAGGCTGGGCGGGTTGAAATGGGAGACAAACTCGATGGATTTCTATACCGCTGCGACCCCGACCCGCCCAGCCTTGACCGTCCGGTGAGCCTGACTATGCGGTCACTCAGTCTTTTCGCGCTGGGCTGCTTCAGCTCCTTATCGTTCGCCGCCGATGTGCCGGGCAGCCATGATCTGCAAATCGTGCCGCGTCTGGCCGACGCGCAGATCGTCGACTATCGCCCGGCCGCCGAGCTGGAGCGCATCTATCCGCTGGGCTCGATCCGCAAGATCAGCGGCCAGTTGCGTTTCGACGGGCAGATCACCGCCCGCGGCCAGACCACCTCGGTGACCTATGAATTGCCGCCGGAACATTCCGCTACCGAAGCCTTCACCGCCGCCCGCGAAGCCCTGCAAAAGCAGGACGCCGAGCTGCTGTTCTGGTGTCAGGCCCGTGATTGCGGCGAAAGCAGCCTGTGGGCCAACGAGGTGTTCGGCAACGCCAAGTTGTACGGTTCCGATGAGCAGCAGGCCTATCTGTTGCTCAGGCTGGCGGCGCCAAAGGACAACACGTTGGTGGCGCTCTACAGCATCACGCGGGGCAATCGCAAAGCCTATCTGCATGTCGAGCAGTTCGAGGCGACTGCACCGTTGGGCGAGTTGCTGCCAACCTCAGCGACCCTGTTGCGGCAGTTGAAAAGCACTGGCGAGCTGGATTTCCCGAAACTTGCCGATGAGCCGGATGCCACCTGGCTGCGCCTGATTTCCCGGGGGCTGAATCTCGATACGACCTTGCGGGTCACGGTTTCCGGGCCCAGGGCCGAAGCCTGGCGCCAGGCGTTGATCACTCAGGGCGTGCGGGCGGCGAGGTTGGAAACCGGCAATCTCGAAGGCTCTGGCCTGCGCATCGACCTGTTGCGATAAGCTGTGCCCGGCGAGCATGCGATGCGTGTTCGCCTACTCTTTCGCTGACTGACTTTGCCGGGACTTTCCATGCTCAATAACGATCGCCTGCTGGTGCAGATTCTGCTGCTGGTTTTGTTTGGCGCCAGCCTGTGGGTGATGGCGCCGTTCTGGTCGGCGCTGTTCTGGGGCGCGGTGCTGGCGTTCGCCAGTTGGCCGCTGATGCGTCTGCTGACCCGGGCGCTCAATGGCCGCGAATCGCTGGCCGCGTTGATCCTGACATTGGGCTGGATGTTGCTGGTGGCCGCACCGTTGGTTTGGCTGGGGTTCAATCTCGCCGATCATGTGCGCGATGCCACAGCATTCATCAAGGATGTGCAGGTCGACGGTCTGCCCGAAGCACCGACCTGGCTGGGCAGCGTGCCTCTGGTCGGTGAGCGGCTGGTGGCGATGTGGGACAGCATCGACCAGCAGGGCGCGGCGTTGATGGTCTCGATCAAACCGTATCTGGGGCAGGTCGGCAACTGGCTGCTGGCACGCAGCGCGCAGATCGGCGGCGGGATTCTTGAGCTGACGCTGAGTCTGGTGTTCGTATTCTTTTTCTACCGTGACGGGCCGCGACTGGCGGCGTTCGTGCACAGTCTGCTGCAGCGCTTGATCGGCGATCGTGCCGGGTATTACATCGAGCTCGTGGCCGGAACTGTTCAGCGGGTGGTCAACGGCGTGATCGGTACGGCGGCTGCGCAGGCGGTGCTGGCGTTGATCGGCTTTTTGATTGCTGGCGTTCCGGGGGCGCTGGTGCTGGGGATCGTCACGTTCCTGCTCAGCCTGATTCCGATGGGGCCGCCGCTGGTGTGGGTGCCGGCCACGGCGTGGCTGGCGTGGAAGGGCGATTACGGGATGGCGGTGTTTCTCGGGATCTGGGGGACGTTCATCATCAGTGGCGTGGACAATGTGCTCAAGCCGTATCTGATCAGCCGTGGCGGCAATCTGCCGTTGGTGATTGTGTTGCTCGGGGTGTTTGGCGGGTTGATTGCGTTTGGGTTTATCGGGTTGTTTATTGGGCCTACGTTGTTGGCGGTGGCTTATAGTCTGTTGACGGATTGGAGTAAGAGTCAGGCTCGGGTCTAGGGGGGCTTGGCGGCCTTTGGGCCGACCATGCTGCTTGGGGTTTTGGGTGAATATCCGTTTTTGCGGTGCTGCGGCTGGCGGTTCCGCTCTTACAGCGGGTCACTTTTGCAGACGCCCAAAAGTAACCAAAACGCTTTGCTCCTGCGTTCGGCCCTCGCAGGCTCGGGTTCCTTCGCTGCGGGATCGATCCTGGCGCAGCGGCTCCGGTTTGCTTCGCTGCACCTACACTCGCTGTGTACGACTGCGTCGTACGGTCGCTGCGCTCCCACGCCCGGATCAATCCCTCCGCTCAGCCTTCCGACGTCGCCAGTGGATCAAAAGCAAGATCAAAAGCACTCGAGCTAACGCTCATTGTTGAGTGGGGCAGCTTCGCCGCGGGCAGCTGCGCTGCTTTGCTTTTCTGTGGGAGCGAGCCTGCTCGCGAAGGCGGCCTGACAGCCGACCTGTTTCTTGAGGTTGTACTCGATCCAATTGTAGGAGTGAGCCTGCTCGCGATGACGTCCTCACTGCCAACCCATCGTCCTCTGAGATCACTCGATCCCCTGTGGAAGCTGGCTTGCCAGCAACAGCGCCCTCACAGCCAACCCATTATCCCGGATGAACACCACTCCAATGTGGGAGCGAGCCTGCTCGCGAAGGGGGCGTACATTCAACACAGACATTGAATGAACAGACGCCTTCGCGAGCAGGCTCGCTCCCACAGGGAGTCAGCAACGCGGCAACCGAACAATTGCGGTCAACCCGCCGCCCGGTGTGTCTTCCAGCGTCAATTGCCCACCCAACCGCTGCGCGGCTTCGCGGGCGATGGTCATGCCCAGCCCTACGCCGCCGGAGTTGCGGTTGCGCGAGCCTTCCAGTCGGTAGAATGGTTCAAACACCGCTTCCCGCTGGTCTTCAGCAATGCCCGGTCCGTGATCGATTACCCGAATCAGCAATGCTTCACGCTGTTCCAGCAGTTCAATCCGTGCCTGTCCGGCGTAACGCAGGGCGTTATCCAGCAGGTTGTTGATGCATGAGCGCAGCGCCATCGGTTGCACCGGCATGGGCGCGCAGTGGCCGCTGACCTGAACATCGGCGCCCTGGTCCTGGGCGTTCTCGCACAGCGATTCGACCAGCGCCTGCACGTCCAGCAGTTGCAAGGCTTCGCTGGTGCGTTGTTCGTGCAGATAGGTGAGGGTGGCGTCGAGCATGCCGATCATGTCGTCCAGATCCTGGCGCATCTGGTTTTGCAGTTTGTCGTCGCTGATGTTTTCCAGGCGCAGTTTCAGCCGTGACAGTGGCGTGCGCAGGTCGTGGGAGACGGCGCCGAGCATGCGGGCGCGTTGCTGGACCTGTTCGCGGATACGCCGCTGCATGAGGTTGAAAGTGTGCGCGGCTTGCCGGGCTTCGCGCGGGCCGGACTCGTCGAGGGGGTCGCTGTCGAGGTCTTCGCTCAGGCGCTCGGCGGCGTCGCTCAGGCGCTGGATCGGCCGGCTGAGCAGTTTGGCGCCGTACCACGCAGCGATCATCAGCGTGATGAACTGAAAGGTCAGTGGCACCACCGGACCACCGAACCAGGGACGCGCTTGCCTCGGTGGGTAAGCGGAATCGTGCACCGGCGGTTGGCCGTCGATGTTGGCTGTGAAGGGGGGGGGGGGAGGGGGGGG